>PMZS01000046.1:0-12143 GCA_003170115.1 Spirochaetaceae bacterium
CGAGCGCCGCGTGCTGCCGACGTCCCCGGTGAAAGTGGAGTACGAGCTGACTGAAGCGGGACGTGACCTTGAGCTTGCAGTGCGGACCCTGTCCCTTTGGGCGGAAAAGTGGTGGTTCACGCCATCAGAGGCGCCGGCCGAAGCACGAAAGTAGCCATCCGCTACTGCGCGGCCGGCACGTCCAGGAGCGCGCGTATTTTTTTCAGGAGCTCAGAGCCGCTGAACGGCTTCTGCAGAAATGGCGCGGAGGACAGGAGCGCCGATGCCCCCGAGACGAGCTGCTCGGAATATCCGGAAATGCACAGCAGGCGGATCCCGCGTGCGTCGGCAAGAGTGCGTCGGGCGATATCGATGCCGCTCACGGTGCCCGGCAGCACGAGGTCCGTGATCACCATCTGCACGTCATCCTGGGCGCTCATCAGATCGCGGCCCTCTTCACCCGTCGAGGCGGTGAGGACCGAATAACCGGCACTGGACAGGATGCGTCGAACGAGCTCGCGGACCTGGTCCTCGTCTTCCACAACGAGGATCTTCTCCCTTCCCGCCGAAACTTCAATTCCTGGTGCGCGGATGGCCTCGCCGGAAACTTCCTCGGTGGCGGGGAGACGGATCACGAACGTCGTGCCATTGCCCGGGGTGCTTCGGCACGTGATGTGCCCGCCGCTTTGCTGGACGATTCCGTATGCCGTGGACAGACCCAGGCCGGTTCCGCGCCCTGGCTCCTTGGTCGTGAAAAAAGGCTCAAAGAGCCGGTTCAGCACCTCGGGGCTCATGCCGCCGGTCCCCGTGTCCGTCACCCTCACCGCATGGAAGAGAGCGCCCGGCTGCCCGGCACGTGCAGGCTCCGTCTCCGTGGCGATCTCCAGCAGGCCTCCTTCCGGCATCGCGTCGCGTGAGTTCACCGCGAGGTTCATGAGCACCTGCTCGAGTTGCGCGGGATCGGCTCGCACCCGCAGCGGACCCTCGGCGTAGAAGGTCTGGAGGCGGATGTTTTCGCCGATGAGCCTTTGCAGCATCCCCCGCATTTCTTTCACGAGGTCGTTCAGGTCGACAACCCGCGGACGGAGCACCTGCTTCCTGCTGAACGCCAGGAGCTGCCGGGTGAGCTCGGCGGCCCGGCCCGCCGCCCTGAGGATCTCCGCGACCTCCGACCGGCGGGCATCCCCCTCGGCAAGGCTCGCGTGGAGGATGTCCCCATACCCCATGATCGCGGTGAGCTGGTTGTTGAAGTCGTGCGCGACCCCGCCTGCCAGACGGCCTACCGCCTCCATCTTCTGCGACTGGATGAGCTGCTCCTGCGTGCGCTGGAGATCCTGGAGGCTGCGTCGCAGCTCCCCCACGAGGTGCGCCTTTCTCCAGGCCGCGGCGATCTCGTTTGCGAACACCTGGACGGCGGGGATGTCGTCGACTCCGATCTCGGGAGAGAGCACCGTCAGGAAGCCGAGAAGCCGATCCTCGAAGAGCAGGGGCGCGACGATCGCGGACGGCTCGAAGACGGCGTGCGCGCCGCCCATGATAGCCTGGAACACCTTGTTCTCTGCCAGGGGCGACGACCCCGACGGAGGCCCGTCCGGAAAGAGCAAGGGGCTGGCGAAGGCCAGCGAGACCCGGCTTCGATCTTCGCTGGCCAGGTGAAGGGTGCAGAGCAGCCCCACTTTGCCAAGCTCTTCCCCCACGGTGACGAAAACCTGGTCGGGGGATGCTGCCATCTCCATGGCAAGACCGGCGACGTGCAGAGCCCGCAGGAGCTGCTCGGTGCGCCGCCGCATGGCGAGCTCTTTCTGCAGCTCCTCGTAGAGGCGCGCGTTCTCAATTGCGACGGCCAGTTGCCCCGCCACGGTCTGCAGGGTGAAGACGTCCAGATCGTTGAAAGCGGCCTTCGCCTCGCTCTGGGCATCCAGCACGCCGATCACCACGCTCTTCAGGAGGATCGGGACCGCGAGCTCTGAGCGCGTCAGCTTCTCCACCTCTTTCTCGTAGCGGTAGCGCGCGTCCACCCGTACGTCCGGCACATTCAGCGGCTCACCGGATTTCGCCACCCAGCCGTTGATTCCCTCCCCGCCGATGCGCATCCGCAGGTGGTCGATGCGACTCTGGAATTCGGGCATGGAGCTCGCGCGGAGGATGATGTCTTCACCCTCAACGAGGAAGATGTTCACCATGAAGTACCGGAATGTCTCTTGAATGATCTGCACCGAGCTGCGCATCAGCTCGATGCGAGAAAGGATGGCCGTCGTGCGGCGGCCGACATCGGCAAGAAGCTGGAGGCGGAACGCTCGCTCGCGCTCAACCAGTCCCGCCCGACGCCGCTCGGCCTGCCCTGCTCTCCGACGTTCCTCGACCTCGCGCTCACGTTTCCGCGCCTGTACTTTGTCCGCAGGGCTCAT
This sequence comes from Spirochaetaceae bacterium, assembly GCA_003170115.1. Taxonomy (GTDB): domain Bacteria; phylum Spirochaetota; class Spirochaetia; order SZUA-6; family Fen-1364; genus Fen-1364. The sequence continues at coordinate 2,388 of PMZS01000046.1, forward strand.
GGACGACCTCACGATATCCTACGACCGTGGCCTGCGGCCGTCAAGCAAGCCGCCTCTGAGGCGCCCCGGCGAACGAAAAGGGCCCTTCCCCGCGACTGCGCCGCACTTCTCCACCCAAAGGTGAGCGTGCTATAGTCCCCGCGAATGAAGCCGAGGCGTTACCCGCCGGTGGCGGCGATGACGGCCGCCGGCCAGACAGGCGTGGTGCGGGACATATTCACCACCGTTCACGGCCGCTACGATTTCCTCAATCACCTGTTGAGCCTCCGGCGGGATGTGGGCTGGCGCGCGGTGGCAATCGGGAGGATGAGCTTCCCCCGCACGCGGCGGTTCCTCGACGTGGCGACGGGAACGGCCGATCTTGCCATCGCCGCGGCGCGGCGGCACCCGGGTGTGCGGGTCGTGGGCCTCGATTTCGCCGCTCCAATGCTCGAGGTGGGCAGGCGCAAGGTCCGGGTGGCGGGGCTTTCCGAGCGAATCGAGCTGCTCGAGGGCGACGCGCTTGCGCTCCCCTTCCCGGACCGTTCCTTCGACGTGACGGCGGTGGCCTTCGGGATGCGCAACATGCCGGACAAGCTCCGCGTACTTCGCGAGATGGCCCGGGTCACCGCGCCCGGTGGACAGGTCATGATATTGGAGATGACCTTTGCCCCCCGCCCGCTCTTTCGCCCGCTCTACGGGTTCTACCTCGGCGGCGTGCTTCCGCGCCTGGCCCGCCTTTTTGCGCGCAACGGCGCGACGTACTTCTACCTGGGCGACTCCATACGGCATTTCCCCGCTCCGCCGGTGCTCGCATCCCTGATGCGGCAGGCGGGGCTCCAGTCGGTGTCCTGGCACCGCCTGACATTCGGCACGGCGTATCTGCACATTGGAAGGACGCCCGGAGGGTTTTGAATGGACCTGGGACCGATTTTCGCGCCCGTGGCGCATGAGATGGGGGCGGTCGACACCGTGCTGCAGTCGCTGATGCGGGAGGTCGGAGCACAGACAGCCGCGGCCCGCGGAAAGGCGCGAATCCTCGACCGGATCGTCCAGCACCCCTTCGCCGTGCCCGGTAAGCGGATCCGGCCCGCGCTCGTGCTGCTCACGGCGCACGCGGTGTCCCCGGTCGCGCACCCTCCCGACCCCGAGTCCCTCATCGCCCTGGCCGGGGCGGTGGAGATTCTGCACGCCGCCTCTCTCGTACACGACGACATCATCGACAATGCGGATTCACGCCGGCACCAGGTGAGCCTCAACAAGCGATTCGGCAACCGGGTGGCGGTGCTCGCCGGAGACATCCTGTACACGAACTTCTTCTCTGTAATCACGGGGCTGAAACGGGTGGAGCATGCGAAGCGTTTCTCGCTCCTGGACATCTTCCTGGACACGACGAAGTCGATGTGCATGGGGGAGATCGTCGCCCAGGAGGTGGCCGCCTCCGGCAAGCCTCTCGCGCTGGAGGAGTACGTCGAAATCGCCACGGACAAGACGGCGGTGCTTTTCGCCGCGTGCTGCCGCACGGCGGCCCTGCTCTGCGATGCCCCGGAGCCCCTGCAACGCTGCCTCGGTGATGTCGGCCTTCACTTCGGGCTGGCCTTCCAGATGGCCGATGACCTGGTGGACAAGGACCACGGCCTCAACGAGAGCGTCGATCTGGAGGCGATCACCCTTTCCTACGCCCAGAAGGCGCGTGACGGCATCGCACAACTCCCTGCCGGCGCCTACCGTGATTCTCTCCGCGATCTCGTGGATTACGTGATATCTTCCGCGATTCCTTGACACCCCATCGACCGGGAATTAGATTGTACGAAGGCCGCGGACGCAGGGAGCAGAGATGAGCGCAGTCGTATCCTTGGCAGTGTACTTTGTGGTCGTCGTCGCCCTGATCGGATTCCTGATGCTCGTGACCCACCTCTCGGGAGAGCGGCATTTCGAGCTCGGAACGGGCATACCCTACGAGTCGGGGGTCCCGATCACGGGTTCTGCGCGCATCCGGCTTTCGGCTGATTTCTACCTCGTCGCCATGTTCTTCGTCATCTTCGACATCTCGGCGGTGTACCTCTTCGCCTGGGCGGTGGCGGCACGGGAGCTGGGCTGGCCCGGCTACGCTGCCGCACTGGTGTTCATGGTGGAAACGGCTGCCGGCCTCGCCTACCTGTGGCGGAAGGGCGCCTTCGACTGGGGCGTGCGGCGGCTTCGGGAGCACCGGAAAAGGCACGGTCTGAAAGGTGCGTGAGAAGACGCCCGTGACGGGAGACTACCGGGGCACGCCGCGCGCCCCCTCTTCGGGCAACGACGTGTACCTGGCTCGGAGGAACGACCTCGTCTCATGGGGGAGAAAGTACTCCCTGTGGCCGTTCAACTTCGGCCTCTCCTGCTGCTACGTGGAAATGGCCACCTCTCTCACGAGCAGGTTCGACATCGCGCGCTTCGGCTCCGAAATCCTCCGCGGCTCACCCCGGGAGGCCGACGTGATGGTGGTCGCCGGCACCGTTTTCAAGAAAATGGCACCGATCGTGCAGCACATGCATGAGCAGATGATGGAGCCGCGGTGGGTGATCTGCATGGGATCCTGCGCCGGCTCCGGCGGGATGTATGACATCTACAGCGTCGTGCAGGGCGTCGACACCTTCCTTCCCGTCGACGTGTACGTGCAGGGTTGCCCGCCCAGCCCGGATGCGTTCATGCGGGGCCTCGTTCTGCTCGGGGAAGCGGTCGTATCCGAGAAACGTCCCCTTTCCTGGGTCGTCGGACCGCAGGGGGTTGTGCGGACCGTGAAGCCGTCCCTCAGGGACGCAATGCGCTCCGAGCGGCAGAAGCAGACCGATCTCCGTTCACCTGACGAAATCTAGCGCGGCCGGGAGCCGCGCAAATCCGCGGCATACCGCGGCGCATTGCGCAAGAGAGAGAGGCGATGATCACAGTGACGGGAATCATCGGCGGGCTGACGGAACGGATCGGTGCGGATGCCGTCATCCCCCAAGTGACGCGGGACGATGTGCAGACCGCCTGGGTGAGCCCGGAAAAACTCCGTGACGCACTCCAGTGGCTGAAAAGCCCCCAGGGTGGCTCCTGCGCGATGCTCCTCGACCTGACGGCCATCGACGAGCGCACCCGCACCCACAGGGAAGACCAGCCCCCCGCCGACTTCAGCATCGTGTATCACCTCTGCTCACTGGACAAGAACCAGGGCGTGCGGGTAAAGCTCGCCCTTCGCGGAGAAAAGCCTTCCGTGCGCACCGTGGCGGATCTCTGGCCCAACGCGGACTGGTACGAACGCGAGGTTTGGGACATGTTCGGCATCACCGTGGAGGGGCACCCGCACCTCAAGAGGATCCTCATGCCTCCCTGGTGGGAGGGACACCCTCTGAGGAAGGAGCACCCCGCGCGAGCGACGGAGATGGAGCCCTTCCACATGAGCTCCGAGGATGCGCAGCGCATGCTGGCCACGCTGGAGTTCAAGCCCGAGGAATGGGGCATGAAGAAGGAGAGCGGCGATCACCAGTACATGTTCGTCAACATCGGCCCCCAGCACCCGGCAACGCACGGCATCCTGCGCCTGACCGTCCAGCTCGACGGTGAAGAGATTATCGACCTCGTCCCCGAGATCGGCTTCCACCACCGGGGCGCCGAGAAGATGGGAGAGCGCCAGACCTGGCACACCTACATCCCCTACACCGACCGCATCGACTATCTCGGCGGCCTCCTGAACAATTTCCCCTACGTTCTCGCGGTGGAAAAGCTCGCCGGCATCCAGGTCCCCGAGCGAGCCCAGGTGATCCGCATCATGATGGCCGAGCTCTTCCGGATCATCAGTCATCTCGTCTACTGCGGGACTTTCAGCGCGGACACCGGCCAGATGTCGCCCGTGTTCTGGCTGTTCACCGACCGGGAGCGCGCCTTCGACATCGTGGAAGCCGTCACCGGCGGACGGATGCATCCCGCCTGGTTCAGAATCGGCGGCGTCGCCCAGGACCTCCCGAACGGGTGGGAGGGCATGGTGCGGGAGTTCATCCCGTACATGCGCCGCCGCCTGAAGGACTACGACGACGCGGTTCTGAAGAACCGCATCTTCAAGGCGCGGACGATCGGCATCGGCACCATCAGCAGGGAGGAAGCCATCGCGTGGGGGGCGACCGGACCTTTCCTCCGGGCAACGGGCGTGGACTGGGACCTGCGCAAGAAGAAGCCCTACGGAGGGTACGACAGGTTCGCCTTCGATGTGCCCACCGCTGTCCACGGAGACAGTTACGATCGGCTTTTCGTGCATACGGAGGAGATCCGCCAGAGCCTGCGGATCATGGAGCAGTGCCTGAAGAACATGCCGGCTGGAGAGTACAAGGCCGACCACCCCCTTGCCACCCCGCCCCGCAAGGAGCGGACGATGCACGACATTGAGACCCTCATCACGCACTTCCTCGGCGTGAGCTGGGGCCCGGTGATCCCGCCGGGCGAGGCGTGCATGGTTGCCGAGGGTTCCAAGGGAAACCACATGTACTACCTTGTGAGCGACGGAGGCACGATGAGCTACCGGACGCGGATCCGCACCCCCTCCTTCGCCCACACGCAGATCGTGCCCCTCCTGTGCAGGGGCATGACGATACCGGACCTGGTCGTGATCCTGGGAAGCATCGACTACGTTCTGGCGGACATCGACCGATAGGGAGGGACGGGGGGACATGCTGAGTGAGCGGGAAAAGGAGCGGATCACGGAGGAGGCCCTGCTGCACGAGTACCCAAGGGCAGCCGTCTCCGAGGCGCTGCTCATTGTGCAGGAGAGCCGCGGCTGGGTCCCCGACGAAGCGATCGTCGAAGTGGCGGGTCTCCTCGGCATGAGCACCGAAGAAGTGGAGGCTGTCGCCACCTTCTACGAGCTCATTTTCCGCAAACCCGTGGGCAGGCATGTCATCCTGGTCTGCGACAGCGTGAGCTGCTGGATCACGGGCGAGGAAGCGATCCTTTCCCACCTCCAGCGGAGGCTGGGGATCGGGCTGGGCGGCACCACGCCGGATGGCGAGTTCACCCTCCTGCCCGCAGGCTGCCTCGGCGCGTGCGACGCGGGGCCCGCGATGATGATCGACGGAAAACTGTATGACACCCTCACGCCCGAACGGGCGGACGGGATACTCGCGGAATACGGGATGGGAGCAGATGCTCAAACCTCTCACGGCTGATATTCGCCCCGATCGCGCGGCTCTCCCCCTCGCCGCCTATGAGTCGGCCGGCGGCTACCAGGGCCTGCGGAAGGCCATCGCGCAGACCCCCTTCCAGGTCCAGCAGGCGGTGACCGCATCGGGGCTCCGCGGCAGGGGCGGCGCGGGCTTCCCCACGGGAATGAAGTGGAGCTTCGTGCCCCTGTCGGGCGGCTCGGCCGGCGGTGCGGGGGCCGACTCCAGCGGTCACCGCTACCTCATCGTGAACGCCGACGAGAAGGAGCCGGGCACCATGAAGGACCGCTGGCTCATGGAGGGAAACCCCCACCAGCTCCTCGAAGGCGCTCTCATTGCCGCCTGGGCGGTCCAGGCCGACATCGCCTACATATTTCTGCGAAGGGAATACACACGCTGCGCGGAGAGCCTCACGCGTGCCATCGCCGAAGCGCAGAAGGCCGGGTACGTCGGGGAACGGGTGCTCGGGTCCGAATGGAACATCGCCCTTCGGATGCACATGAGCGCGGGTCGATACATGTGCGGGGAGGAAAGCGGGCTTCTCAATGCGCTTGAAGGACGGCGCGCCACGCCGCGGAACAAGCCGCCCTTCCCCCAGGTGAGCGGTCTCTGGGGCCGGCCGACGGTCGTGAACAATGTGGAAACGCTCTGCAATGTGCCTCACATCCTCCGGGAGGGCGCCGAGTGGTACAAAGCCCTGAGCCCCGGTTCGGATCCCGGCACGAAGATCTACGGGGTGAGCGGGAAGCTCAATCGGCCCGGGCTCTGGGAGCTGCCCATGGGGACCACCGCCCGGCAGTTGATTGACCTTGCCGGCGGAATGCGTGACGGTCTGCGCCTCCGCGGGCTTCTGCCGGGGGGTGCGTCGACCGATTTTCTTTCCGCCGAACAGCTCGATGTGAAGCTGGATTTCGACTCCGTGGCCAGGGCGGGGAGCAGGCTCGGCACCGGAACGATGATCGTTCTGGACGACCATACCTGTCCGGTCGGCATGGTGTTGAGCCTGGAAAAATTCTTCGCCCGTGAGTCCTGCGGATTCTGCACGCCATGCAGAGAAGGGCTGCCGTGGGTGGCCCGCACGCTGGAGGCCCTGGAGCAGGGAAAAGGCGAGTCGTCAGACCTCGACATCCTCCAGCAGCACGTCGGCCTGCTCGCGCCGGGCCGAACCTTCTGCGCGCTGGCCCCCGGCGCGGTGGAACCCCTCGGAAGCGCCCTGAGGCTCTTCAGGGAGGACTTCGAGGCGCACGTGCATCAGAAGAGGTGCCCCTGGAAATGAAGACCTTCACCCCGGCGACCGCGCGAGCGGGCGCTATTCATCTTACCATAGACGGCCGTCGTTACGACGTGGACGCGGAGGGGAAAAACCTCCTGCACGTCTGCCTCTCTCTCGGCTTGAATCTCCCCTACTTCTGCTGGCACCCGGCCCTGCATTCGGTGGGGGCCTGCCGGCAGTGCGCTGTAAAGCTGTTCAAGGACGAGACGGACACGAAGGGCCGCATCATCATGTCCTGCATGACCCCGGTGACCGACGGGATGCGGCTGTCCATAGAGGACCCCGAGGCGCGGATGTTCCGGGGCCAGGTGACGGAATGGCTCATGGTGAACCATCCCCACGACTGCCCGATCTGCGACGAAGGCGGAGAGTGCCATCTTCAAGATATGGTCGTCATGACCGGCCATGCCTACCGACGCTACCGTTTCACGAAACGCACGCATCGCAATCAGGATCTCGGGCCCTTCATCAATCACGAGATGAACCGCTGCATCCAATGCTACCGCTGCATCCGCTTTTACAGGGACTACGCGGGCGGCACGGACCTGGAGGCGATGGGCGCGCACGATGACGTGTATTTCGGCCGGCAGACCGACGGGACGCTGGAGAACGAGTTCAGCGGGAACCTCGTGGAGGTCTGTCCCACGGGCGTGTTCACCGATAAGACGCTGAAGATGCACTACGCGCGGAAGTGGGACCTGCAGACAGCCCCGTCGCTGTGCGTGCACTGCGCGGTGGGATGCAACACGATTCCCGGCGAGCGCTACGGGGCACTCCGGCGGGTGCGCACCCGGTACAACGGCGAGGTGAACGGCTACTTCCTCTGCGACCGGGGCCGCTATGGCTACGAGTTTGTCAACGGCGGACGCAGGCTCCGCCAGCCCCTTGTGCGCACGGGGGACTCCCTGCAGCCCGCTGCTGCCGCGGACGCGGTCTCCCGGGTGGGCGCCGCGGTCTCACGTGCGACGGGCTCGGGTGCCTCGGCGATCGGCATCGGCTCCCCCCGGGCATCGCTTGAAACCAACTACGCGCTTCGCAGTCTTGTGGGTCCCGCGAACTTCTATCTCGGCGTGTCGGACCGTCACCTTGCGATTCTCCGGCTGATGACGCGGGTGCTGAGGGAAGGCCCCGCGCCGATTGCGTCGGTGCGGCACGCCGCCAGGTCCGACGCGGTCCTCGTACTCGGTGAGGATGTGTGGAACACGGCACCGATCCTTGCGCTGAACCTCCGGCAGGCCTCGTCCAACGCCCCGGCTGCGGCGGCCATGAAGCAGAAAAAGCTGAACGCCTGGGACGATGCGGCGGTCCGCGGGGCCATCCGTCATGAGAAGGGACCGTTCTTCATCGCCTCCGTGGAGGCGACAAGGCTGGACGAGGTGGCACGCGAGTGCCACAGGCTGTCCCCCTCCGACATTGCCGCGCTCGGTTTCGCGACCGCTCATGAAATTGATGCTTCGGCCCCTGCGCCGGCAGGGCTGTCGGAGCCAATCCAGGCGGCCGCACAGCGGATTGCCGCGGCACTGAAGGCGGCGGAACACCCACTGGTGGTAAGCGGCGCAGGGCTCGCCGCGCCGGAAGTGATCCAGGCCGCGGCGAACGTCGCCCGAGCCCTGAAGAAGGCAGGGCGGGACGCGCGAATCGGCCTCGTCTTCCCGGAAGCGAACAGCTTCGGCGCGAGCCTTCTTGCGGCGGGCGGGCTGGATGATGCCGGCCGCGTGCTCGCCGCGCACGGGGGTCGGGTGCTTCTGGTCGCGGAAAACGACCTGTTCCGGCAGATGGCGCCGGAGAGCGCCCGGTCGCTTCTCGCCTCCGCGGGACACGTGGTGGCAGTGGACCATACCACCCAGGCGACGACCGAGGCCGCGGAGATAGTGCTTCCCTCCTGTACATACGCCGAATCATCAGGGAGCATGGTGTCCAGCGAAGGCCGCGCGCAGCGCTATTTCTCCGTGTTTCCCCCGTTGGAGCCCGCGCAGAGCGCATGGCGCTGGTTTGATGAGATCGCCGTCCGAGCGGGAAAAAAAGCTGCCGCATGGAAGGGCCTGGACGAGGTCATCCGTGCGATGACCCAGGAGTTTCCCGAGCTGCGCGGCGTCCGGGACGCAGCCCCCGGTGCGGACTACCGGCTGAACGGCAGCCGGGTCCCGCGCAAATCGATCCGTGAAAGCGGCCGCACCGCCGTGACCGCCAACGTGAGCCTTCACGAGCCGCCCCCGGCAAGGGACCCTGATTCTCCCCTCGCCTATACCATGGAAGGGGCATCCATCGGCGCGCCCGCGAGCTTGAATGCGCGCTTCTGGTCGCCGGGCTGGAACTCCGATCAAAGCGTGAGCAAGTTCCAGGTGGAAGTAAGCGGCCAGCTCATCGGGGGCGACCCGGGTGTCAGGCTGTTCGAACCGCCCGCGCAGGAGGCGGGCATGTACTTCCCTCCCTCCCCCGCGGATCAGCCTGCCCGGGACGGCATGCTCATGCTCGTGCCCCGATACCACGTTTTCGGTTCCGAAGAGCTTTCCTCCCTCGCTCCGGGGATCGCGTCCCGAACGTCCCCGTCATCCATTTCGCTCTCGCGGGCAGAGTGCGAGAAGCGGGGACTGCGGGAGGGGGACAGGGCGCGCGTCACCGTGGACGGCGCGGAGGCAACCGAAATGGCGGTTCTCATAAGGGAGATGCCGGAAGGGACCGCGTCAATTGCACCCGGCGTGCCCGGCACGCCTGTACTTCCCCTGCCGGCCTGGGCGGGTGTTACTCTGGCCTCCGTTGCGGCCGAGGCGGAGCGATGAGCGGCGTGGCCCTTGGAATAGTCGTCATTGTCGGGGTCCTGCTGGGCGTTCTCCTTTTCGCGGCGGGAATCATCTTTGTCGAACGGCGTCTTCTTGGCGTGTTCCAGGAGCGGTACGGTCCCAACCGGGCGGGGCCCTTCGGCGTCCTGCAGGTCGTGGCCGACATGCTGAAGATCTTCACCAAGGAAAACTGGATCGCGCCGTTCGCCGACAAGGCGATTTTCGTGATTGCTCCCGCAATCATCATGATCACGACCCTCGCATCCTTCGCCGTGATCCCCCTCGCCCCGGCCATCCTCGTCTCGGACCTCGACATCGGCCTGCTCTATTTTCTCGCAATGTCCTCCTTCGCCGTGTACAGCGTCGCGCTGGCCGGCTGGGCTTCCAACAGCAAGTTCTCCCTGCTGGGAAGCGTCCGCGCCGTGGGACAGATGGTGAGCTACGAGGTCTTCATGGGCCTGTCCCTCATGGGGGTGGTGCTGATGGCGGGCTCGTTCAGCATGAGGGATATCGTCGAGGCTCAGCGGGGAATGTGGTTCGTCGTCCCCCAGTT
>PMZS01000046.1:12271-12423 GCA_003170115.1 Spirochaetaceae bacterium
GTCTGGTTCCTGCTGAAGACCCTTGCCTTCCTCGGGCTGTTCATCCTCGTGCGGGCCGCGCTCCCCCGCCCGCGTTACGACCAGCTCCTCTCATTCGGGTGGAAGCTGATGCTTCCCCTTGCGCTGTTAAATCTTGCGGTCACCGGCGGGAT
>PMZS01000031.1 GCA_003170115.1 Spirochaetaceae bacterium
ATACACTCCCGTGACGAATGGAACCAGGATGCCTATTGTCAGCAGCACGGCGGGCAGTACAAGGATGTAGGGTCTCGCCGCGCGGCGAAAAGCGTAGGGGTCCTTCGCCAGAGGAGCAGTAGGGTCACCCTTTGACTTCGTATTCTCGCTGTGCCGAATGGTGTCCTTCATCCCTGTTCCCCTTCCCGCTGCCTGCGGCGTGTCAGCCATACGAATCTCCTTTCCTGCAGGGCTATGCCGATCGGCCTGTTGTTCGCCTTTGTCTATTCTGTAATCTCTTCGTCGGCCGCACAAGCCGAAGCCTGCGGGACTTTCCGGGCCAAAATCCGCCACTTGTCGAAGGTTTCCCTCCATGCAAGTGGCGGCACATCAAACTCAATCCGGGCCGTTCGCGAACTTATTTCTTGAGGGAGCTCGCGAGCTTGTCGAGCGTCGTCTTCGCATCCGCTCCGCCGTAGATATCCTGGAGCGATGAGGCCCACTCAGTCGTAACCTCCATGAAGCGGGACTGCGGCGTGAAATAGACCTTCGCATCCTTTGAAAGTGCCTTGAACGTGGCGAGGTAATCAGTCATTCCCGCGATGTGTTTCTGGAAAGCGGGACTGTCCCACACCGATTGCCGAGAGGGGTTTACCAGGCTGCCATTCAAAGCCGCGGTAAGCGTGAAATCCTTGCCAGTTGCCCACTGCAACCAGTACCACGCGGGTACCTTGCTCTTTGATGCCGCATTCATGCCCAGGGACCAGATCCACACGTTGGACTTCGTGGCAGGACCATCAAGACCAGGCCCGGGGGCAAACGCAAAGTTCCCCTTTTCCGCAGTTTCCAAGTTGATAAAGTAGCCGCCGATGTCGGCGTCAAAGAACATTGCCGCCTTCCCCGACCCCATTGCATCGTGGCATTCATTCCACGTAAAAGTCGCCCACTGAGATGGTCCGACCTGCTTTATCATGTCGACCCAGGCTTGTGCATATCGGACGCCGATTGCCGAGTTCATCATGGGATTCAGGTTGGTATCGAAATCTTCTCCCCCGGCGCTTACGTAGCCAGTCATAAAGCCTGGATGAATCGTTCCCCAATTTCGCGTTCCTCGAACGACGATGCCCACGACACCAGGGTATTTCTGTTCGATCAGCTTGCCATCCTTGATGACCTCCGCGAAGGTTTTCGGTGGCTTGAGCCCGAGGGAATCGAAGATCTTCTTGTTGTAGGTCAGGGAGTTCATTTCGAATCCCCAGGGAAGGGCCCACTGGTGACCTACCCCGGTCTTATGCCCGTCCGTCAAGTCCCACCTGAGCGAGGCCATGAGATTGGGCAGGATATCGCTGACGTTATAGTTCGGATTCGTAATGCTCGAGTCTGCGATGTACTTTTCCAGAGGCTCCATCCATCCCGGTGGCGCATACTGCCATGTCTGGTATGCCCCCGTCATGAAAACATCATAGTCTGAAGAGCCAGACGATAGAACAACTGTCAATTTGTCAAAGTATTGCTCCTCGGGAAAGATGTCATAGGTCACTTTCAGTCCTGTAAGCTTTTGGAACTTGTCCAGTTCCGGCAACATGGAGTCCGTGTAGGGATGTTTGTTCAACAAAAGCCGGACCGTCTTCCCCTGGTACTTGGTCCAGGAAAATGAGTCGGCTGAATACGCCATCCCCGCAAAGCAGACAGCCAGCACCAGACAAATACCGATGCACAATCCACGCTTGTTCATCATTCGAAACCTCCTCCTCAATCTAGTTTCCAAGCCCTTCCCTCGTGGGACCGCAACCGCAAAAGCCATGCTTTGCATGCGGACTCCACCCAGACAGCTCTCCGTGCCCTTCATCACCCCCTTCCCTGCATGACCGAAAATCGGCCGGTGAAGTTCCGGCGCGTCTGCCGTGCGCGTATCCTAACCCAGGATAATCATGCTGTCAACAAATATGTTCACAATTACAGAACATATTTTCATGTAATAGTTTCGATCGATGATAAGCACTTTTATTCATATTACGTGAACGATTTTTCTTGACAGTCTTGCCGCGCCGCGGGTAGAGTCTGGGCAGGGATCGCTCTTCGAATGGAGACAGGGCGTGCGTACCTCGAAGAAAATCTCGTACAATGAGATGACGGACTTTCGTACGCCAGCTTTTTCAGCCGGGCTTTGCTGGAGGAGGTAGCTCATGGGTGGAAAGAAGGATGAGATGCATGCAGCGCTGCTGCACGCACCCAGAGACCTGCGCTACAAACAGGTGCCCATCCCCTCTCCGCGTCCTGACGAAGTCCTGGTGCGCATCGCCATGAACGGTCTTTGCGGGTCGGACATCCACTTCTATCGTGAGGGCAGGCTCGGTCCGTTCAAAGTGACCAGCCCGTATATTCCCGGGCATGAAGCATGTGGTGTTGTCGTTCGGGAAGCCGCACAGCCCGGCGGTCCGCGTGAGGGGCAGCGTGTCGCCATAGAGCCGGGGATACCCTGCCGCCGATGTGCGCTCTGCAAATCCGGCAGGTACAACCTGTGTAAAGATGTCGTGTTCATGTCGGCGCCGCCGATCAACGGAACATTCTGCGAGTTTGTCGCTGTTTCGGCGGATTTCGCGCACTCCCTTCCCGACTCGGTCGACGATGAGTCGGGCGCATTTGTCGAACCTCTCAGCGTCGGGGTGCAGGCGTGCACTCGTGGGGGCCTCAGGGCGGCCGGCACGGTGGCGGTCATAGGTGCGGGGCCCATTGGCCTCGTCACGATGATCATCGCGCGCGCGTTTGGGGCTGCCGCCGTATACCTCGTGGACCTGCTGGCAAGCAGGCTCGCTCTTGGCGCCGCGCTGGGTGCCACGGCGACTATCGACGCTGCGGCGTCGGACCCCGTTGAGCGTATCGCGGAGCTGACCGGCGGTCAGGGGGTGGATTACGTCTTCGATGCCAGCGGGTCCTCCGCGGCGTGCGCCTCTGCTCCCGCCCTGGCCGCTCGCGGAGGAAGCGTCACCATCGTGGGATGGCCCGAGCAGAGCGTGTTCCCCTATCCCGTGGAGAGCATCATAGAGAAGGAACTTGATATTCACGGCACAAACCGCTACTGCAACGCCTTCCCGCGCGCCATTTCTCTGCTGGCGGGTGGCGGGATAGACGTGCATCCCCTCATCTCGCACCACTTCGACCTGGGCAAGGTGACGGACGCCTTTGCATTCGCCGCGGACAACCCCGCTCAGACCATCAAAGTGATGGTGCGGACCGCTCAGGCCCTGGGGAGGTGACTGCATTTTCCTGAAACGGTCCCGCGGGCTCGGACCGCGCTCGCAAGGAGGCGGCTCTCATTTGGTCGGGAAAAGACCCGAGGTTGTTGTCGGTCCTGAGGCGCTTCCCAGCCTGTACCGGTTCTGTACGCGAAACCGGCTGCAAAGGTTTTTCCTGGTGGCGGACAGGAATACATACGCGGTTCTCGGCAAGACGGTGGAAATGGAGCTTCGCGGAAGAGATTCAGAAGTGATCTCGGTCGTCCTGCAGGATGAGGAGATCATCACGGATGCCCTTACGATCTTGAGAGTTCTCCTTGCATATAGCCCTGTTCAGTGCACGTTTCTCGCGGTCGGCTCGGGGACCATAACGGACGTCACCCGCTTCGTCAGCTACGAAACAGGGAACCCCTTCATTTCCCTCCCGACAGCTCCATCCGTCGACGGCTACTCCTCTGCGAACGTGCCAATGATCGTGGATGGAATCAAGAAGAGCCGCACGGCCCACGCTCCCGCGGCCATCTTTGCCGACTCTGTGATCCTCTGTTCGGCGCCCCGGCCGATGATCGCCGCTGGCTTCGGCGACATGCTGGGAAAATACACATCCGTAGCCGATTGGCGCCTTGGTCACCTTCTCTGGGATGAGCCGTACGACGAGTCCATCGCCCGTCGGTCCCTCAATGGTGTGAGGAGCTGCGCGGACGCTGCCCAGGCAATCGGGAGGGCCACGCCCAGCGGGATCGTCAGCCTCATGGAGGCTCTGATCGAATCCGGGTTCTGCATGACGGATTTCGGAAGCTCCCTGCCAGCGTCGGGGACCGAGCACCACTACTCCCACTGCTGGGAGATGAAGCTCTTGCGGGAGGGGAGGCCATCAATCTTCCACGGCGCCAAGGTCGGTGTTGCAGCGATTCTCGTTGCGGAGCTGTATGAGAGGCTCCGCCAGTTGTCGCGCGGGGACGCGTTGGACCTGCTCAAGGTTTCTCGTCCGCCGCTACGGGATGATGAAGTTCGGAAAATCCGTGCAGCCTTCGGACCAATGGCCGATGAGATCATCAGCACCCAGTCCGCTTTCCTTGACCTGAGGAGCGACGACTTTGAGCGGCTGAAGCAGCATGTCATCGAGAAATGGCCAGACATCCAGGCAATTGCCGCGGAAGTGCCACCGGCAGAACGGATGACAGAGTTGCTTGCCATGGCGGGAGGGCCAGCCTCCGTGGGCGAGCTCGGGCTGAACGAGGAAGATCTCGCGCTGGCAACACGCAGCGCGCATTTCTTGCGCGGGCATTTCACCGTGCGCAGGCTCATGGAGATTTTGTATCCGGGAACTGGGGGAGAACCTGCGCTGGGAACAAGGAGGAGCTCATCATCATGAATGACAGGCCATACCGACATGTCGTGCTTTTCAGGTTTCGTGAACATTCGAGTGAAGAGACTCTGCAAGGCATCGAGAAGGCGTTCGGAGAGCTCGCTGCGAAGCTTCCCTTTGTCACGGACTTCGAATGGGGACGAAACTCCAGTCCGGAGAAGCTCAACCATGGATTCACGCACTGCTTCATCGTCACCTTCCGCAACGAGGCGGACCGGGACGCCTATCTTCCCCATCCCGTGCATCAGGCCTTCTGCCGTGAGTACCTCGACCCCAACCTTGAGGAAGTCTGCGTCGTAGATTTCCGGGCCGAGGGCTGACAGCTCGAGCCAGGCGGCGGCTCCGCAGTACGTCTCTCGGATCGAAAAACATCCCGCACTCGCCCAGGTCCCGCTCCTTTGGCTCAGGAAGCCGTGTTGACGAGGGAAAACTCACCATGCATGATTGAATCACTTGTCATCGCGAGCGCGTGGATTGAGCGAAGGTGAGGAGCGATGGTCAATGGCGCGTTTCCCAGCAAGGGATATCTGAAGGCCCTCCTGGAGACGTCTGGCAGTGGGACTGGTGGCAGCCCGGGATGGGCATCGTTGATTTCACCAATCCCAAGGCCTCCGCATGGTTCACTGAAAAGCAGGAGACATGCGAATCGACCTCACGGGGGAGCCCCATCAGGCCATCGGCTTCTCCATGATGACCGAAGCCCAGAGTACAGACCCGACCGCTTCCTTCGCGTTCAGAACCTTTGTGTAGTTCACGTAGTTCTCGTAGCTGTTCTGCACGCACACGCCGTCGCAGGCGTCAATAATGTCCACCATGCCATCCACACCGGCCGTCGCCTTTGTCAGGATCCCCGCGTAGCCCTTTTCCGCCACGGAGCGGTAGCGCCCGGGGCTCACGCAGCCCAGTTCCATCGCCCGCGTGATGGCATAGACGAACATGGCACTGCCGGATGTGTCGTGCCAGTTGTCCGCCCTCTCGCCCTTGTCGACGACCTGGAACCAGAGCCCTGTGCGCGAGTCCTGCGTTCGCGCAAGCCCATCGACCAGGCCGCGGAGAATCCCTTCGACTTTTTGTCGGCCGGAATGCAGCGGGTCGATGAGGGCAAGGGTCTCGACGAGCACCAGCGCATACCACCCCAGCCCCTCGCTCCAGACATCGGAGGAAAGTCCCGTCACCCGATCGGCCCATGCCGCTTTTCGAGCCTCGTCGTACCCGTGGAAAAAGAGCCCCGAGCCGCCTTTTCTCAGTTGATCCGCCATGATGCCGATTTGCCGGACCGCCTCGTCGAAGCACGCGTCTCGATCCCCGATCGCGGTACCGTAGCGNNGTAGCGCGTAAGAAACATCTGACCCATGAAACATCCGTCGATCCACATCTCATGCGGCAGCGCACGCGCGTGCCAGAAGCCCCCGTCCGAGTTGCGCGGGTAGTCGTCGAAGGCATCGCGGATCCTCTCCGCCGCGCGCCGATAGCGCGCCTCGCCGGTCCTCTGAAACGCTGCGACAATCGCCGTGCCGGCCATCATGTCGTCCAGGCTCTCTCCCGTAAACGCGGGAACCTCACCTGCCGTCGTCACATGGGCGTCGACGTATTTCCATATGTAGTCCAGGTACCTCGAGTCGCCGGTGAAGTCGTAGAGCTTTTCGAACCCGGCCAGGACGTAGCCGTGGACGTAGCACCATTTCTTGCAGGGGATGGTGCAGGGATCGGGATGCCGGGCCATTATCGTTTCAGCGAGGGCAATGGAAAGGTTCTTCATGAGATCACCTCTTTCTCTGAGCGGCACATGAAGAAAACATCCGGAGCGGTTTTGGTCGTGTACCGCATTCCGGAGGGGATGTCAATAGTGCGCACGTTCGACCAGTGATATCGGCATGGGAATCCACGGGTGGCAGATGAAATGATCATCCGGGAGTATGATCCTCCGCGGGAGGAACGCTCACATGACGAATTGGGGCATCATCGGCGCGGGCGAGATCGCGCGAGTCTTTACAAACGGCGTCCGGTTTTCCAGGGAAGGGCGTGTGGTCGCGGTCGCGAGCAAAACCGCGGGCCGCGGGGAGTCACTTGCAGAGGACTTCTCAATCCCCCGAAGGTACACGAACTANNGAAGACCTGCTTGCCGACAAGGAGGTGGAGGCGGTGTACATCTCCGTTATCCATCCCCACCACACCAGGTGGGCCATTGAGGCGGCGCGAGCAGGCAAGCACATCCTGGTCGAGAAACCGATCGGGATGAATTCGGTCCAGGCCGCCGCGATGATCGATGCGGCCCGGCGCAACAACGTATTCCTCATGGAAGCGTTCATGTA
>PMZS01000221.1 GCA_003170115.1 Spirochaetaceae bacterium
GCCGGGGTCGACTGGATCGTCGTGGAGTCCATGACGGACGTGGAAGAAATGGCCGTTGCCGTGCGCGCGGCCGCCGAGACGGCCCGGGTGCCGGTCGTGGCAAGCATGACGTATAACCGCACGCCAAAAGGGTACCGCACAATGATGGGCAATCCGCCCGAGCTGTGCGTGAAGCGCGCCGAGGAAGCGGGGGCAGCCCTGATCGGCGCGAACTGCGGATCTGGAATCGAGGACTACGTCCCACTCGCGCCCCTCCTCCGGGCCATGACCTCGCTTCCTCTCTGGGTCAAGGCGAATGCGGGCATCCCGCATATCGTTGCCGGCAAAGTCGCCTACCCGTTGACCGCGGAGGAGTACGCTGCGTTCGTTCCGGCGCTCGTCTCGGCGGGCATCGATGTGATCGGCGGATGCTGCGGCACGGATCCCGGGTTCGTCAGGGAGATAGCGGGCAAGGTCGCCGCGCGCAGACACCGTTAGACATGGGATCGGTGCTGTTCCTGATGTCGACTCTCATGCTTTTCCTCCGCGGGGATCTCGCGCTTCTGCTCGCGGCCCGGCGGGGCGAAACGGCCGTCATGAGAGAGGTGTCCGACGGCCAGAGAGCTTTGGCACGGAAGCTCTTCTTCCTGGCGGGAATGCTCGGGGGATTGCGTACGGATTTTCGCGGATTTGCCGGCGCGCTGCCTCGCGTGTTCATGATCGTGTCGAATCACCAGAGCCTGGCTGATATCCCCGCGGTGACAGTCTGTTTCCCGCGCCACCCCGTTCGTTTCGTCGCAAAGAGGGAGCTCAGGCGGGGCATCCCGTACGTCTCCCGGTCACTCCGGTTCGGTCAGAGCGCGCTGGTGTCGCGCACGATGAACTTCGGTGAGGGCCAGCAGGAGCTGACGAAGCTCGGTTCTCTCTCACGGGACGGAATCTGTCCGATGATCTTTCCCGAAGGCACCCGCTCGAAGACGGGCCGGGTCCGGGAGTTCTTTTCGGGGGGGGTGAGGGTGATACTGGAGCGTTACCCCATGCCTGTCATGTCCGTGGCCGTGGATGGCGGGCAATCCATTGCCACGATCACCAGAGTGCTCCTGCACCTCCGCGGAGCGACATTCAGGGTGAAACCGCTGACCCTCCACCCTGCCCCGCATGGAAAGAAGGAGATTGCGGACCTTCTGGGAAATCTGAAAACGGAGATATCCGGGCAGGTGCTTCAGTGGCGCCGGGGTCACCGGCCCGTGGATATAAAAAAACCCATCCCTGGGGCGTGAGCCCCCGGGGCGGGCTGTGTCAGAGCCTGCCGTCAGGCCTTGAAATCGCTGGGCTTGCGCTCCTGCTTGTGGCACTTCTCGCACTCGGCCGTGTTGCGCAGCTTGCCCTTGTTGAACACCAGCTTCATTTTGATCTCGCCGCCGCAGGTGCAGAAGAACTTCTGGGTGACGATCCCTACCCTCGCGTTTTTGCTCAGAACTTCAGCCATGTCTTTCAGACCTCCTTTCGTGTGATATGAGCCGCCGATCCATTTTCGGGGGAAAAGCGAGCCTGCAAAATCTACAGTATACAGGGGAAAAGTCAAGTCCCGTGCGGGCGGAAGGCATGGTGGCCGCGGCCGGCGCTTGCCGCTGAGGGCATTTGACTGCATCTTTATTTCCTCGATGAAAGATTATCTGGGTGTGCTCTTCGACGCGGACAATACGCTCTTCGACTACGACCGGGCAGAGGCGGAGGCTTTGGCGGAAACCCTCTCCCACGCCGCCCCGGAAGTGCCGCGGGAACAGTCCATCGAGGCGTACCGCGCAATCAATGCGCGGTACTGGAAGCTTTTCGAAGAGGGAAGGATCGACTCTGCCGGTCTGCAGTCGGGACGGTGGGTTGACCTGTTCCGACAGATGGGGCTCTCCGCGGATCCCGCCGCGGCCGCGGCCACCTATATTACGCGGCTTTCGCGGAAGGCATACCTCCTGGCCGGCGCGGCGGAAACGATCTGCGAGCTCGCCCGCAGGGTGAGGCTCTGCCTGGTCACGAACGGTTTGTCCCGCGTGCAGCGCGGGAGGCTTGCCCGCTCGGGGATCGGGGGCCACTTCACGGCCATCCTCATCTCAGAGGAGCTTGGTATTGCCAAGCCCGATCCCCGATTCTTCCAGGCGGCGTGCAACGCCCTCGGCCTTTCCCCCGCGCGCCTCCTCTGCGTCGGCGACAGCCCCGCGGCGGACATTGCCGGAGCCCGGGGGGCGGGAATTGACGCGTGCTGGTTCTCCCCCGGAGGAATCCCCTGGCCCGGCCCCGGCGATCCGCCGCAGCACGTCATCCGCGATATCGGGGACGTCCTTCGCCTGGTCCGGATGCCGGCGCGCGCGCAAAAAAACGATGCCTCGGGAGTGTACCCATAGCATCGTTTTTGCTATACTGCCGCTTCACCGGAAAGGACCAATGAAAGCCGCACGAATCCTGAGAGAAAGGAGAATGACTTGATACAGGTCGAAAACGTCACGAAAAAATACGGCCAGCGAATGGCGGTCGACCGCCTGAACTTCACCGTGAACCGGGGTGAGATCCTTGGATTCCTCGGGCCCAACGGCGCGGGGAAGTCCACGACGATGAACATCATCACCGGGTACCTGTCGGCGACGGAGGGCTCGGTCAAGCTCGACGGGCACGACATCCTGGAGGAGCCCCAGGCGGTCAAAAAGCAGATCGGGTACATGCCGGAGCTGCCGCCTCTGTACATGGACATGACGGTCCGCGACTACCTCTCGTTCGTCTGCGACATCAAGGGCGTGCCCCGCTCGCGGCGGAAGGACAGCATGGAAAAGTCCATGGAGATGCTGAAGATCTCCGACGTGCGCGGACGGCTGATCAAGAATCTCTCCAAGGGGTACAAGCAGCGCGTGGGGATCGCCCAGGCGCTCATGGGCACGCCTCCCGTGCTGATCCTGGATGAGCCGACAATTGGCCTTGATCCCCAGCAGATTATCGAGACTCGGAACCTTATCCGGGACCTCGGCCGAGAGCACACGATCATCCTCAGCTCGCACATCCTCCCCGAGGTGCAGGCGGTCTGCAGCAGGGTTCTCATCATCAACCGGGGAAAGATCGTGGCCAGCGACACTCCTCAGAATCTGTCGCGCGGCATGACGGCGGACAACCGCCTGAGCATCAGAGTTGCCGGCGCGGAAGCAGAGGCCCTCGCAGTGGCACGTCGCGTCCCGCAGGTGGTGCGGGCGGAGAGCGTGGGAAGCCGGGAGCACGGTACCATCGACATCATGGTGGAAGCCCGCAAGGACCAGGACGTGAGGCGGGATGTCTTCACGGCTTTTGCGAAGGCCGACCTGCCGCTCCTGCAGATGAAGTCCATGGACCTCACCCTGGAGGAGATTTTCCTCAACCTGATCACGGAAGAAAGAGAGGTATCCTGACATGCTCGCGGTATTTCGTCGAGAGCTCAGGGCGTACTTCGCGTCGCCCATCGGATTCGTCTTCGTGGGGTTTTTCATCCTCATCGCGGGCGTGTTCTTTGCCATCTCGAATCTCCTGTCGGGCAACCCCAGCTTCACGGGTGTGCTCAGCAGCCTCACCTTCATCTTCCTCTTCCTGGTTCCCATCCTCACCATGCGGCTGATCTCCGAGGAGACGCGGCAGAAGACGGACCAGCTGCTCATCACCAGCCCCCTGAGCATCACGGGGATCGTCCTGGGCAAGTATCTGGCGGCGGTCGGGGTCTTCGTGATCACCCTGCTGATCACGGTGCTCTTCCCGGTGATCATGAGCTTCTTCTCCCTTCTCGGACTGGGTTGGTGGGAGATCCTCGGCGGCTACATCGGGTTCCTCCTCCTGGGCTGCGCCTTCATCTCCATCGGCTTGTTCTTCTCCTCCCTCACCGACAACCAGCTCATTGCCGCCACGATGACTTTCGCGGCCCTTCTCCTGATCTGGATATTGGACTTCGTGGCCCAGGCCGTACCCACGGACCCCGTGCTGGGGCTGGTGTTCCTCGCCCTGATAGGCGCGGGCCTCGTGGCACTGGTCTTCTTCAGCACGCGCAACAACGCCGTGGCGTTCGTCACGTTCGTGCTCGCCGCGGCCATCGTGGTGCTCCTCTTCGTCTTCTCCCGTTCCCTGTTCACGGGGCTGATCGCGAAGATACTCAGCTGGTTCTCCCTGGTGAAGCGCTACGGCGACTTCGGCCTGGGAATCCTGTCGCTGAGCCCGATCGTGTACTACATCTCGTTTTCCGGCGCGTTCGTCTTCCTCACGATCCGCATGATCGAAAAACGGCGCTGGGTGTAAGGGAGGAACGCCGTGAAAAAGAACTCGATCCTTGAATCGCTTTCCAGCAGGAAGGTCCGTTTCGGAGGCTACGCGACGCTCCTGATCGTCGCCGCGCTCGCCGTGGTCATCGTGGTCAACGTGCTCGTCGACCAGATCCCCGGGAAGCTGGACCTCACGAAGAACAAGATCTATTCGCTGTCCGAGGAAACGTACAAGCTCCTGGGCTCGCTGAAGACGGACGTCACGGTGACGACGATCGGCAAGCAGGGGTCGGAGGACCCCACGGTGAAGACGATCCTCGGCAAGTACGCGGCGCGCAGCGGGCACGTGAAGCTTGCCACCCTCGACCCCGATCTGAATCCGGGCTGGACCAGGCAATATGACACGACGGGCCAGGGACTGGGCCCGGGCACCCTCGTCGTGGCGTCTGGCAGGAAGTTCAAGACGATCGGCGTGTATGACATGTACAACTACGACACGTCGAACTACGACCCGACCAACCCCAATTCCCAGCCGCAGCTCACCTCGCTTTCCGTGGAGCAGAGGGTGACCTCGGCCGTGCAGTATGTCACCGCGGAGAAAAACGTCACCGCGTACGTCCTCAACGGCCACGGCGAACAGACCCCGGCCACCCTTGGCCTGAACACCGCGCTCGGCAACGAGAACTACGAAGTGAAGGACCTAGACCTCCTCACGGAGAAAACCGTGCCGGCCGATGCGAACATCATCCTCGTGCTGGCGCCGAAGAAAGATCTCGCCCCCGAGGATGCGGACAAGCTCCGCGCTTGGCTCGCCGGCGGGGGACGGATGGTGGTCCTGATGGACGTCATCACGAGTGCCAACCAGATGCCCAACCTGGCCGGGCTTCTGAAGACTTATGGCATCGAGGTGCAGGACGTCGTCGTGGTGGAAGGCGATCAGAACAGGATCGCCGCGCAGAACCCCCTGTTCGTCATTCCCTCCCTGGAGTATCACGACATCCTCTCCGCGCTCCGCACGAACAAGTACGACCTTGTGCTCATCGGCGCCCAGGCGGTGCAGACGCTGGATCTGAAGAAGAAGAGCTTGAAGGTCGAGCCGCTCCTCACCTCCTCCGCGAAGTCCTTCGGGAAACGGGACATCGCCAACGCGAAGTCCGCGCAGAGGGAGCCCGGAGACCTGCCCGGCCCGTTCACCCTGGCGGTGGCCATCACCGACCCGGCTCCGAACCCGGGCGCGCAGGACACGAAGCTCGTTGTCGTCGGCGACGTGAAGTTCCTTCAGTCGGGCCTGCCGTTGCAGGTGCCGGGCAACGGGGACTTCTTCATGAACAGCCTCGGGTGGCTCAAGGGTCAGACGGAGAACCTTTCGATCCGTCCGAAGAGCATGCAGCAGATGAGGCTCAGCATCAGCAACCTCTGGGCCCTGCTCCTCTCCGGCATCGTGGTGATCGTGCTCCCGCTTCTCATCCTTGGATCCGGGTTCGTTGTCTGGATGCGGAGACGCCATCTATGAGCAGGCGCGGATGGACGCTGATCGGGGTCCTCGTCGTCCTCGGAGTGCTGATCGGCGCGTATTTCCTGGTCACGCGGCCGAAACCGGCCCCTGCGCCCGCCGTGGTCCAGCCCGTGCTGTCCAAGGGAGACAAGGACAAGCTGGCCAGGGTCGTACTCTCCGATCGCCCTGAAGGTACGCTCACCCTGGTGAAGAAAGCAGGCAAGTGGAATACCGAACCACCCGTCGCGGTGCCGCTTGAGCCGACGACTATCGACGACCTTTTGTACAGTTTTTCCGCCTTGAATGCTGAGCGGATCATAGAGGAACATCCCTCCAACCTCGGCCAGTACGGCCTTGCGCCCCCTCGGGCAACGGGGACAGGAACCTGGGAGGACGGCACGTCCCACACCCTCCTGCTCGGTGACAAGGCTCCCTCCGGCAGCACCTATTATCTGCAGTTGAAGGGGGACCCCCGTGTCTATACCGTTCAGTCCTTCACCGGGCAGCACCTGCACTGGACCCTGAAGGACCTGCGCTCACGGACAATCACGCCGGCGATCAATTATGACGAGGTGGAGTACGTGAAGATCACGGAGCGCGACGGCACCGTCCTGGAGGTGAAGCGCAAGACGGAGGCGGAGACAAAGAGCTTCCAGCTCGGCTTCGGGCCGTTCATGCTGACTCGGCCCTATGCGATGCGGGGTCTGGATTCGCAGAAACAGGATGCGCTGATCAAGGGGGCCCAGGCTGTGAGCATATCCGACTTCGCGGAGGAGCCCGTCAAGGGCCTCGAGGCGTACGGGCTCGCCCGTCCGCGCGCGGAGGTGCTCGTCCGTGACAAGTCGAACACGATCGACTATGTCTTTGGAGACGAAAAGGGCACGCAGACATGGTTTGCGATTCGGGGACAACCAGGGGTGTACCTCGTGGACACCTCCAGCCTCGATTTCCTGAAGACGAAGCCCTTCGACGTCATCGACAAGTTCACCTTCATCCCCAACATCGAGGACGTGGACCGCATGGACATCACGACCAGCGGAAAGACGCACACCCTGGTCATCACGCGGACAAAAAAGAAAGCCGCAAAGGCCGGAGATCCCGACGAAGTGACCTCGGCGTACACGGCGGATGGAAAGACCGTTGAGGAAGACAGCTTCAAGAAATTCTACCAGTCGATCATCGGCCTCCAGGTGGAGGGTGAGATGGCGAAACGGGTGCCCAATGCCCCCGAGTTGAGCGTGAAATTTTCGATGAACAAGGGGAACGTGAAAACTGTCCTGGTGGACTATGCCCCGTACGATCGTGACTTCGACGCGATTTTCCTGAACGGCGTCGGCGAGTTCGCCCTGACGAAGGGGCAGCTCACCGCGATGCTCGGGAAGCTCGACCTGCTCCTGAAGGGGCAGAAAGTGACCGACTGAAGCTGAGGGCCGCCTTTCGGCGGCCTTTTTCATTTTCCGGCGACCCGGGCCTTGATCTCCCACGCCTGCGTGTCGGCATTTCGCGAAAGTGATTCAAAGGCCATGTCCAGAACACGGCCGGATTCGCTCTGGATCCGCACGCGCCGGGCGAGCACGTTCAGCTCGGTGACCCGGAACTCCTCGCCCTCGAAATGCACGCGCGTGCCCATCGTGGGCAGCGCCTGACGGGCCTCCTTGTACACGTCGAACTCGTACGAGAGGCAGCAGAGAAGCCGGCCGCAGGGGCCGGAGATTTTCATGGAGTTCAGGGTGAGGCTCTGCTCCTTTGCCATCTTGATGGAGACGGGGCGGAGCCTGTCGGTGATCGCGTTGCAGCACAGGGCCCGCCCGCAGATTCCCAGCCCGCCCACGACGCGCGCCTCGTCGCGCACGCCGATCTGGCGCAGCTCAATGCGCATCTTGAAGACGGCTACGAGGTCC
>PMZS01000130.1 GCA_003170115.1 Spirochaetaceae bacterium
GCGGCAACTCAACTCTATGTTATGTCTTCTTGACTTCCGTTTGTTTCCTGCCAAAGGACTGTAGCGGCCATATCTAAAGTAGAGACTTAGGAGGTGTGCTGATGGACAGAGACATCCGCTTTCGCTTGTCGGGGTTTGCTTTCTATATCGTAAGCGTCCGACGAACACCACCTGGGCGTTTTCAGGTTTCGGTGGAGCAAAGAGGGGCCAGCGATAGGAGCTCGGCCTCGGTGCGTGCTGCAGGGAGTCCCTCGAACAGTTTCCGCAGATACCAGTAGGGTTCTTGACCGTTTGCCTTGGCCGTCTCGATCAGGCTGTAAAGCCTTGCGCTGGCCGCGGCACCGCGAGGGCTGCCAGAGAAAAGCCAATTCTTTCGTCCGACCACAAAGGGCCGTATTGCGTTCTCGCACGCGTTGGTGTCAGGAGTCATCGCGGGGTGTTCGAGGTAGCGAATGAGTTTCGGCCACTGCTTCAGGGCATAGCCAACGGCCTTCCCAAGGAGTGTCTCGGGGGGAACCTGAGAGGCGCGGCGCTCAAGCCAGGTGCGGAAGTCCACCAGGATCGGATCGACAAGGCGCCGCCGCGCTACGGCGAACTCCTGGGGATCCGTGTGCACCGCGCGTTCGGTCTCTGCCTTGTAGAGCTTGCCGATCATAGACAACGCCATCTCCGCACTACCGGCCTTCTTCGAGCTCTTCTGTGCCTCAAAAAACTTGCGCCGTACGTGAGCCCAGCAGCCGACGTGCACGACATTCTCTGCCGTCTCACACACGCGGTCATAGGCTTCATATCCGTCGGTCTGAAGGTAGCCCTGATATTTGCCCAGCATCTCTTTGGCCACCTCCGCCCCGCGACCGGGAGCGTAGTGGTAGAGAATCACCGGCGCCTGCGGCGTGCCTCCCCGGGCTACCCACATGTAGCTCAGCGAGGTGTTGGCCCGTCCCGGCTCGTCCATGACCTGCACTGTTGTCTCGTCCAATTGCAGAAGCGGCCCTGAGCGAAGACGGCCTTCCAGGATCTTCATTAGCGGTGCGCATGCCTGGCTTGCCGCGATCATCCAATCGGCCATCGTCCGACGGGAAAGCTCCACCCCGATTCTCTGGAACTGCTTCTCCTGGCGGTACAGCGGCAGCGAATCGCAGAACTTGCTCGTCACGATGTAGGCCAGGAGTCCCGCGCTGGCGATTCCTTTGTCGATGATGGCAGGGGGCATCGGGGCAATGCGTACCGCCGGCCGTTCTTCGTCTCCCGAGCCTTCGCAGCTATGGCAGGCATACTTGGGGCGGATCGTGCGGATCACCCGAAGCTGGGGAGGGATGACGTCCAGCTTCTCGCTGGTCTCCTCCCCGATGCGCACCAGTTCCGCACCGCACAGGCAGTGCTTCTGGTCTTCGGGGATGTCGATCACGACCTCATCGCGGGGGAAAGCTTCGGGAAGGGGCCGCCGCTTGGCCCGCACGCGTGTGTGCTCGGCGACGCGAATCACCTCTCGGAGATTCTCGGCCTCATCGGCCTGCGGCCCGGAGGACCCCGCTTCATCGAAGAGCCTCAGTTGCTGCTTGTCCTTTTCGCTGAGGGCTTCGCTGCTGCGGGAAAAAAACCGTTGCTTGAACCACGCGATCTGCTCATGGAGAATGTCTACGCGCTTTGCCAGCTCAGCTCTCTGGTGGGCCAAGTCGGCGTTCTCTTGCCGTAGCTCAGCATTCTCGCGCAGCAACGTCTCGACGTTCCCCTCCACGGCGCGCACAGTAGCACAACACAATGATCGAAGGCAATGGTTTTAGAAAACTTTTCTCTTTTTTCTCAGCTCACCCGCGTGTAGGCCAGCTCTTGATGTGCTGACCAGAAATCAACGCCCTCCAGTAGCATGCGCAGCTTCTCCGCGTCGATCTCACAGCGTGCTTGCTCGCTCGTTCGCGGCCAGGGGAAGCGGTGCTTCTCCAGGCGCTTCTGCCACAGACAGAATCCCGTGCGGTCCCAGTACAGCGCCTTCAAGATCCGTCGCTCCCCGTTGCAGAACAGGAACAGCGACGGCTCGAATACGTTGCATTCCATCCCCTGCTCGATGATGAGCGCCAGACCGTTGATCTGCTTCCTCATGTCCGTCGCCCCCGGGCGCACGAAAACTCGAGCGTCTTTGACCTCCAGGCCGATCACGAGCGGTCCTCCAGAACTGACAGCACATCACGCATGTGCCCCAGGTCCATCCCGGGCCACAGCCGCAGCAGGTAGCGTCGTTGCACGACAAGCTCAATCGGCGAACGCACTGTCTGGCCGTCCGTCTCCGCACGACCGACTTCAACCAGCTGTGCTTTTGAACTCCTGGGCTTCTTCACGACGGACGCCCAATACCCCAAGGTGCCCTTCAACAGCCTATGCCGCCGACAATACGCCGCTTGCGTCAGACCGCTGTCGCGCCACTGCCCAACGTGCCGGGTCCAGAACTCTCGGTTGTGTTTCATTTCGTCCCTCCTCGCGAAGGGACTGTCACTCATCCGGCCCCTAACAGGGTGCTGACAAAGGCATCATAGCTTCCGGAAATCGCCATAGTCTGATAGAGTTCCCTCGTATGGGAGGGGCGTTCGATGATTGGGGTGGCTAAGAACGACGATCTGTTCATGTATCACGTCAAAGCGGAAGATTTCGTTCCGGAGGACCATCCGCTGAGGAGAATCAGAGCCTGCATCAATACTACAGCGATCAGAAGGCTGGCTCGGCCGCTTTACTCACCAACCGGAAGGCCTTCTATTCCTCCCGAGCAGCTTTTGCTGGCATTAGTTGCTGGGTATGTCATGGGAATTATCAGTGAGAGAAAAATCGTTATACAGCTCAATTGCGATATGGCGTTCCGCTGGTTTGTGGGCCTTGGAATGACTGAGAAAGCCTGGGATGCATCCACATTCAGCCAGAATCGTAGAAGACGCTTTGATAAGTCTGGCTTTATGGAAAAGCTGTTCGACGAAACGGTGCAAAAGGCCATTAAGGCCGGACTGGTAAGCGTCCATGCGAGCGCTGACGGTACGCTTGTTCGAGCGAATGCCAGCTACAAGAGCTTCGCTCCGATTGAGGTCACGCACAATGCCGAAGAGTTCAAGGCAAATATCCGTGCCGAGGA
>PMZS01000082.1 GCA_003170115.1 Spirochaetaceae bacterium
CTCCTCCCGGTTCAGCGGCGTTGCCACCGTGAACCAGGTGAGGATGAACCCTTTGAGCTGCACGGAGGTGCCGTCCGCAAAGGCGTATGTTTCATCCACTTGATCGCGCATGAAAGTGATTGCACCGCTCGGCATGGAAAGCTGAATGGACACATCATGGATACCGGAGACGGACTGCAGCCGAGCGTCGCCCGCCGGATCGTCTCCATTCCTGTACCGGACAGCGTATGTGGCGGTGATTGCCCCATTGCCTCTGGAGCGGTATTCAGCAAAGAATTTCGTTCGGCTGAACTTCCCGTCATGCAGCGGATCCACCATGCGCGCGCCGACTCCCGTCCAATGATCTCCGACGGAGATCCCGGCCGCGGGAATGACCGGGAAACCACGAAGGGTGGGGTACGCCCCGTTTCCCTCGATTGTCAGCGCGCCGTCCGGTTGAATGGAATAGGTGACGGGAACCGCATGGTCGATTTCCTGGGCAGTGTGTGCACCGCTGTGGTCGAGCGCCTGCAGGACGAAGAAAGTACCTTCTATATTTGCGGTGAGAGCGCTCATGTTCTGCTGGAGGATCCCTTTTACTTCCCGGTTCTCCAGCCCGACATACTTGCCGCTCTCATACCTGCGGAGATCGGCCCGTTCGACATACGTGAACTTTCCATCGGGCGGAAGCACCGCCTTTACCGGCTGTTCTGCCCCTGCTCCCCGGCAGATCGTCGCCGGAAGCATTCCGATGATGATCGCCGCCGCCCGGAAGATCCGCAGGCTCATTATTCGCCCAGATCTACGCCCAGCCACTTGGAAAAATCGGCCTGCGAGGAATCGATCTTGCCGATTCCCACCTTGGCGGTCGTTTCAGCAACAAGATAGGCCTTTCCATTGTACGTGAAGCGTTGACCTCCGCCGGGCACGTCCACGGCGAGCATCGCGTGAGAATATTCGCGAGAGACCATCAGAACGGAATCGATCCCGAGTCGCTCCAGTATGATGCCCATGACCATGGCACGGGAATCGCAGTCGCCCCTTTTTTCAAACGCAGCGGTAAGAGGCGGAACGAAGTCGATCCCGGCGAAGTTCCGTTCGTAGAGGAAGCCCTGGACCCATGCGAGCACCCTTCGTGCGCTCTCCGTCGGATCATGGGCAGGAAGGGAATTCGAGAAGGCCTGTGTCAGGTTGTCCAGCCGGGCCGCCGATTCCTTGTACACCATCCTGTAGTACCGCGCCCAGGCGTCCACCCAGAGGGTCTCGCTTTTTAAATACATCGTGAGGACGTGATACTCCCTCTCTATTACGGAAAGCTCCTCCTGCTCCTCTTTCGCCGACCAGGGGAGGGAGATGCTGCCGGCAGGCAGAACCGCGGTCTTTTTCTCCGTGCGCGCGACAGGCCAGGGAAAGAGGAACTGGCTGACCGGACCGGGGAACCGGCGGGCAGTGCGGTCNNCGCGTCCAGGCAGGAGATGATGAGCTCGGAGTACGAGTCGTACCTGGACGCCGTGGCGGAGGCCACCAGGGCGTAGCTGTTCTCAGACCTGGCCGATATGAAAACTGCGTTCCCCTTGCGGGAAATGCCGTTGACGGCGAAATCCAGGTCTGCGAGCACCGCGCCGCGGCCCTGGTACGTGAAGCTCGAGATGTCCCCTTTCGAACCCATTTGCCCAAGGAGGTCCGCGGCCATGATACTGGCCGAGCTGTAACGGCCGGGTTCAAAGATCAGTATGTCGAACTCCATACCGTCATTGGAGTCGAAATAGGAGAAATGCGTTTTCCCGTCCCCATCTCCCGGGGTGAAGCCTGACGGCATATCAATGGAAGCCCCCGTGTCGGTCGCAAGCTCCTTTGCGGCGACGGGAGACGCCAGCCCCGTGAGGAGCACCGCAATACCAGCCACCCGAAAGAGGATCCGAATGAACGACTGGCGCATTCCAATAAGATACACTTTTCGTTGACAGGTGAAATCGGTACTCGTATACTCCACCAGTCGCATGACGCCCCGGGAAAGAGTCCGCCTTGCACTGAGCCATGAGGAACCTGATCGGGTGCCCGTTGACAGCAATGGCTTCGTTTCCAGCATCCACGAAGTTGCATACGCCAACCTCCTGGAGATACGCCGAGAACCCGGACGGGACCTGGAAGGACGAGTTCGGGACGACCTACAAGCGCCTCGGGTTGTACGCGGACAACGTGGATCCGGTGCTGAAGGGAAAGAGCTTCGCGGAAGTGAAGGCGTACAAGTTCCCCGATCCGACCGACCCTTCGCGGTTCATGGGCCTGCGCGAGAAGGCGCGGGCCCTGCACTCCTCCACGGACTTCGCCCTTGTATCGGGTGCAATGCTCTCCTTCGATTACATCCGGTGGGTGTTTCGGGGCCTGGAAGACGCAACCGCCGACCTGCTCGAGGATCCCCGGCTTGCTGAGTACCAGATGGATGCAATAGTGGACTGGATGATCGCGTTCGGCGGCGGGATTTTGGACGCTGTAGGGGATGTCATAGAGTTCTTCTGGGTGGGAGATGACTGGGGTGCCCAGGGCGGGCCTTTCTACAGTCCCCGGATGTTCCGAAAGTTCTTCAAGCCGAGGATCGCGCGGCTCATCGGCGCGATGAAGAAAAAGACAAAAGCGAAGTGCGCCTACCACTGCTGCGGCTCGGTGCGCTGGGCCATCCCGGATCTCCTGGAGGCAGGAGTGGACATCCTGCATCCCCTGCAGCCCGGCGCGGAAGGAAACGCGGACACCGCCGGCATCAAGTCCGAGTTCGGGGACAAGTTGAGCTTCCACGGGGGCACGAACAACCAGGGCCTTTTTCATGGCGGTCTGAACGCCGTGGAGCGGGACACTCTGAAGCGGCTGCGCGACCTCGCGCCAGGGGGAGGGTATGTCTTCTCTTCAGGGCACAACATACAGGCGAACATGCCCGCCGTGAATATCAAGCTGCTCTTCTCAGTCTGCAGGCATCACGGAAGATATCCGATCGACCGGGCGGCCATCGATGCCCGCATTTCAGAGCTCGAACGGAAGGGTTGATTCATGGCGATTCCTTTCAATGCAACCGGGCTGTGGCCGTCCGCGAATTTCGGGGATGCTCCCAAATACGCGAGCGGTGTCCATGGCAAGGTGCTCGTCGCCCCGGAAGACAGGGACATCCTCCGCGGGCTCGCGGAAAGACTCGCGCGTTTCGCCGCCCGGCCGGAGGAGGCCACGAAACGCGAACTGTGGTACTCGCACAATGACCTGAAGACCAGGACGCCTCTCGTGCTCGTGGATCCCGAGAACGGCTGGAACGAGCTGGTCACCCCGGAATCCATCACGTGCAAGGGGGAGCTTGCGCGGCGGTGGGAGATGGTTCTTCGAAAGGAGCTTTTCTGGGGAGAGTCCATCAGGGACGACAAGCCCCTGGAGGCGATTTTTGAGGTCGGCTACACGTACACGGACTCCGAGTGGGGCGTGCAGGAAGATTACCACGGGGGCAACGCCGGGCAGTCCTACACGTGGGAAGGCAAGATCCAGGAACCGCGGGACGTGGCGAAAATCAGGACGCCCGTGATCGTGATCGATTCCGAGACCACCCAGCACACGCTCGCCCTTGCCCGGGATGTATTCGGTGAGATCCTGCGGGTCGGTCTGCGGGGCATCTGGTGGTGGTCCCTTGGAATGACCTGGGACCTGGCCCGCCTGGTGGGGCTGGAAAAAATGCTGTACCTCATGTACGACAACCCCTCCATGGTCCACGAGATCATGGGGCTTCTTCGGGACGGTTACCTGGCCAAGCTGGACTCACTGGAAAAGAACCGGCTGTTGTACTTGAACAACAACCACGCCTATGTTGGATCCGGGGGAATCGGGTACACCCGCGAGCTGCCTCGGCATGCGATCGATGGCAGGGGCGTTCAGACGAGCGACATGTGGTGCCTGACAGAGAGCCAGGAGACGGTGGGCGTCTCTCCCGAGCAGTTCGAGGAGTTCGTCTTCCCCTACCAGCTTCCGATCCAGGAGCGCTTCGGCCTGAATTGCTACGGCTGCTGCGAGCCGCTCCAGAGCAGGTGGCACGTGGTGAAAAGGATTCCGCGGCTGCGGAGGGTGTCCGTTTCCCCCTGGGCAGACCAGCGGAAGATGGCCGAGATGCTGCAGGACGACTACGTGTATTCGCGAAAGCCCGCCCCGTCCCCTCTCGCGGTGCCGCACATCGACGAGGATGCGATACACGCCGATATCCGCGAAACCCTGGACATCACGAAAGGGTGTGTCGTGGAGCTCATCATGAAGGACAACCATACCCTGGGACACAATCCCGACAACATCGTCCGGTGGGTGAAAGTCGCGAGGGAAGAGATCGAAAAAAGGTCGTTCGGCTGAGGCCGTCTCCCCGCGCACGGCGGGCTTCGGGCGATGCGCTCCTACGAAATCTCCATGGGCCTGACCGCGCGCCTTTCCTGGGCCGCCTTGTAGCAGCCGAAGACGAGCGGGAGCGTCTTCAAGTTGTCCTCACCACTGATGCTCGGCTGGCCGCTGGTCTCGATGGCCTGGAAAAGGTCCGACGGTTCCTGAATCGCCTCCAAGGGGACTTGGTCGGCGGGTGTGGCGGAAGTCGAGGGTTTTAGAATCTTTTTGGAAGGCCGGCCTGTTTGCAGAGCTCGTTTGCGGTGATACGGTCGAAGACGCGATGGCGTTTCACAGGGATGATGCGAAATCCATTTGAGTAGATCGAGTGGTTGCCACCTTCCCGAATCAGGCTGAACCAGTTCGGATCTCCTGATCGACACGTGGATCAGATTTCGACGAGCAGCTGTTCGAAAAAGGCCTTGTTCAGAGGCGGTTCTTTTTTCATGTCGGCATATGCTGCGACCATTTCTTTCAGCGCGTCCTCGAGCATTGCCCTGCACTCTTCGAGTGTTGATCCCTCGGTGACGACTTCCGGCCATTCCACGATCTGTCCCATGTAGCCTGAATCGATGGGCGTGTATTTTGCAGTGTAAAAGCTTTTCATCACGGCCCCTTCGCATGAAGATACTCCTGAACCGGAAGCGCATCAAGGACCGGGACGCCTGCGGGTGGTGGACTGCGTGGCGCTTGAGGCGCGCTCGCGCGCTTGGCGGCCGCGCGCACACGGGGCTTTGATGGACCCACAACAGAATCGCCGAGCAGCTGCGTCTAAAACCTCACGCCCACCCGGGCAGTGGGTCATGATGGGCTGCCGCAGGGCCCCAGGCGCTGGCCTGGCCCATAGGGTGTGTCGGGAAACGGGCATGCCTCCCATTCTTGGAAAGGCGAGAAGAGGTTTCCACCGCTCTCCCGCGAGCAGCGCGCGAATGGTAGGTAGGTTGCTATGATGACCGTCGG
>PMZS01000384.1 GCA_003170115.1 Spirochaetaceae bacterium
CCCCAGGTGCCGGTGATTCTGGAGATGGCCAAGGCCTGGGGGGCCAACCCCACTCCGCTGGATATTGGCGAGCTGTACCTGGCGTTGAAGACCGGGGTGGTGGACGGCCAAGAGAACCCGATCCCGACCATCAACGCCTTCAAGTTCTACGAGGCCCAGAAGTTCATCATGCTCACCGGCCACATCATCACGCCCCTGCCGATGATCATCAACGAGCGGGCGTGGCGGAAGCTTTCGCCGGAATACCAGAAGATCGTCATGGACGCGGCACAGGAAGCGCGCGAGTTGAACAACAAGCTGACCCTCTCGCAGGAAGACAGCTTCCTCGCCAATTTCAAGAAGGCCGGGATGACGGTGATCCAGCCGGACGTTGAGGCGTTCCGCAAGGCCTCCATCGGCGCGAAAGAAAAGCTCGAAGGCGTGTGGGGGAAAGGCTTGTACGAGAAGATCGTGAACGTCAAGTAGAGGGGCCTGACTGCACGGGCTGGGCGCACGACGCGGTCCAGCCCGTGCGGCTCTGACGGAGGTGCGTCGGTGGCGCGATTTCGCTCGCTCATGAATCGTCTCCTGGAGAATGTCGTCCTGGTCCTGTTCTCGCTCTTGTGCATCCTCGTCTTTGGCGAGGTGATTGCCCGCTACGTTTTCAATAATCCCTACTTCTGGTCGGAGGAGCTCACGATCTACACCTTCACCTGGGTGTCCTTCCTGGGCGCGGCGCTGGCCCTGAAGAACAACCGGCACGTGCTGGTCGGGGTGTTCGTGTCCTGGTTGCCGCGGACGGCACAGTACGTGGCCACGCTGCTCGCCGATGTGATCGTCTTGGGGTTCCTCATCCTGCTCCTGGTGCAGAGCGTCCTCTTCTGGGAGCTAAGCCACAGCCTGCGGTCGATCGCGCTGAATATTCCCCTCTCCTTCGTGTCTGCCTCATTGGTCGCAATGGCTGCCCTCATGATCTTCTATTTGGGTGATGCCATTGTGCAGAAACATCGTGCTTTCAGGACGGGGAAGCCGTGGCCCGGCGAAACCGAAGCCGCCGTGTCGGTTGATGAGATCATGACCTAGTCGCCCCCGTCACAGCGGGCTGGCATTCCTTCTTCCGTCGCAGGAGGTGAAGTCAATGCTCCTGGTGTTCGGCTGCTGGTTCTTGTTGATCATGATCGGCGTGCCCATCGGCTTCTCCATGGCGATCATCGCCTCGGGATTCCTCATCCTGCATCACGGGGTCTTGTTGAGTATTCCCCAGCGCATGCTCTCGGGGCCCGACTCGATCCCCATCCTGGCGATCCCGTTCTTCGTCTTCGCCGGACTCCTGATGAATGTCAGTGGAATCACCGAGCGCATCTACCGCTTTGCCCTGGCGCTGGTGGGCCATGTCCGAGGCAGCCTGGGACACGTCAACGTCATCGCCAGCATGATCTTTGCGGGCATGTCCGGCTCCGGTGCGGCGGAAGCCGCCGGTCTCGGGGTCATCGAGATGAAAGCCTTGCGGGAGGCCGGATTCGATGACGATTTCAACGTCGGGGTGGTTCTCAGCGGGGCGACGATTGGACCGATCATCCCGCCGAGCATTCCGTTCGTGCTCTATGGCACCTTGGCCAGCGCCTCGGTGGGTGCCCTCTTTGCCGGCGGGTTCATCCCCGGCATTCTGATGGGCGCCTCGCTGAGCGCGATGGTGTACATCATCGCCCGGAAGCGAAACTACCCCGTGTACAAGCGCGCGACGCTCAAAAAGGTGGGGTGGTCGTTTCTCGGGGCGTTGTGGGCGCTCCTGACGCCCCTCATGATCCTGTCGGGCATCTTCTTCGGGATCGTCACTCCCACGGAGGCCGCCATCGGCACGGTGGCCTATGCGCTGTTCCTGGGGACGGTGGTGTATCGCAAGCTGACCTGGAAGATCCTGCGCGAGACGATGCTGGATACCGTCGAAACCACCTCGGTGGTGATCCTGATCATCTCGTGCGCCAACCTCTTCGCCTGGATGCTCACCCGGGAGCAACTCCCACAGATGATCGCCTCGTCGCTCTTTGCGATCTCGCGAAATCCCGTCGTCGTGCTCTTCCTGATCAACATCTTTCTGCTGATCGTGGGCTGTTTCATGGAGGGGCTGGCGGCCATGATCATCCTGGTACCGATCCTGTTGCCGGTCCTGAAGGAACTGGGTATCCACCCGGTGCATTTCGGGGTGGTCATGACACTCAACCTGACCATCGGTGCGCTCACGCCACCCGTAGGGACCTATCTGTACATCATGACACGAGTGGCCAAGATGTCCTTCGAGGACGTGGTGAAGGCCGTGCTGCCCTGGTGCATCCCGCTGGTCATCGTGCTGATGTTGATCTCGTTTTTTCCGGAGCTGGTTCTGTGGCTGCCCCGCGCGCTTGGCTTCATCACGGCCTGATGGGGGGTGTGAGCGGTCCGATACGCATTGCAGCGGCGATAGGAGTCTTCTCATGATGTCATGGGGTATGGCGAGATGAAGCTGGGGCTCTTCACCGCATTGTTCCAGGATCGGCCCCTGGAAGATGTCCTGCGCGTTGCGGCGGATCTCGGCTACGAGTCGGTCGAGCTCCCCGTCTGGCGCAGCTGTCCGCACGTGGACCTGGATGCGGTGTTGCAGGACGGGGGCGCGGCTCTCCGGCGACTCGTGAAGCAGTTCGGTTTGCAGATCTCGGCGCTCAGCAACGGTCGCGAAGGGCATCTTATCCTCGGGCCGCACGATTGGACTGTGGACAAATGGGCGCCGGTGGCCGGTGCGGCGGAACGCATTCGCTATGGCATGGAGCGCCTCACGCGCACCGCGCAGGCGGCGGCGGCGCTGGAGGTGCCGGTGGTGGTCGGCTTTGTGGGGTCGCCCGTCTGGGATAAGTGGTACAATTATCCGTCGACGAACGATCAGGCCTACGAGGACGGGTGGAAGCTCTTCGCCGAGCGCCTGCACCCGGTTCTGGATGCCTTTGCACGGTTTGGCGTGCGGCTGGCCCTGGAGGTGCATCCGACGGAGATCGCCTACAACCTGGAGACGGCGGAGCGCGCTCTGGCGGTGTTGGGCAATCGCAAAGAATTCGGCTTCAACTTCGATCCGAGTCATCTTGTGTGGCAGGGCATCGACCC
>PMZS01000333.1 GCA_003170115.1 Spirochaetaceae bacterium
GCCCGGTTCTTGACCAGCGCGTGTGGGCAAGGAAGTTCCCAACAATTGAGGCGTCAAACTTCAGCCGGGCCGCCAAGGTTTCTGCCGTCCAGTCTTTAGTGGGTGCGTCGTAGGACCAGTACACGAATAGCGGCTCACCCACCACGTTCTCGAGCGGAACGAATCCCCAGAAGCGGCTGTCGAGAGAATTGTCGCGGTTGTCACCCATGGGGAAAATCCGTCCCTCAGGCACGTAATAGCCCTCCGTCAGCATCCGCCACTCGGAGGCAGCCGCGAAGTTGTCAGGCTCGACCGCCCATTTCGTCGCATCCCGCCACATCTCGACATAGATGTCGTCCGCCAGCTGCATCATGGGTCCCACGTTCGTGAGCTTCCCGGCCGAATCGGCGCTGGTCCTGTAGTACTTCTTCAGCGCGGACTCCTGTTCGGGCAGGGCGCTGAACTTCTCCCCGATGAGCCCCGCGCCGATGCCTGCCGCTTTGAAGACCGGGTACTCTTCAGGCGCAAGCATCCGCACGTTCTGGTAATGGAATCCAAGCGCCTTTTTCATGTCCTGCTCGGTCATCCAGGCGTCGGAGCCCGGCGTGAGATATTCGACATTTCCCTCGTTCATCCTGATGCGGTCTCCCGGCATGCCGATGGCCCGCTTGATGAGGAAATGCTTCTTCGGCTGGCCGTTCTCGTCCTTGTCGATGTCCACGATTGAGAGCGTCACCATGTAGACGATGCGCTGAAGTATATCCACGACGGGGCCGCTGGAGATGTACTCGGGGCTCTCGAAGATTATCACGTCCCCGCGCTGCGGCAGCCAGGGGCCGGGGATCTTCAGCATCCCCGGAACAAGCTCGGGTCCATAGGCAATCTTGTTGACGAAGATACGGTCATTCACCATGAGGCTTGGCTCCATGGAAGGAGAAGGGATCTGGTAGGCTTGCAGGAGGTACTGGTTGATGAGCAGGACGATGACGACGGCGGAGAATATTGCGTCCATCCAGTCAACGAACGGGTTGCGCTTCTTCTGCCGTGCCCTGCGCACAAGCCTGCGCCTCTTCCGCCAGGAAAGGTAGCGCTCCGTTACCCTGACGAGATCCTTTTCCCATTTTTCCCAAGGAATCGTGGTGCTTTCCTGCATGCCCTCTCCGCGGGCACAATAGCACGCAGGCCGAATCATTGACAAGCCAGAATGCCGTCCCTATACTCGCTCCATGCCGAAACAGGACAAGCCCACGCCCCAATCATCTGCGGAAGAAGTGAGCGTCCGGCTGAAGCCGATTCTCGGCGTCCGTCCGGGTCTCTACCTTTCAGTGCTCTACGCAATCGTCCTTGTCCTCGCGGTGTACCTGCTTCTCTTTCTTCCGGGCATCCGCCACCGGGGCGCGTATCTTTCTCTGCGGTCTTTTCCCGAACACGCAATGGTAAAAGTAGACGGCGTGTATGCCGGCAGCACCCCGTGCACGATCTTCCTTCCCCGCGGCGAGCGCTCGGTTGAAATTTCACGGCCCTTCTACGCTTCATCGACGATCACAAGGAAAGTCCGCGGACGGGTATTTGCCACACTGATCGTCCCCGACAGGACGAGCGCGGCGACGGTCCTTCAACTTTCGGACATAGATGGCCTTGTGAAGTGGACTCTCGCGGACTTTCAGAAGAATCCCCAGATCCCGCAGATCCTTTCCGATGCCGCATGGGCTGCTGTCGCCGCAGACACTACGGACAAGCTCTTCGACCTCATTTCGGGCAGCCTGTATTCAACTACAGATGAGTCCCAGCTGCGGGAGCTCCTCCTTGCCGCTTCGCGCATTTCCTCCCATGCCGCGTTCCTGACCCCGAGCTCTCTGGTCGATCTGGTCCAGAGATCTGCTGTCCTTTCCCAGAAGTCGAACAATTTCCCCGCATGGGCACTGCTTGCCATTTCCAGGGCGCACCAGGACAAGCTGGCTCCAAGCCCCTGGATCCAGCAATATCTGGCCGGCTACCGGGACGCAATCTCCCGGTACTACCAGCCGGGCTCAGCAGTCAGCCCGAGCGCCGGCGGGAGTACTGTGATTGCCGGAATCACATTCCGGGGCATCCCTTCGGGTGACCTTGTGATGGGCAAGGACGACAACCTCGACTCCCTTGGCAAGTCGATCGACAGGCTCCTGGCTCACCCGGTTCGGATCGACGCTTTCTATCTCGCAACGACCGAGGTGACCAACGGCGCCTTCCAGTCATTCATATCCGAAAACCCGGATTGGTCTCCGGCAAACAAAGCCGTTCTGAGTCAAAAGAAGCTCGTGACTGATGCGTATCTCTCTGATTGGAAACTGGGAGCTCCTCCCGCGGGCGCATCGAGCCTGCCGGTGACCTCGGTTTCCTGGCACGCGGCTTCGGCGTATTGCCAGTGGCTCTCGCGCAGGGTTCAGTCGACGCTTCCCGGTTTTGCGGCACGGCTTCCGTCCGAAGCAGAATGGGAGTGGGCGGCGCGTGGCGGTATCCGGGGAATGCCCTACCCTCTCGGCGGCACGCCGGGAGGCGCGGTATTCTTCAAGGCCGGAATCGCAGGCCCCTCTCCCGCGGGCACCTCTGAGCCGAACGCGTATGGNNCTACTGGCTCAACGCGAGCCTGCTCTCCTCCCTGGACCCGCGCATCAGCGCGGCACTGGAGAAAGCGCTTCCCGATGCGACGGACAGGTCGGTGCGCGGAGGCTCCTGGGCCGACCAGCCGGGCACCGACAAGGTGTATACCCGGGGCGCTCAACCGGCAGAATGGTGTACGCCCTATCTCGGCTTCAGGGTAGCTCTGGCCCGGCAGTAAGCCGGGGCCGTCGAGACATGGCGAAATCCGAGGGAATCAAGGTCCTTGGGGTCAACAGGAAGGCGCGATTCAACTATTCCATAGAAGAATCGTTCGAATGCGGCCTGTCCCTCGTCGGCACCGAGGTGAAGTCCATCAAGGATGGACGCATATCTTTCGCCGATTCCTA
>PMZS01000282.1:0-32820 GCA_003170115.1 Spirochaetaceae bacterium
CGACCAGACCCGGGCCGAGGTGCTGGAGAAGAGCCTCGCGGAGGTGTTCGAGAGCGTCGAAAAGAAGCCGATCCCGTATGCGACCCCCGAGATCAAGTCGGAGGAGGCCCTGGAGCTGGGCAAGGACTTCTCCTTCGAGGTGATCTACGACACGTACCCCGCGATCGAGCTCGGACCGTACCTGGGGCTCGAGGTCGACCAGCCGGAGTGGGAGATCACGGACGAGGACCTCGGACGGGAGCTCAAGGGGATCCAGGAGCAGAACGCCCTCTTCACGGACAAGGACGAAGGCGTCGTGGAGACCGGCAACATCGTGAACACCGACTACGTCGAGCTGGACGAGTCGGGCGCCGAGAAACCCGGCACGAAACGCGAAGCGTTCGTGTTCGAGGTCGGCACCGGCTACAACGTCTACAAGGTCGACGATGAAATGCTCGCAATGAAGAAGGCGGAGACCAAGCTCGTCACCAAGACCTTCGCGGAGGACTTCGAGACGAAGGCACTCGCGGGAAAGACGGTAATGCTTCGAATCACGCTGAACAGCATCAAGGAGAAGAAACTCCCCGAGATCAACGACGAGCTCGCGCAGGACATCAGTGAGAAGTTTCAGACCCTGGATGACCTGAAGGCGGACATTCGCAAAAAGCTCGAGGATGCGGTGAAGTCGGCGCTGCGCTCGAAGACGATCACACGGGTCCTCGATTCAGTCGTGGAGACGAGCACGATCCCGCTCCCTGCTTCAATGGTAGACTACCAGCTGGAGGCCATGTGGCAGGACTACGCCAACCAGCTCCGCATCGACGAGAAGCGGCTTGCCGCGCTTCTGGAGCAGCAGGGCAGGAGCGTGGAGGACGTGCGCAAGGAATGGTTGCCGTCCGCCGAGAAGCGGGCTCGGCTTCAGCTTGTGGTCTCCGAGATCGCCAGGAAGGAAGGGATCGGCATCGAGGACAGCGACCTGGATGCGGAGATCGCGAAGATGGCGGATGAGCGCAAGGTCACGACGGCCGAACTGAAGGAGAGCCTTGCGAAGAACAAACTCGAGGACTACATGCGGAGCAACCTCCGCATGGACAAGCTGTACGACTTCCTCCTTTCAAAAACCAAGCTCCGGCTGTCCGAAAAGCGGAAAGTATTGGACATTCTCCAGGGGAATTAGGTACCATTAAGGATGAATGAAACAGAGGCGGAACTTCGATGAATGAGATGGACACCAACCTCGTCCCCATCGTCATCGAGCAGACGGGACGCGGGGAGCGGTCGTACGATATCTATTCCCGGCTCCTGAAGGATCGCATCGTGTTCGTGGATGGTGAGATCTACGACGTGAACGCGGACCTCGTGGTGGCACAGCTCCTGTTCCTCGAATCCCAGGACCCCGAGAAGGACATCCATCTCTACGTGAACTCGCCGGGCGGCACGGTGACCGCGGGGCTTGCCATCTACGATACGATCCAGTACATCAAGCCGAACGTGCAGACCATCTGCATCGGCCAGGCGGCATCCATGGGCGCCCTGCTCCTTGCCTGCGGCACCCACGGCAAGCGCGTGGCCCTGCCCTCATCGCGCATACTCGTCCACCAGCCGTGGGGAGGAGTCTCGGGCCAGGCCGTGGACATCAGCATCCAGGCACGGGAGCTGGTGCGCATCAAGAAACTGATCGTCTCCTACTTCGCGGAGCATACGGGCAAAACCGCCGAAATCGTCGAAAGGGATCTCGAGCGGGACTACTACATGTCCGCCGAGGAAGCCCTGGAGTACGGGCTCATCGACAAGATCCTGAAACGGGGAAAGAATGGCGAAAACCCCCAAAAGTGACGGTTTCAAGGTCTGCTCCTTCTGCGGGAAGAGCGCGGATGTCGCCCGGCGGCTGATTGCCGGCCCGGGCGTTTTCATCTGCGACGAATGCGTGAACGTCTGCAAGAAGATCCTGGACGAGGAGGAAGAAAACCTCTCCCTCGAGTTCACGGAGGACATCCCCAAGCCGCGGGAGATCAAGGACTACCTGGACCAGTACGTCATCGCGCAGGAGCAGGCCAAGAAGGTGCTCTCCGTCGCGGTCTACAACCACTACAAGAGGATCGCCCTTGGTCACAAGGTGCAGAACGAGGTGGAGCTGGAGAAGTCCAACGTCCTGCTCATCGGCCCGACGGGGACGGGGAAGACCCTGCTGGCCCGGACCCTGGCGCGCAAGCTGAAAGTGCCCTTCGCCATCGCGGACGCGACCACCCTCACCGAGGCCGGCTACGTCGGTGAAGACGTGGAGAACATCCTCCTGAAATTGATCCAGAACGCCGGCAACAACATTTCCGCCGCCGAGCGCGGCATCGTCTACATTGACGAAATCGACAAGATCGCGCGGAAGAGCGGGGACAACCCGTCCATCACTCGCGACGTGTCGGGTGAAGGCGTGCAACAGGCGCTGCTGAAGATCGTGGAAGGGACGGTGGCCTCCGTTCCGCCCCAGGGAGGCCGCAAGCATCCCAACCAGGAGATGCTGCGAATAGATACGACCAACATTCTCTTCATCTGCGGCGGGGCCTTCGTCGGCCTGGACGGCATCGTGGAGCAGCGGACGATCGCGCATCCGATGGGTTTCGGCTCGAACCCCAAGGGCGCCGGGGAGAAAGACCTCCTTGCCCTGTACTCCCAGCTGCAGCCGGACGACCTGATCCGCTACGGCCTCATCCCCGAGTTCGTCGGGCGCCTGCCCATTGTGGTTCCCCTGGAGGAGCTGGATGCCGTTGCGCTCCGCCGCATCATCACCGAGCCGCACAACGCCGTCCTCAAGCAGTACCAGGCCTCCTTCAAGCTGGACGACGTGGAGCTGGAGTTCGAGGAGCGCGCCATTGATGCCATCGCGCGAAAGGCCATTGAGCGCAAGACGGGTGCGCGGGGCCTGCGTGCCATCGTGGAAGCGCTCATGATGGACATCATGTTCGACATTCCTTCCATCAAGGGAGCGAAAAAGGTGATCATCACGGAGAGCGTGGTCACGAGCGCGGAGCGGCCCGAGATCGTCCTGTCCGGCCAGAAGAAAACCGCGTAGCCGGCCTTCTCATGAAACTGCTGCAGAAGAAGCACGAGCTTTTCATGGTTCCCCTGAAGGATCTCGTCGTGTTCCCCCGGATGATCGTCCCCTTTTTCGTCGGGCGTCGGCGCTCGGTGAGAAGCGTGGAGGAGGCCGGCCGGCTCGGACGACCTCTTTTCCTGGCGGCCCAGAAGAAGACCGCCGTGGAGGAACCGGGCGAGCGCGACGTAAACGCGGTCGGCACCATCGCGCGCGTGCTGCAAATGACAAAGATGCCGGACGGCAAGCTCC
The DNA here is from genome assembly GCA_003170115.1 of Spirochaetaceae bacterium. Classification (GTDB taxonomy): domain Bacteria; phylum Spirochaetota; class Spirochaetia; order SZUA-6; family Fen-1364; genus Fen-1364. The sequence goes on from PMZS01000282.1 coordinate 3,320, forward strand.
GGCTGCTCGTGGAAGGGCTGGAGCGCGCCGCCGTGGTGAAGTACACCGAGACGCGCGACTGCCTCCAGGCGGTGGTGCGGACGCTCCGCCCGGCACCCGAGGTGACGCCCCAGCTCGCCGCGCTCATGCGGACGGTCCTCACTCAGTTCAGCCAGTACAACGAGGTGGCAAAGAAGGTGCCCGCCGAGGCAGTAACTGCCATCGAGTCCGCGGAAGGTCCGGACCTCCTCGTCGATCTGGTGGCGGGAAACCTCCCCCTGAAGCTCGAGCAGAAGATGGAGCTTCTCTCCCTGGAGGACGTGAAGGAGCGCCTGGAGCGCTGCGCCGCGATCGTGGGCTCCGAGATCGAGCTGGCCAGCCTCGAGCAGGAGATCACGGGGAAGGTCCGACGCAAACTGGAGAAGACGCAGAAGGACTACTTTCTCAATGAGCAATTGAAGGAGATCCAGAAGGAGCTGGGCGCCGAAGGGGACGATCCCACGGGGGCCAAGGAGCTCGAGGAGAAAGTGAAGGCGAAGGGCCTGCCGACGGAGGTCGTGGAGAAGTGCCAGAAGGAGCTGAAGAGGCTGGGACGGATGCAGCCTCTTTCGCCGGAGTCGGCGCTGCTGCGCACCTACCTGGAATGGGTGGTGGATCTGCCCTGGAAGGAAGCCACCGCCGACAACCGCGACATCGAGCGCGCGCGGCAGATACTGGACGAGGACCACTATGACCTGAAAAAGGTGAAGGAGAGGATCCTGGACTTCATCGCCGTGCGGCAGTTGAAGAGCCGGGTAAAAGGTCCCATCCTCTGCTTCATCGGGCCTCCCGGAACGGGCAAGACGTCCCTGGGCAGGTCAGTCGCGCGCTCGCTGGGCCGCAGCTTCGTGCGCGTCTCCCTCGGCGGCGTGCGCGACGAGGCGGAGATCCGCGGGCACCGCAAGACCTACGTGGGCGCCCTCCCGGGAAAGATCATCCAGTCCATGCGGAAGGCGGGCTCCCGCAATCCCGTTTTCCTTCTCGACGAGATCGACAAGATGAGCTCCGACTGGCGCGGAGATCCCGCCTCCGCCCTCCTGGAGGTCCTTGACCCCGAGCAGAACCACACCTTCATGGATCACTACCTCGAGGTTCCATACGACCTGTCCAATGTCATGTTCATCACCACCGCGAACTCCACCCACAACATTCCCTATCCTCTGCGCGACAGGATGGAGGTGATCGAGATCTCGGGATACACCGAGTTCGAGAAGGAAAAAATCGCGGAGAAGTTCCTCGTGCCCAAGCAGATCCAGGAAAACGGACTGGAGTGGGCCGACATCGTGTTCCAGCGTTCCGCGATCATGCGGCTCATCCGCGCGTACACCCTGGAAGCCGGGGTGCGCAACCTGGAACGGGAGATAGCCAACATTCTGCGCAAGATCGCGCGCGAGGCGGTGAAGAGCGGCGCGACCACACCCGCGCCCATTTCGGTGCCCGCTGATCCGACCGCGGACGCGGTCCCTGATGACGCGGCTGCCACGCCAGCTGCCACGGCCGGTAGCGCCGCACCGGCAGCCCTCCCGCCTGGCCCGTCGATTGGCGACGATAAAGAGCCGCCTCTTCCCACGGCGGATTTCAAGGTGGTGGTGAGCGGCAGGTCCGTGGAGAAATACCTGGGCAAGGAGAAGTTCCAGGAGAGCGCTTTCTCCCAGGACGTGACGCCGGGACTCGCCTACGGCCTTGCCTGGACGGAGCTGGGGGGACAGCTTCTGGCCGTCGAGGTGGCGATCGTGGCGGGCAAGGGCGAGCTCACCCTCACGGGAAGCCTCGGGGACGTGATGAAGGAGAGCGCGCAGGCGGCGCTCACATTCCTCCGCGCGCACCACGCGGCCCTCGGGATCACGCCGGACTTCACGAAGGACCGCGACATCCACATTCATGTTCCCGAAGGCGCGATACCCAAGGACGGGCCGTCCGCCGGCATCACGCTTGCCGCCGCGCTTCTTTCGGCCGTGGCAGGCGCAGCCGTCGCACCAGGCTTCGCCATGACCGGAGAAATCACGCTCACCGGCCGCATCCTGCCGATCGGCGGGGTGAAGGAAAAAATGCTTGCCGCCCACCGGTACAAGATGACGAATGTCCTCCTGCCGAGGCGGAACGAGAAGGACCTTGAAGAGATCCCCCCGGAAGTGATGCACCAGCTCCATTTCCACTTCGCGGACTCCGTGCTGGATGCGCTGGCGATTCTTTTTCCGCACAGGAGCTTTGATGCGCAGGAGACACCGCACCCGGAGGGTGTCGTGGACGCGCTCCGTCGGGACGTTCCCCTCGTCTCTGACGCCCCTGGGGTCCCCGCAGTCGAACCGGCCCTGGACCAGCCCTTGCTGTAAGGAGGGGCCTTCATGAAGTTCGCCCGAAGGATGTCGTCGGTCCATCGCTCGTTCATCCGTGAAATCCTGAAGGCCGCCGTCGATCCCGGGATCATTTCCTTTGCCGGAGGTCTTCCCAACCCGCGATTCTTTCCCGTGCGCGAGCTGGAGGAGGCGACGAGGAAGGTGCTGTCCTCCGACGGGGCTGCCGCTCTGCAGTACGCGACCACCGAAGGGTTTCCCCCGCTGAGGGAAATGATCGCCGCGCGTTATGCGGCGCGGGGAACCCGGGTGCGTCCTGAAGAGGTGCTGATCCTCAACGGCTCGCAGCAGGGGCTGGACCTCGTTGCCAAGGTATTCGTGGACCCGGGGGACGTGGTGCTGGTGGAAAGCCCCTCCTACCTCGCCGCCCTGCAGTGCTTCGGTTTCTTTGAGCCCCGGTTTCTGCCGCTGTTCATGGACAGTGACGGGGTCTGCGTGCGGGAGCTCACCGCCGCCCTGCGGGACGCGGAGCCGAAGCTCTTCTATGCCATTCCGAACTTCCAGAATCCCTCCGGCATCAGCTATTCACGGGAGCGGCGCCGCGAGGCGGCGAGGCTCCTCGCGGGCTCCTCCACGGTGCTGGTGGAAGACGACCCGTACGGGGAGATCCGCTTCATGGGAGAGGACCTGCCCTCGATCCGCGCCTGCATTTCGGAGGCCGGATCGACCGATTCATCGGTTCTCCTGGGAACGTTTTCCAAGATCGTCTCTCCCGGCGTGCGCCTGGGCTGGATCGTCGCCGGCACGGAGATCATGGAAAGGCTCGTGGTGGCCAAACAGGCTGCCGACCTTCATTCCAACGAGCTCACCCAGCGCATCGTGCACCGCTACCTCAGCGACAACGATGTGAACGCTCATATCCAGCGGATCCGCGATGCCTACAAGCGTCAGCGCGACCTGATGGTAAGCGCGGTGAAGTCGCTCTTCCCCCCGGACGTGAGCTGCACGGAACCCGAGGGCGGGATGTTCCTGTGGATGACGCTTCCCCAGGCGGTGTCCGCCATGACCTTCTTCGAGAGGTCCCTCGAACGGAAGGTCACTTTCGTGCCCGGGGCCGCGTTCTTCACCTCGGGCGGCGGGGAGAACACCCTTCGGCTGAATTTCTCCAATTGCGACGAGGCGATGATCGATGAAGGGATGACGAGGCTCGCACGGGTCTACTCCCAGATGCCGGGAGCTTGATCAACACCCCTGCAACCCATAGGATAGGGTTCGCTCTGGAGGCCGGTCTCTGAGACTCAGAAGCATACGCTCGAAGCTGCTTTTCTCCTTCGTCTCGGTGATCCTGCTCCCGCTCCTTACGCTTGGAATTCTCGGGCCCTACATCTCGGCGCGAACGATAGAGAGCGAAGCCACAAGCCACACCGTGCAGCTCATCCGCCAGGTGACGCGGAACATCGAGTTCTACGTGCGCCAGACGGAAAGCATCATCTCCATTGTGGATGCCAACCCCGACGTGCAGGCGTTCATGTCGTTCCAGGGGTCTTCGCAGCCCTTCTCCCCGCGGGCCCAGGCAGCGGCCCGGCAGCTCCTGAAGTCGATCTCCGACGCGCATCCCGAGATCGCGGGAATCCTCGTGGTGAGCGCGGACAATCGCCCCCTGAGCAACGAGATCCAGCCGATCACGCGTGATCCGCTCACCGACGAGAGCTGGTACAGGAAGGCGGTGGACAACCAGGGCACCGTGCAGCTCCTCCCCCGACCCATCGGCAGGAACCTGCGGAGCAGCCACGAGTACAGCGCCGACGAGGTGGTCTCCATTGTAAAGGCGGTCGTGGACCCCGGCTCGGGGCAGGTCCGGGGCGTCGTGCTCATCGACATGCGCCTGAAGGTCGTGGAGGCCATCTTCGACGACATGACCATCGGTCTGGGCGGATTCCTCTTCATCGAGGCGCCGGGCGGAGCCATCGTGTACACGCCCGTGAACCCCATCGTCTACCGCGTGCGCGACGAGTGGCTGGACACCCCGCGCACGAGCAGCGTTCGGCGCATCAAGGGGGAGGACTACCAGATCGTCTCCCAGGGCTCCGATTACACTCAATGGAAGACAATCGGAGTTTTCCCCCTGAACGAGATCATGAGCCAGGTGAGCACCATCCGCTATTACTCCCTGATCATTGCCGGAGTCACCGTGCTCGTGGCGCTCATTGTCGCGGTCTTCTTCACGAGCGGTATCGCGCGGCCGGTGATCGAGCTTCGGTCTCTCATGAAGGAAGCGGAGGAGGGCAACCTCGGGGTCAGGTTCGAGGGTCGGCAGGAGGACGAGATCGGCTATCTCGGCAAGAGCTTTAATACCATGATCGAGGAGGTCCAGAAGCTCATCGACATGGTCTACCGCGAGCAGCAGAGCAAGCGGGAGGCTGAGCTGAAGACCCTCCAGGAGCAGATCAAGCCCCATTTCCTCTACAACACGCTGGACACCATCCAGTGGATGGCGCAGGAGCACGGCGCCCAGGACATCGTGAAAGTCGTCGGCGCGCTCACCAGCCTCTTCCGCATCGGTCTCTCGCGCGGCAAGGAGATGATCCGCGTGGCCGACGAGATGGAGCACGTCCGCAGCTATCTCATCATCCAGAAAGCGCGCTACGAGGACAAGTTCGACTTCACGCTCAGCACGGACGACGAGGTCCTCTCCTGCATGGTGTTGAAGCTCACCCTCCAGCCGCTCGTGGAGAACGCGATCTACCATGGCATCAAGGAGCGTCGGGGCCATGGCTTCGTCCGGGTGGAGGCGCTCCGCCGCGACGGGATGCTCGTCCTTCGCGTGAGCGATGACGGGGTGGGGATGACGCCGGCGAAGCTCGAGGAGGTGCGTGCCCTCCTCAGCGTCGTCCATCCGCACGGCGCCGGGCTCGAAGGCTACGGGGTTCACAATGTCCACGAGCGGATCCAGCTCTCCTTCGGCACGCGTTACGGCCTGCGCTTCGAGAGCGCACCGGACCGCGGCACCACCGTGGAGATCCTCCACCCGCTGTTGACCAGCGAGGAGTAGGGCGATGTGGAAGGTCATGATCGCTGACGATGAGCCGAAGATCCGCCGCGGGCTGCGCACCACGATCGAGCGCATCCGGCCCGACATGAAGGTGGTGGCGGAGGCCGAGGACGGCGAGATGGCCCTCGCCCTCGTCCAGAAGGAAACGCCGGACATCCTCCTGATCGACGTCCGCATGCCCTTCCTGAACGGCCTCGAGCTCATAGAGAAGATCAACGGGATCCTGAGCGACTGCATCATCATCGTCGTGTCGGGTCATGACGAGTTCGAATACGCGCAGCGTGCCCTGCAGCTGAAGGTGTTCGAATACGTCCTGAAGCCGGTGCCGCAGGAAGTGCTCGCCAACGTCCTCGCCCGGGCCGAGGAAGCCCTCACCGAATCGCGCCGTCAGCGGCATTACGTTTCGTGGGCGCACGAGCAGCTGGAACGCAACATGCCCCTGCTCCGCGAGCAGTTCCTTCGCGACTGGGTGCGCGGACGGCTCTCTCCATTGGAGCTCGCCGAGCAGGCGGGGTTCCTGGGCATGGAAACCTCCGGACATCTCGCGATGGCCGTGATCCACGTGGCCGAGCGCGCGGTGGCCACGGCGCCGTCCGAGGAGCGGGATCGCCGTCTCGCCCTCTACGCGGTTCGCTCCGCAGTGGATGAGGCATTCGGCGAGTTCACGCCGAGGTGGGTCTTTCTCGACGACCATGACAATATCGTCGTGCTTGCCCGCTCCTCCGGAGGCCAGGCCTGGGTGGAGGCGGCATCCCGAACGGAGGCGCGCGTGGTCCCCTCGCTCTGCCAGGCGTTGATCGTCGCTCAGGCTGCGGTGGAGGATGCTCCGCACGGCGTGCCCGAGGCGTACGACGCGCTGAGCGCCGAGATCTCGGGGAAAGGAAGCCATCGAGGCCTCGTGGTCCTTGCCCAGCGCTATATCGACGCCCACTACGGGGAGCCGACGCTGTCCCTGGAGGAAGTGGCTTCCTCCGCCCAGATCAGCCCGGGGTACCTCAGCCGGCTCCTGAAACTGGAGACGGGCTTCTCCTTCGTGGACTACCTGACCCGGGTGAGGATCAACAAGGCGGTGCAGATCATGAATGATCCGTCGGTCAAGGTGTACGAGGTGGCGGAGGCCGTCGGGTACCAGAGCCAGCATTATTTCAGCCGCGCGTTCAAGCGGGTGTTCGGCCGGCCGCCGGTCGAATACCGCAAGGGCGGCGCATGAGAGCTCGTCTGCCTCGCCTCCTCGTGCTCCCACTCCTCGTTCTGCTCGCGACCTGTCGGCCTTCGGGACACGACGCGACTGCGTTCGACTACGTGATCGGCGTCTCCATGGCCAACCTTACCGAGCCCTGGCGCATCAACATGAGGGACGAGATCAATGCGGAGGCTGCGCACCACGCCAACCTCCGCATCGTGTTCACCGACGCGGCGGACTCGAACAGCCGCCAGATCCAGGACGTGCACACGCTGCTGAGCTCCGGCATCGACCTGCTCATCATCTCCCCGAACGACTCGGAGGCTCTCTCGCCGGTGATCACGGAGGCCTACCACCGGATCCCCGTCGTCCTCCTGGACCGGTCCGTGATCGGGTTCGACTACACCCTGTTCATCGGCCCCGACAACCGGCTCATCGGCAAGCAGGCCGGCGAGTACGTCACGGGGCTCCTGGGAGAGAAGGGCGGGAAGGTCGTCGAGATCATGGGCCGGTCCGGCTCCCCCCCGGTGCTTGACAGGAGCGTGGGCTTCCGGGACGCCATTTCGCCCAGCCGGTCCATCACCATCGTGGGCACGATTGTCGCCGATTGGCTGCGCGACAAGGCGGAAGACGAGCTGAGCGCGTGGCTCAAGAGATACGGGCGCGTCGACGTCATCTTTGCCCAGAACGACGCCATGGCCGAAGGGGCGCGCCGGGCGGCCGAGAAACTGGGGATCAACGGCATCCGCGTGGTCGGCATCGACGGGCTGCCTGGACCGGATGGCGGCATTGAGCTGGTGCGAAGCGGAGCCCTCTCCGCGACGTTTACATGCCCGACGGGCGGCAAAGAGGCGATCATCTATGCAATGGACATCCTCCACCACGAGGAGGGTATCCCGAAGAAAATGATACTTCGGACCTCCCTGGTCACGGAGAAGACCATCGAGAGCGGCGCCTTGGGCGCCCCCGCGCGGCCGCGCCTTTCCCCCGATCATCGCATCGTGCTGGGTTTCGCCCAGACCGGCGCGGAGAGCAACTGGCGCCTGGCGAACACGGATTCCATCAAGACCGCGGCGCGGCAGGCCGGGATCGACCTGGTCTTCGTCGACTCGGAAGGGCAGCCGGAGAAGCAGATCGCCGCGGTGAGGTCATTCATTGCGCGCAAGGTGGACATCATCTCCTTTTCTCCGATCGTCGAGTCGGGGTGGGAGCCGGTGCTCCGCGAGGCGAAAGCCGCGGGAATACCCGTGTTCCTGTCCGATCGCACCGTCGACGTGAAGGACGAGTCCCTCTGGACGACCTTCATGGGCTCGGACTTCCTGGAGGAAGGGCGCCGCGCCGCGAGGTGGCTCATCAACTACATGAAGACCGACGCACCGGTGAACATCGTGGAGCTGCTGGGTACGATTGGCTCGGCGCCGGAGATCGACCGGACGCTGGGGTTCAAGGAGATGCTGAAAGAGCATCCCAACTACCGCATCATCGTGTCGGAAAGCGGCAATTTTGAACGAAGTACCGGCAGGGAGGTCATGCAGCAGATCCTGCAGGAACTTGTGGCAAAGGGTCAGAAAATGGATGCGCTCTTCGCGCACAACGACGACATGGCAATCGGCGCGATCGCGGCCATGGAGGCCTGGGGAATCAGGCCCGGCAAGGACGTGGCGATCGTGTCGGTCGACGGAATCCGCGATGCGTTCACCGCGATGATTGCCGGAAAGCTCAACTGCTCCGTAGAGTGCAACCCGCTGCTGGGTCCCCAGCTCATGAAGGCCGTCAAGGACTACATGGCCGGGAAGGACCTGCCCGTGCGCCTCATCACCTCGGAGGGCGTATACCCCGCCGCGGTGGCGCGCACCGTGCTGCCGAGCCGCAAGTACTGATCGGCGCCCCTCGTACGGGGCGCCATCCCTGTCTACGCTCGAAAAGTGCACAAAATAGCTGAATAGTCTAAATACCGCGACCCGAGAGTGTGCTACAACCAGAGGTGGATTCACACTCGTGGAAGTGAACAGAGGAGCACAATCATGCGGCAGATCCTTCGCGGGGCGGCGGTACTCCTTCTTCTGATCGCGGTGGCGGGAGTCGGCGCTGCGCAAGCGAAAGCGGGTACCCTGAAGTGCGTGGGGATATACTCGGAAACCAGCGACGGCTCCATCAGCTACAGGGTCGGCACCGGTGACTGGGTCGTTGTCAAGGTGGGGGACACGATTCCCGCCAACGCCGAGATACGGGTCAACGTGGACAGGGACTGGATAGAGGTCACGCCGGCCAGCAATTCGAACGCCGTGTACGAAATTCACGGACCCGACTCGGGGGAGATCATCAAGAAAGTCACCGACATTCTGAAGGGCAAGCCGAAACTGGTCAGTTTCCCGAAACCAAAGGGGGCGACGCCCGACGCGAAATACAAGGACAAGCTGGTCGTTGTGCAGTACCTCGGGAGACAAGTGTACATGACCCCCGATGGGGACGAAAATGACATCCAGTACGGCGATGTGCTGGACATCAAGGGGAAAGTAAGGATCATCGCCATCAACAACACCATCAATCTCATGAACGCCAGCGGAAAAGTGACCACCGTCATCGGTCCGCTGAATTTCGATGTGGAGAAGGTGCTGACGAATCAGCAGCTTTACAAGTACTTGAACGTCCCGAGATGATCGGGGTGAAGGAGGCAAATGCGAAGGAAGAAAGACGTACAAGAGCGCCCGTCGGGTATCTGACGGGATTCGGGAAATGAGTTCCAAGGGTTTTCTTTATCGGTTCATCCTGATGAAGAAAAGAACCGCACTAGAGGCAAGAGTTCTTTTGAAGGAGGCTTTATGAAGCGCTGGGGAAAAGTCCTGGCTCTCGTCGCCGTGGCGATGGTGGTGGTCTCGGTGGCCGCAATCGCCGCTCCCAAGACTTGGGTCGTGGGTTTCACGCAGGTCGGGTCCGAAAGCGAATGGAGAACCGCTGATACCATTTCCGTTCAGGATTCGATCACGAATGATCCCACCCTCGTGATGGTGTATTCCGATGCACAGCAGAAACAGGAGAACCAGATCAAGGCGATCCGCTCATTCATCCAGCGGAAAGTCAACGTCATTCTTTTCACCGCAATTGTTGAAACCGGGTACGGTACCGTTCTCCAGGAAGCCCAAAAGGCCCACATTCCAATCGTCATGATTGACAGGCCCGTTGCGAAGGAGGACATGCATTACGTGCTCACCATCATGGGGTCTGATTTCATCAAGGAAGGCGAAAAGGCAGGAAATTGGCTCGCCAAGTACCTCAAGGACAATGGCATCGATGACGGAAGCACGCCGATCGACATTGCCGAGCTCCAGGGGACCACTGGCGCGGCTCCCGCCATTGACAGAGCTCAGGGTTTCCGGAACATCGCGAAAGATCATCCCAACTGGCAGATCAATCACTCTCAGGACGGCGACTTCACCTCCTCCCAGGGGAAGCAGGTCATGGAAGCCTTCCTGAAAGCCGACCCGAAAATCCAGGTGCTCTTCGCGCACAATGATCAGATGGCACTCGGCGCCATCCAGGCAATCAAGGAAGCCGGCCTCCAGCCCGGCAAGGACATCATCATCATCGGCATGGATGCAGTGAAGGGCATGTTCCAGGCGATAGTCGCCGGTGAGGCGAACTGCACCATCGAGTGCAACCCACTGCTCGGGCCCCAGGCCGTGCAGGCAATCCATGATCTCAGGGCCGGGAAGAAGCTTCCCGCCCGCATCTGGACGATCGAGAGCCAGTTCGACGCGACAAACGCTGCGGCGGCATTACCGACCCGCCAGTACTAATCTCGAGAAGTTCTGAACTTTGAATGATGCAGGACCACTCGCACTCAGGGGTGGTCCTGCCTTCAATCAGGCCTTACGTCACCTCCGCCGCGGTGCTCAGCGGCTTCCGGGCGGGAGTTGACGAACCGCAGGGCTTGCTTATCATGTGTCGCAAGAAGCCGCGGGGTACCGCAGCGAGGAGGCGTGGGAATGCCCGAAGAAATGCCCGTCCTGTCGATGAAAAGGATCACCAAGGTATTTCCGGGCGTGAAAGCCCTTTCCGCGGTGGATTTTCGCCTTTTCAAAGGAGAGGTTCACGCCATCATGGGCCAGAACGGCGCCGGAAAATCGACGCTGATCAAAGTGCTCACCGGTGTGCACGAGCAGGATTCCGGCGAGATACTGCTGGAAGGCAAACCGATCCGCCCGGATTCCCCCCTCGCCGCACAGAAGCTGGGAATCAGCACCGTGTACCAGGAAATCAACCTCTGCCCGAACCTGTCGGTCGCGGAAAACATCTTTGCCGGCCGGCAGCCCACGCGTTTCGGAGGCATCGACTGGAAAGAGATGACCCGGAGGTCGGAAGAGCTCCTGAAGCGGCTGAACCTCGTCATCGACGTCACCCAGATCCTCTCGTCGTACTCCATCGCAATTCAACAGCTTGTGGCAATCGCCCGGGTCCTGGATATTTCCTCCAAGATCCTGATCCTCGATGAGCCGACTTCCAGTCTCGATGAGACCGAAGTGGAACAATTGTTCAAGGTCATCAGGTTTTTGCGTGATGAGGGACTGGCCATCATCTTCATCACTCATTTCCTGGACCAGACCTACCAGATTTCGGACCGGATCACGGTCCTGAAAAACGGGGAGTTCGTCGGGGAGTTCAGGACCGAAATGCTCCCGAAACTGGATCTGATCGCCAAGATGCTCGGCAAGGAATTGTCCGAGTTCAGCTATGCCGCGGATAACGATCAAAGAAAAAGGGCGTTCGCAATTGCCGGCAAAGATGCAAAAAACGTGCTCAATGTGAAGGACCTCGGACTGCGCGGTTCCATCGCGCCCTTTGACCTGAATCTGAACGAAGGCGAGGTCCTCGGATTGGCCGGACTCCTGGGTTCCGGCAGGACGGAAATGGCGCGGCTCATTTTCGGCATCGACGGCGCCAACCAGGGTGAAATCCAGGTCAAGGGAAAGAAGGCGGCCATCAACTCCCCCAGGAGCGCAATGATGGCCGGGATGGGATTCTGCTCGGAGGACAGGAAGAGCGAGGGTGTTTTCGCAGACCTGACCGTCCGGGAAAACATTATCCTGGCCCTGCAGGCCAGGAACGGAGTGTTCAAATACATCACGACGAGAAAGCAGCTGGAGATCGCCGATGAAATGATCAAGTCTCTGGCAATCATGACCCCGAGCGCAAACAACCGGGCCAGCCAGCTCAGCGGAGGCAACCAGCAGAAGGTGATGCTGGCGCGATGGCTTGCCACCAGTCCGATCATCCTGATCCTGGATGAGCCCACGCGCGGCATCGATGTCGGAGCAAAGCTGGAGATCATGGAGCTGATCCTGAACCTGAGCAGGCAGGGGATGGGCGTCATGTTCATTTCCTCCGAGTTTGAAGAGGTGGTCCGATGCAGCAGCCGGATCGCCGTCCTGAAAGACAAGGCAAAGATCGCGGAATTGAACGGAGAGGACATGAACGAGAGCAGCATCATGCGGACGATCGCGGGAGGGAACTAGCGTGACATCCTGGAGATCCCTGAGTCGCACCAAGATCGTGTGGCCCCTCATTGCCCTGGGGGCTCTCCTGCTCTTGAACCTGTTCTTCACGCCTCACTTTTTCCGCCTGGAGATCAAGCAAGGGCACCTGTACGGCAACCTGATCGATATTCTGAAGAATGTCGCCCCGATCATGCTGCTGTCCATCGGCATGACGCTGGTCATCGCGACGCACGGAATCGATATTTCCGTCGGTTCCGTCGTGGCGGTATCTGCCGGTGCCGTCGCGATTCTCATAGGGGGTGACCTCGCCGGGCACCCGAAGTACCCCATCGCCGTGGCGATGATCGCGGCGTTGCTGGTGTGCACCGCCGCGGGCATGTGGAACGGGATGCTGGTATCACGGGTCCGCATGCAGCCCATCATCGCGACACTGATCCTTTTCGTCGCGGGCCGCGGCATCGCGATGGTGTTCACGAATGCAATGGTCATCTGGCTCTACGCAAAACCGTTTGCGATCCTGGGCCAGGGATATGTGCTGGGCATCCCCTTCTCGATCTACATAGTGGCATTCGTGCTCCTCTTGACTTTCATTTTCACCAGAAGGACCGCGGTCGGGATGTTCATCGAGGCGGTGGGTATCAACCCGACGGCGGCCCGGTTCTCCGGAATCAACGCAAAGAATATCCTCTTCTGGGTCTACACGTTCAGCGGGCTTTGCGCGGGTATTTCCGGGCTGATCGTGTGTTCCACCGTCATGAGCGCGGACGGGAACAACGCGGGGAACCTGTACGAGCTGGACGCCATCCTGGCCGTCGTGCTGGGCGGCACCTCTCTGAACGGCGGCAAGTTTTACCTGTTCGGGAGCATCGTCGGCGCCTTGATCATCCAGACCCTCACCACGAGCATCTACGCGATCGGCATTCCGGCCGACGTTTCCCCGGTCGTAAAGGCGTTTGTCGTGTGGGCCGTCTGCCTGATGCAGTCCGAGAGGTTCAGGACCAGGATCGTACGGGTGTTCGTCAGAAAGGGGTTGTCGGCATGAGCAGGAAACTCTTCGCCAGCTCCCGAAACCTTCCCATCCTGGTCACCCTCGGATTGTTCATCGTCATGTTCGGATTGGGCTCCATCGCATTCCCCGGGTTCTTTTCGATTCAAAACTTTCTCAACCTTTTCATCGACAACTCGTATCTCCTGATCCTTGCCGTGGGGATGACGTTTGTGATCATATCGGGAGGCATCGACCTGTCCGTTGGATCCATGCTCGCCCTGTCCGGGATGGTCTCTGCGAGCCTGCTGGAAAAGGCTCACATGAGCCCCCTGTTCGTGATACCGATCGTGCTCCTCATGGGAACGGCGCTGGGTCTTTTCATGGGGTACCTGATCCAGGCCTTCGACCTTCCGCCATTCATCATTACCCTTGCCGGGCTGTACCTGGCGCGAGGCCTGTGTTACGTCGTCAGCCTCTTTACCATCTCGGTCAAAAACAATTTTTTCCAGGCCGCGGCGCATGCGCAAGTCAATATCATCGGCACCAATTTTCTTTCACCGGGAGCGTTGATCGCGATCGGAGTGGTCCTGATTGGGTTTTTTGTCTCGCGCTATACGAAGTTCGGCAGGACCGTCTACGCGATCGGGGGCAGCGAGCAGTCCGCCCTGCTGATGGGACTTCCGGTCGCACGCACCAAGATCGCCACCTATGCCTTGAGCGGCTTCTGCTCTGCGTTGGGCGGGATTGTGTTCACATTCTATACGCTCTCCGGGTACGGGTTGAACGGAAAAGGCATGGAGCTGGACACGATCGCGGCGGTCGTCATTGGCGGAACCCTGCTGACCGGGGGCGTGGGGAACCTCTTCGGGACGCTCCTCGGCGTGCTGGTCTATGGGATCATCCAGGTGCTGATCGTCTTCCAGGGCACACTCAACTCCTGGTGGACCAGGATCGTGATCGGGTTCCTGGTGTTCGTCTTCTGCGTTCTGCAGAGGCTGTTCGAGGCGAGAAAGGGCGCAACGTTGGGACGGAACACTGCCCGCGAGCCCGCGAAAGCCGCGGCGGGACGTTAGGCCCAGTCGGGAGGTCTTCTACAGCTCGACGTCGATCCAGCCCCTGCGGGTGAGCTGGCGCTGGGCACGGTAGCCCGCGCCGCGCAGGAGCTGGACTGCCTCCGGGAACTTTCCGTCGATCTGCTCGGGACGATGCGCGTCAGCGTTCACCATTACGGGGATGTCCATGCGGCACGCTTCCCGCAGGATCCAGGGTGACGGGTAGAACGACCCGCTTGTGCCGCGCACCACGCCGCCCGTGTTGATCTCCATCACGCATCCAGATTCCCGCACCGAGTCCAGCGCGAGCTTTACTGCGGCGCGGTACCATGCGTCGTCCTCGCTGAAGAACTGCCCGTCGCGGTTGTTCTTCTTCACCACGTCGAAATGGGCCACGATGTCAGGGGCGGCCGTTTCCGCCATCGAGGCAAGCAGCCGGTAGTAGCGCTCGACCAGTCCCCGCGCGTCCCCGCCAAACCCGTGTTGGACGGCGTCCTCCATTTCCTCGAGGGGACCGTCCACGGTCCAGGCGTGGTCGCCATCGGAAGGACCGATGAAGTGCACCGAACCGATGACGAAATCCAGCCCCAGCCCTCTGATGTCTCGGTGCACGGGCGAGATCATGCCCGGGATGAAATCCGCCTCAATTCCAAGAAAGACCTCGAGGCGCCCTCGGTAGCGCTCCTTCACTTCCCTGACCTCGTGAAGGTAGCTTTCCAGACGTGTGGCGGGCATTGTCCAGTCGGTGGGAAAGGGCACGACGTTGTGCCCGGAAAATCCCAGCCGGGGCATACCCTTCTTCAGAGCTGCCTCGGCGTACTCTCGCGGCTCCCCGTGGCCGTCGCAGTGATACGTGTGCGTGTGATAGTTGCCGATGCCGGGTTTCATGCCTTCCGCCATGGGCATGAAGATACTCTCTCCCGCCGCCCCGGGCTACAGGTCGAGCATCACCGCGCCCGCCGTACGGATGGAGAGGGCATGGCAGGAGGCCGGGCCGAACACCACCCGCATGCCGGAGAGGTACTCCGCCAGCATCGTCGCGGGAACGAACGCGAGGATCGTCCCGGCGAAACCGCCGCCGTGCACCCTCCACGCCCCGTTCTCCCCGAGGAGGATTTCACTCAGGGCAAGGGCGATGGGAACGCCCTGCTGGTCGACGGACTTTGTCGAGTAGCAGTTCTGGAGGAGGGTCCATGAGCTGCGGCCGCTCTCATTGACGAGCCCGAGGAAATCCGCAAACCTGCCCTCTTCCAGCGCCTGGACCTGCCGGTCCACGCGTATGTCGTCGGCGTAGAAATGCAGGGCCCGGAGGATCGCGCGATCGCTTACCTTTCCGCGCAGAAGGGGCAGCGCGGCCAGGACGCGCTGCCGGGAGACGTCCCGCAGGACGCTTCCTCCGAAGTATCCCGACACGTCTTTCATTTCCTGCTTCACCGCGGCGTACTCGTCGGTGAGATCGGCATGGCTGCCTCCCGTATCGACAATGACCGGCACGTACCCGCTTCCACTGAAGTCCGAGCGTACGGCCCTCACCCGGGGATGGGAAAAATCCTGAAAGTCGATGGTCACGAACCCGCCCAGCGCGCAGGTGGTCTGGTCCATGAGCCCGCATGGCTTGCCGAAGTATTCGTTTTCCGAAAACTGGGCGATGAGCGCAATCTCGACGCCGCCGATCCCGCCTCCGTTGGCGAAGTGGTTGAGGATCGTCGCAACGAGCACCTCGTACGAAGCCGACGAGCTGAGGCCCGAGCCTTTCAGGACGTCACTGGTCACGCATGCGCAGAATCCTCCGACCGAGTGACCGGTGTCCCGCGTCCTGGCCGCCACGCCCCTCGTGAGAGCCGCCGCGGTGCCGAGCTCCGAAACCTTGCGCGCCAGGTCGTCGATGCGGATCTGATGGCGCGGGTATCCTTCGCTTTCGATTGTGATGCGGCCATCCGAGGTCGGCGCGGCGACGGCGATTGCATCCAGATCCACCGCCGCGGCGAGCACCCGGCCGCCATTGTGATCGGTGTGGTTGCCGCAGATCTCCGTACGGCCGGGCGTGCTGAAAAGGCGGGTACCCTCCACGTGTGGGAAGGAATCCTCGAATCGTTCAAGAAGCCCTCGATACCGGGCTTTCTGTCGATCAGCCGCTCCCGGCCTTGCCCCGTACAATGATTCGAGCACTTCCGCTGCTTTCCCGCCTTCAAGCGAATTCCCCAGCGTTCCGGCATTCATGGACGAAGTGAAACACGCCGGCGGGCACAGGGTCCACCCTCCCGGGGCTGCAATCCCGCGGCGGGGGCCTGGCTGGATGTGGCCGTCGGGGGTTTCCGGCCGTACCTTATCTTCATGGCCGCGTCCCCAGGGGATGCGGAAAGGAGGTATCGCATGAGCATGAGTCGTGGGAAGGGCCGTGCGGCCCTTCTGATTTCGATCATACTTCTTCTCGGAGCGGCTGCCATGGGCGGATTCGCGCAGGCAGCGGCCACTTCCCCGGTGAGCGGCACAATCGTGTCGATCAACGGGACAAATGTCATGCTCGCCCTTGCCGACAAGACGCAGAAGACCGTCGCGCTCCAGGCGAGCACCCTCGTCCTCGAGCGGGACGCGGCGGAATTGAATCAGATCCAGACCGGCGACGCGTTGGCCGTGACGTCGCGCCGATCCGGAATGGATCTGATTGCGACCAACATCAACATCTTTTCCAGGGAGATGTGGAACGTGGTGCGCAAGGGCCAATGGCCGATGGCCACCGGAGAGATGATGACCAACGCGATGGTGAGCGAGTATGCGCAGGGCATGAGCGGGCACACGCTTACCATGAAGTACGCCGACGGAACATCCACTATCACGGTGCCGGACGGGATCCCGATCCACCGCCTTGTGAGCATGCGGCCTGCTGATCTCACGGCGGGCATGCAGATCGTGGTGCGCGGCACCGCCGGTTCGGACGGCATCCTGAAAGCGGCGTCCATCAGCTTCGACGGACCCGCGAAGAGCTAGCCCACACCGGGCCTCTTCGCGAATCCCCTGAGCACCGTGGGCAGTATTCCGCCGTTGCGGTAGTACTCGAGCTCCACGGCGGTGTCGATGCGCGCGAGAACAGAGAAGGTCTTCTGCCTCCCCGACGAATCTCGCGCGACGATACCGATGTCCTGGCCGTGCTTCTCCGCCGCATCGATCTCGTAGATCTCTTCTCCCGTCAACCCGAGGCTTTCCGCGCTCTCCCCCTTGCGGAACTGCAGAGGAAGAACCCCCATGCCGACGAGGTTCGAGCGGTGAATCCGCTCGTAGCTCTCCGCGATCACCGCACGCACACCGAGCAGGATGGTGCCCTTTGCGGCCCAGTCACGCGAGCTCCCCGAGCCGTACTCCCTGCCCGCGATCACCAGGAGGGGGACCTTGTCCGCCGCGTACTTCTTCGCCGCATCATAGATGGCGAGCTGCTCTCCCGATGGGAGATGACGGGTGTACCCGCCCTCGACCCCCGGCACGAGCTTGTTTCGGATGCGGATGTTGGCGAACGTCCCGCGGATCATCACCTCGTGATTGCCCCGGCGCGATCCGTAGGTGTTGAAATCATCCTTCTTGACGCCATGCTCCACCAGCCATCGCCCTGCCGGGCTTCTCTCGGGAATGTTCCCCGCGGGAGAGATATGATCGGTGGTGACCGAATCCCCGAGGCAGGCCAGAACGCGCGCGCCGCTGATGCGTGGAACCGCGGGGGGCGTGGCGGAAATTCCCTCGAAGAACGTCGGCTGTCGAATGTATGTCGATTCGCGGTCCCAGTTGTAGCGACGGTCCTGCGGAGTCCGCACGCTCTGCCATGCTTCGTCACCGGTGAAAACGCTCGAATAGACGGTGCGGAACATCTCCGGGGTGAGGTTTTTCAGGAGCGCGGCATCGATTTCGGCGAGGGTGGGCCAGATCTCCCGCAGATAGACGGGATTATCGCTCCTGTCCCGACCGACGGGCTCAGTCGTCAGGTCGATCTCCATGGTGCCCGCCAATGCGTAGGCGACAACCAGTGGCGGGGAGGCGAGGTAGTTCGCTTTCACCTCGGGGTGGATCCTGCCCTCGAAGTTCCTGTTGCCCGAGAGCACGGAGACGACCGTCAGGTCCCGCTCCCTGATTGCGGCACTGATCACGGGCTGCAGGGGTCCTGAGTTGCCGATGCATGTCGTGCACCCGTAGCCTACGAGGTGGAAGCCCAGCGCTTCGAGGTAGGGGCTGAGACCGGCCTGATCGAGGTATTGCGTGACAACCTTTGATCCCGGTGCGAAGCTCGTCTTCACGGAGCCGGGGACCCGCAGCCCCAGCTGTACCGCCTTGCGCGCCAGGAGTCCCGCGGCGATCATCACGGCGGGGTTCGACGTGTTCGTGCAGCTGGTGATCGCCGCGATCACCACCGCGCCGTCGCGCAGCGTTTCCCGGGAGCCCGCCACTTTCACCTCGACCTCGCGAACGGGCGAGTCCTGCGTGGTCGCCGCGAGGCGCCAGGAGCCTTTCGCGAGGGACAGAGCAATCCTGTCCTGCGGCCTCTTCGGACCGGCGATGGATGATTCGACGCTTGCCAGGTCGAGCTCGAGGACGGTGGAGTATTCCGGCTGCGGTGCATCGGCGCTTCGGAAGAGCCCCTGCTCCCGGCAGTAGCGCTCCACCAGATCCAACAGGTCGGCGCTCCTGCCGGTGAAACGCAGGTACTCCAGCGTCTTCTCATCCACGGGAAAAAAGCCGGCGGTCGCCCCGTATTCCGGAGACATGTTGCTGATGGTTGCCCTGTCCGCCACGCTGAGGGAGGCGAGCCCCGGGCCGAAGAACTCGACGATCTTGTCCACGACGCCGAACTTCCGCAGGGATTGCGTGACCGTGAGCACGAGGTCCGTGGCGGTCACGCCTTCGCGGAGGCTGCCGGAAAGGCGCATCCCCACGACCTCGGGTATGAGCATGTACAGGGGCTGCCCGAGCAGGGCGGCCTCTGCTTCGATCCCCCCGACTCCCCAGCCCAGGACGCCGATCCCATTGATCATGGGAGTGTGTGAGTCGGTGCCCACGAGCGTGTCGGGGAATGCGAAGGGTACTTTTTCTCCCTCAACCTTCCTGGCCTGGATGACGGTTGCCAGGTATTCGAGGTTCACCTGGTGCACGATGCCCGTGGCGGGCGGCACGACCCGGAAATCGGCAAACGTCCCCGCCCCCCAGCGGAGGAATTCGTAGCGCTCCCGGTTGCGTTTGAACTCGAGCGAGGCGTTGCCCGCGAGTGCGCGGGATGAGGCGTAGAGGTCCACCTGGACGGAATGGTCGATGACAAGGTCCACCGGAATCATTGGATTGATCCGCTGCGGGTCACCCCCGAGCGCGGCCATCGCGTCTCGCATGGCCGCAAGGTCAACGATCGCGGGGACGCCGGTAAAATCCTGCATGATGACGCGCGCCGGCTTGAAAGGGAATTCCCGGCTCTTCGATTCATGCTCCTGCCAGGCGCACAGGGACCGCACGTCATCCTCCTTCACGTCGAAGCCGTTCACCTGGCGGAGAACGGACTCAAGGAGGATCTTGAGGGAGATCGGCATCCGGGAAATCATCCCCAGCCCCTGAGCTTCGAGCTTCTGGAGGCTGAAAAATTCGAAGCGTCCCTGCGCGGTTTTCAGTGTGCTCCGCGTGCCAAAAGGAACATGCGAATGTGACATGTCTTTCTCCTCGGGATGAATATACATGAGGCAGGGACGCGAATGCCACCTCCGCCGCGGTTCCCCGCGGCTGCGGTGGCCGCCCATTGCCAATACGGGCCAATTGCTCTATCATTGAAGCCGAGAGTATTGAAGATGCTGGTCCCCGCCGAGGTCTGGACAGTGGCAAAAGCCGAACAGGGCAACGCAGTTCTCGTCCGGCCGCTCGGCCTGGATGTGGCGGTTCCCATATTCATCGCTCCGCTGGAGGCGCAATCTATCCTGATCGGCCTGGGCAGCGTGAAGATGCCCCGCCCGCTCACCCACGACCTTTTCATCTCCGTCCTGGAAAGTCTCGAGTCTTCCGTGAATCGCGTGGAGATCACCTCCCTCAAGGACAGCACGTACTACGCAAAGCTCATCCTGGAGTCGGCAGGTTCGGAGATCGCCGTGGATGCGCGTCCGTCAGATTGCCTTGCGCTCGCGGTCCGGGTGAAATGTCCGATCTACATCGACGAGGCCGTCGTGGACGAAGCGGGGATCTCGGTGAAGATGGTGGAGGAAAAGAACAGGGAGCTGAAGCAGTCCGATGTCGCCCACCAGGTCGTGGAAGAGAGTGGGACTCCGCAGATGTCCGATACCCCGACACTTCCCTCGGAATCCGAGATGGGCAATCTCAAAAAGCTCCTGGACAGCGCGATAGAGGAAGAGAACTACGAGGAAGCGGCGCGGATCCGGGACAGGATCAGGGATCTGGAAAACACCTGACCTTTGCCGGGCTCCCGCGACGGAGGCCGGGGCGTCTATTCGGGACCGATAGTGGTTCCCACGAAATCCCTTCCGGCGAGGATCCCTGAAAGATTTTCCAGGTTTCTGCCCTCGGCGAATATCACCCTGATGTGGGACTCCGCGGCGGCACGGGCCGCCGTGGGATCAAACGGCGTGTTCTTCCCCGGGCTCCACTCGTCTCCGACAATCGCGATCATCTCCTTCCACGTCAGCCGGTCGACCGGCTTCGCCGCGGGGTTTTTCTTCGGATCGTCCGAATACACCTTGGCAATGTTGGAGAGGTTGATCACGGTCCCGGCCGAGAAACGCCGGGCGAGGACGACGGCGTCGTTGTCCGTGGAGAAACCGGGCTTCCAGCCCGCCGCCACCAGGATCCGGCCGGCGAATACCGACACCGCCGAGGGGTCGGTGACGAGGTCCTCCACGCACCACGGGCGCAGCATGCGCCGCAGGAGCTCGCCGTTCACCCGCGTCGCGGCCACGCCCACCCAGTCCAGGTCGTCGCTCCGCGCCTCGGGGATGACCTCGCGCAACGCGGCCTGATAGTCCCGCGCGAGGCCGCCGCCGCCGCACACGATGATGAGCTTCGCGCGCGAGTCCGCTGCCAGTCTTTCTTCGACGAGGCGGAAGAAACCCTTCAGGAAGGCGGTGTCGACCCCCCGGGGCGCGATGATCGAGCCGCCGAGAGAGATCACGGTCACAGAATCGGGCATGTTTCCACTATAAAATATTTTCACCACGCGCGCCATCCCGGGAAACCGCGACTGCGCTCACGGCTTGCAAAACATCACGCCTCGGTCTATATGTGGTCCATGGGTAAGAGAAAGGTTTTCATCGCTGATACGCTGGCAACTGAAGGGATCGAGGAGTTCGCGTCGTTCCCCGATCTGGAGCTCGTCGTGAAGACAGGGCTGTCCCCGGAGAAGCTCATCTCCGAGCTGGGGGACGCTGTCGGCCTGGTCGTGCGCTCTGCCACACAGGCCACGCGGGAGGTCATTGCGTCGGGCACCGCGCTGAAGGTGATCGGGCGCGCCGGGGCAGGCGTGGACAACATCGATGTGAAGGCGGCTTCAGAACGCGGCATCGTGGTCCTCAACACCCCGGGGGCAAACGCGGAAGGAGCGGGGGAGCTCGCCGTGGCAATGATGTTCGCCCTCGCGCGGGACCTTGCGCGCGCGGATGCGACGATGAAAGCCGGAAAGTGGGACAAGAAGAGCTTCACCGGCTGCGAGCTTCGCGGAAAGACCCTCGGCCTTGTCGGAATAGGCAATGTGGGCAGCGTCGTGGCCCGGTGCGCGGTGGGGATCGGCATGAAGGTCATCGCCTGCGATCCGTTCGTCGCCCCGGAAAAAGCCGCGGCCCTCGGACTGCGCCTTACGGATTTCGAGGAGGTCATCCGGACCTCGGATTTCGTCTCCCTGCATTCACCCCGGACGGAGCAGACAAAGGGGCTTTTCAACGCCCCGACCTTCGCGAAGATGAAGAAGGGCGTGTTCCTCGTGAACTGCGCGCGCGGGGGCATCGTGGTGGAGAAGGACCTCATTGCCGCCCTGGACAACGGCATCGTGCGCGGCGCGGGAGTCGATGTGTTCGACAAGGAGCCGCCGGAGGATTGGGCGCTCGCGAAGCACGCCCGTGTCATCGCCTCTCCGCACATCGGGGCTGCAACGGCCGAGGCGCAGGTCAACGTGTCGGTCATGATCGCGCGCCAGATCGGCGCGTACCTCACCCGGGGCGAGATTGTCAACGCGGTCAAGGCAGGCGCCTGAGGAGGGCCGCCGAACGGCCGCGTGACCCGGGCGCGGCGGGTGCGAATTTATTTTGTTGGTAGTGCGCTTGACCGCAGGAAGGCGCCGGCTCATATTTCCACGCAAAAGCGCGAAGAATGCCAGGCCCAGCGCCGTTTTCCGTCGAAGGATGCCATATCTCGAATGTCAGGCCGGCGCCTTCCTGCGCTGTGCCTACCAACATTTTGAAAGTGCTCCCGGGCGCGGCCCCGTTCTTGTCGAAGTCTCCACGGGGGGATACACTGAAGGCGGGAGCGGGACGATGAGCGCAGATATCACGGACATCCTGCGGGAGTGGGAGTTCGACTCGGACAACCAGATCCGCATCATACAGGCCGAGGACGGGCGCCAGGTTCTCCAGGTGCGCCAGCCCATGGGCATCGAGCAGTACGAGCTGGACGGCCGACCGGACGGCAAGAAGCCGTTCGGCCGGGAGTCCGCGCTGGAGGAGTTCCAGGCGCGCCTGGAAAGCTACCGCACGGCGCACGGCGGCGAGGAAGGGTTTGCCCTCAGCCACGAGGACTTTGCCGCCCTGCAGGGCGAGGGAGTGCTCTTCTATTTCCGCTACCTCGTGCTGTTCCAGATCGGCGATTTCATCCGCACCGCGCGGGACACCGAGCACAACCTGAATCTCTTCGCGCTGGTGGAGAGGTTCATCGACAGCGACGATGACCGCAAGGAGCTTCTTCAGTACAAGCCCTACGTCGTGCGGATGAACGCCATCGCGCGCGCCATGATCTCGCTTCACAAGGAGATGAAGAGCGCGGCGGAGGACATCCTTTCCAGCGCGATCTCGGCGATCGAGGACATGCACGACATCGACACCCCCGCCTTCCAGTTCGAACGGGTGAGATCACTGAACTATCTCAAAGCGACGCTGAAGCAGATCCACGAGAAAAAGGGATCTGCCGCCGACTCGCTGAAGGTCGAGCTGCAAAGCGCGATCGACGACGAGGACTACGAGCGCGCCGCGGCGCTGCGGGACCGGATCCAGGAGCTGGACGTGAAGGAGCCGCAGGAAGAGTAGCGCGCCGCGGGTCTGCCCGCGGCCTGAGCTTGCCGCTGTCCCCGCGCCCTGTTATTCTGGGCGGCGGGAGAGATTCCATGATCAGGAAAAACCACGAAATGGAAAAAGAGGTGAGGGAGAAAATGCGCGACGGAACCGGCTCCGTCGAGGTTCTCCACATCTTCCGCAGCAGGGAGCTGAAGGGCAGGACGCGACTGTTCGCGCGGCTGCTGCTGCCGGCCGGCAGCTCCATCGGGTTTCACCGGCACGAGGGCGAGGAGGAAATTTTCTACATCCTGTCGGGAACGGGCGTGGTCAGCGAAGGAGGCCCTGCCGCCTCCGTCGGGCCGGGGGACGCCGTTCACACCGGGGACGGCGCGGGTCATTCCATTGCCAACCCGGGTCCCGGACCGATGGAGCTGCTCGCCGTGATACTCGTGTACTGAGAGACGGCAGAGGATGCTCTTTTTCCGGCGCCGACGACCCTTTGAGCGTCTTTCCACCTCGTTCCGCTGGCTGGAGCGGAAACCTTTCCCGACGGCGCGCGAATCCTCGTATGCCGCGGGGTACGAGGGCCGCGCCTACGTTCTGACCCTTCAGAAGGACAGCGTGTTTGCCTGGGAAACGATTGCGCCGGAGCGGCGGTTCACGGAGTTCATCCTCGAAGCGGAATTGGAACAGGATCAGGCGAACGGGCATTCCGCGGCCGGGGTGATCTTCCGACACGTCAACGATGAGAACTTCTACTCCTTCCTCCTGTCGTCACGGGGAAATTTCCGTGTAGACATCCTTTTCAACAACCACCCGATGACGCTCGTCGACTGGACCCACGTCCCCGAACCGGACCCCGAGCGGACGTCCGGGGCGGCGGCGAACAGGTTCCTGCGCGTCATCGCGCACGGGTCCAAGCTCTCGTTTCACGTGGACGAAGAATGGGTGGCCGAGGTGGAAGACGAGATGCTCCCCGAGGGGAGCATCGGCTTCGCCGCGCAGAACTTCGCCGGTTCGGGTCGGGGCGTATTCAGGTTCCGACGTCTCCTCCTGGATGCGCGCCCCCTCGTGGTGGAACGGGAGCACCTGCGTTCGTGGTACTACGGTCCCGTATCTCCGGCTGCGCGAGTGAGGCTGGCGGAAACGCACTACGCCTCCGATAACTTCCGGCCCGCCGCCGTGCAGCTGCGCAAGGGGCTCAAGGACCGTCCCGGGACGCCGAGGGAGCACTTTCTCCTGGCGGAGTGCTATATGCGGCTGTCGCTGTACGAGGACGCGCTGGCCGAGGTGGACCTTGTGCTCGCGGCGCAGCCCGCGCACGCCGAGGCGAGGCTGGAGAAGGCCAATCTTCTGTACCTCGCGCAGAGGCTGCTCGAAGCGCGCGATACGCTGCAGGAGGGAATTGCCGACGGGTCGATTGCCAGGAGCGCAGGCGCGTGGAACCTCCTGGGAAACGCGGAGTACGGCCTGGGCAACTGGGAGAAAGCGGTGGAGGCGTATCGCATGGCCGCGGACCTGCAACCGGAGATGCCTCTTTTTGTCCAGAATGCCGCCCGAGCCCTCGAACAGGCCGGCCGCCGGGAGGAGGCCGTCCAGTTCTATCTCCGAGCCGCCCGCGGGTTGTTCGCCGAGGAAGCCTTTGACGAGCTCTCCCTTGTCGTGCCGCGCGTGCGCAGCCTTGCCCCCGAACACCCCGAGGTCCTCGCGCTGGAAGCCAAGATGCTCTATCGCGAGGGGAAGACCCAGGATGCATTCACGATCCTCCAGCGTCTCGAGGATGAAGGGAGCGCCGACAGCGCCGTGCATTACCTTCTGGGGATCATCCTCACCGGCAGGGGAGCGAGGGCCGAGGCCCTGCCGCGCTTTTTCCGTGCCGCGGCGCTGGAGCCGGAGTTTCCTCTCTACCAGTTCCGCCTCGCGGAGACCCTGCACCTGCTGGGAAGCGATCCCCGGGAGCCGCTTGCGCGCGCGCGCAGTCTCGCGCCATTGGACCCCTGGGTGAACAACCTCGAGGGGCAGCTCCGCATGGAGGCAGGGGATCCTGGCGGAGCCGTCGGCTTCCTGCGCGTCGCACGCGACGCGGCTCCCGGGGAGGAAATCATCTGCCTGAACCTCTCGGAGGCGCTTGCCCGCAGCGGCCGTGGCCCGGAGGCCCTCGAGGCTGTGGACGCGTTCGTGCGAGGCGCCGGAGAAAATGCGCAAACCTCGAACCAGCGCGGGAACATCCTGGCGGTCATGGGAGACAAGCAGGGCGCGGTGCGTGAATACGAGAAAGCCATCCGCATGGATCCCGAAACCCCCGCCTACAAGGAGAACTGCGCGGCGGCGTGCATCGAGCTGGACATGGTGCACCGAGCGGAGGAACTTCTCGCGCAGGTCGAGCCCGATCACCCTTCGGCGTCGGTCTACAACCTGCTCGGCCAGGTCGCCGCGCTCAAGGGCGAACGGGCGCGCGCAGAGCTCGCCTACTCCGCGGGGCTGCAGCGTGAGCCCGGCAATCCCGACATCTCGGTGAACCTCGCTCTCCTGCAGCGGGAGAGGGGCAGGCACGATGCCGCTCGCGACTTGCTGCTCTCCGTCCTCTCCGCCCATCCCGGACATGTGCGCGCCCGCTCGCTCCTGGATCGGATCAGGGCCGAGCGCGAGCAGCGGATCCAGTGCGCGACGTGCGGCAGGGAATGGTGGGCCCCGCGTGAGCTGCCCGCCCAGCCCGCCATGCGCGTGCGTGGTGAGCCTCCCGCAGAGGCTCCGGCCGGCCGTTGTCCGGCCTGCAGGAAGGTGTACTGCGTGGGATGCGCCTCGGCGCACCTCCGGGAAATGCGTTTCTACTGCCCTGATGACGGGGAGCTTCTCAAGCTCTCCGATGACTCACTGAAATGGCTGCTCACGCGCGCCCTCGAAACACCTTCGAGTACCTCCTCGCCTTGACAAAGCCGACCGCATCGTTAGTATGGGGTGAGCCTTGAACCGAAACGCCACATACCTACTCATTCTCTGTCTCCTCGTCCCTCTGGGCGCCTCTGCGCAGTCCACGGACATGGTGTCGGCGGAGAAGTTCTTCGCGAACCTCTCTGCCAGCTACGGCATGGTCAAGGATTACGAGGCGAACCTCACGATCACGCAGGGCAAGGCGGTTTCGCGGGGGAAAATCTCGTACAAGTCCCCGCTGTACCTCTTCATCCGGTTCGACGAACCGGCCAACCAGGTGATCTGCTTCGACGGGGAGAAGCTGACCGTCTACCTCCCCAACGAGCAGGTCGTGCTGCAACAGAGGTACAAGAAAAAGACTCCAAACCAGATTGAAGCGCTCGCCACAAGCCAGGGCCTGGCCCTGCTGCAGCGCAACTACTCCATTGCCTACCTCACCGGTCCCGCCGCGGTTCCCCTGGAGGAGGGCTCGAAGGAGATGGTGGTGAAACT
This sequence comes from Spirochaetaceae bacterium, assembly GCA_003170115.1. Classification (GTDB taxonomy): domain Bacteria; phylum Spirochaetota; class Spirochaetia; order SZUA-6; family Fen-1364; genus Fen-1364. Next base: position 30,049 of record PMZS01000282.1, read on the forward strand.
GAAGCTCGTCGCCCGGGGAACCACGAGCTACAGCCAGATGATCATCTCCGTGAAGGACTCTCTCGTCCGCCGGGTGGAAGGTACGCAGTCCAGCGGAGACAAGGTGGTCATGGATTTCGCGGGCATCCGCACCAACCAGGGGGTGCCCGATTCCCGGTTCGTCTACGACGCCCCGCCGTACGCGAACGTCATCCAGGACTGGCTCTTCGATCCGGAGCAGTAGGAAGCATGGAATCGATCGGTGAAAAACTTCGGCTTGCCCGCGAGCGCAACAACCTGACAATCGACCAGGTGGCCCGCGAAACCCACGTCGCGAAGCGCTTCCTGAAGGCGTTGGAGGATGAGGACTTCGCGGCCTTCCCCGGCGAGACCTACGCAATGGGCTTCCTGCGCAGCTACTCCGAATATCTCGGTCTCAACGCGGAGGAAATCGTCGGGATCTATCGCAACATCAAGATCCAGGAGCAGCCGCTGCCGATGAACGAGCTGCTCGAATCCAAGCCCCACCTGCCGCCGCTGCGGATCATCATCTTCGCGGTTGCCGCGGTTCTCGCCCTCGCGGCCGTGGGTTATCTCGTCTACCGGGCGACCGCCCGGGCCGCCGGCCCCGCCGCCGCGGTGCAGAAGCCCTCGCAGTCGGCGGGCACGGATTTCGTCTTCCAGGACGAGGTCCGCACGCAGTGGTTCTCGCAGGGGGATGCCATCTCCGTGCCGTACGGTGGAAAGAGCTACAGGATCGTGGTATTCGCCATTGGCGACACGCTCACCTTGAAGGTTCCCGGCGGGACTCTCGACATGGGCCTGGGCAAGGAGAGGTACATCGACCTGGACGGGGACTCCACTCCTGAAATCCGCATCGTGTGGAACGACGTGGACCGCGGCTCTCCGCAGAAGCGGGTGAACCTCGGCCTCTACCGTACATCCGGCCAGACCGTGGCGAACGCTGCGGCCGATGCGTCCACCGCAATCCCCACCGCCGGGTCGGCGACGCCGGCCGTGCGCTCCGACACTTTCAAGCCTGTCACCGTCGCGCAGGCTGCGCAGGCAGGGCTCTTCACGCTGGACTTCACGTTCAAGAACGACTGTCTCTTCCGATACCTCGTGGACGCCGGCGACCGCGGGGACCGCTTCTTCCAGAGGGGCGAGCAGTTCACCATCGATACCGCACGGAAGCAGGTGACGATCTGGCTGTCGAACGCGGGAGCGGCACGCATGCGCGTGCAGGGCAGGGATTTCGAGCTGGGCGATCTCGGAGAGGTGGCCACACGCAGGATCGCGTGGCGGAACGACACGGGGTCCGGCGGGTATGTCCTCGAAATCACTCCCCTGTACTGAGCCCGGCTTCCGGCACGATGGACGCTGACGCTTCCACCCGCCGCGCCTTCCATGTCGAAAGCCTCGGATGCGCGAAGAACCAGGTCGACTCGGAGCGCATGATTGCCTCTCTCGTTCGGGCGGGGTGGCGGCTGGCCGCGGCGCCTGACGAGGCGGACGTCCTCATCGTGAATACCTGCGGTTTCATCTCCTCCGCAAAAAAGGAATCCATCGAAACGAGCCTCGAGCTGAAACAGCGGTACCCTGGCAAGAGGGTGATCATGGTCGGCTGTCTCACCGAGCGCTATGGGGAAGACCTCGCGCGGCAGCTGCCCGAGATCGATGGCTTTCTCGGCAACAGGGATCCGTCGCTGATCCTGGGCCTCCTTTCCACGGAGGGGAATCGCGGGAGTCGGAATCTCTACGAGCGCTCCCACCTCCTCTCATTTCCCGGAAGCGCCTACTTGAAGATCGCGGAAGGATGCGGGAATCGCTGCACCTACTGCGCCATTCCTCTCATCCGGGGAGACCTTGCCAGCCGGCAGCCCTCGGAGATCGTCCAGGAGGCGAAGCAGCTCCTCGATCGCGGCATCATGGAGCTGGTCTTGATCGCGCAGGACCTCGGCTCCTACGGGCGTGACCTCGGCGGGCACTGCACGCTGCCGCGCCTGCTGGCCGATCTCTCGGTTCTCCCGGGCGATTTCTGGGTGCGGCTCCTGTACATTCACCCCGATCATTTCCCGAGCGGCATTCTCGACATCATGGCACGCGACCCTCGATTCCTGCCCTACTTCGACCTGCCTTTCCAGCACGCCGCCCCGCGGGTACTGCGGGCGATGGGCAGGCGTGCCGACCCGGAGGCGAATCTCTCCCTTCTCACCCGGATCCGCGAGAGACTGCCCGGCGCGGTCATCAGGTCCACGTTCCTCCTGGGCTTCCCCGGTGAGACGGAGCAGGACTTCGAGGAGCTCCTCTCCTTCCAGTCCCGCGCCCGGCCCGACTGGCTGGGATGCTTCACGTATTCGCGGGAAGAGGACACCCCGGCGTACGCGATGCGCGGCAGGGTGACGAAGGCGGTGGCCGATGCGCGCAAGGCTCGGGTCGAACAGCGTCAGGGCCCTCTCACCGAGCAGGCCCTGGAGGCCCACGTCGGAAGGACGCATGACGTTCTCGTGGAGGAGAGGGTCGAAGGGGAGGAGCTGTCCCTGGGACGCGCGTACTTCCAGGCTCCCGACGTTGACGGGCTTGTCGTGGTCAGGCGCAGCCTGCAGCCAGGGACGCGCTGTGCGGTCCTCATTGACCGGCGCAACGGCGTCGATCTCGAAGGGTCCCCCGCGTGAGCGAAGAGCCCGGCTACTTCGCTGCCCTGAACCCGGAACAACGGGCGGCCGTGGTTCACTCGGGGTCTCCCCTGCTGATTCTCGCCGGGGCAGGATCGGGCAAGACGCGCGTGATCAC
>PMZS01000282.1:32863-52377 GCA_003170115.1 Spirochaetaceae bacterium
GTGATGGTGAGGACCTTCCACTCCTTCGGCGCGTGGTTCCTGAGACGCAACTCGAAGCTCGCCGGACTGGTCCCCGATTTCCGCATCTACGACGAGGATGATTCCCTTTCCCTGCTGAAGAGCATCCTCGGGAAGACCGAGGACCGAGGCTTCCTCCGCCGCGGCTACGAGGAGATCAGCAGGGCAAAGGACCTCGGCGTGGGCCCGGACTCACCGCCGCAGGAAATCGAAAGCGCCGGGTGCGCCCCGGATCTTTACGCGGCCTACGAACAGAGGAAGCGCGGGACGGGGAACGTTGATTTCGGGGATCTCATTCTCATGCCGCTGCAGCTCCTGCGCCGTTTTCCGGAGCTGCGCGTCCGCAGCCGGCAGAGATTCCGCGTCGTGCTCGTCGACGAGTACCAGGANNATCTATCGCTTCCGGGGCGCCGAGGTGGGCAACATCCTCTCATTTCCGAAGGTCTTCCCCGGGACGCAGGTGGTGCGGTTGGAGCGCAACTACCGCTCCACGCAGGCCATCCTCGACGTCGCCTCCGCGGTGGTGGCGCACAACACGGGCAGGCTCGGCAAGACGCTCTGGACTGAAAACGCCTCCGGTGATCCGCCCGCGGTGGGCTGCCTCCTGGACCAGGAAGAGGAGGCTGATTTCTGCGCCTCGATCGTCCGCGACGATTTCCCGGGCACCACCGCGATCCTCTACCGGATGAACGCGCAGTCGCTGCAGTTCGAGAAGAAATTCCGCGAGCTGGGGATCCGCTTCCGTCTCGTCGGCACCGTCCGGTTTTACGCGCGTGAAGAAGTGAAGGACGCGCTGGCCTATCTTTCCCTCCTGACGAACCGCAACGACGAGGTGTCGTTCCGTCGCATCGTGAACAGGCCCAGCCGCGGGATCGGAGCGGGNNCCTCCTCGCCGCCTGCCGCCGGGCTGCGGGCCGCCTGAGCGCGCGCGCGCGGTCGGGACTCGCCGATCTTCTTGCCTGCATGGAGGAGCTCACCACGCGCGTGCCGGAAATTCCGCTCGCCGAGCTGGCACGCGTGCTCCTCTCACGCACGGGGCTCTACGAGATGTACAGGACGAGGGACCGCTCGGAGGACACGGCAAAGACCGCGAACCTGGAGGAGATGGTGAGCGACATGGCCAACTACGGCTCGGGGGCCGCCGCCCTGACGGAGTTCCTTGAAAGCGTCGCCCTGGCCAGTCCGCTGGACGCGGCCGACGCCGACGAGGGCGCCCCCGTGACCCTTATTACCGTGCACAACACCAAGGGGCTGGAGTTCGACCGGGTTGTCATTACGGGACTCGAGGAAGGAATCTTCCCGCACTCGTCCAGCTCGGGGAACCCCGAGGACGTGGAGGAAGAACGGCGGCTGTTCTACGTCGGCGCCACCCGGGCCCGGCAGCAGCTCGTGATGACCTGGTGCCTGAGCCGGAGGCTTTTCGGCCGCACGACCGAGATGTCCCCGTCCCGGTTCCTCGAGGAGGTGCCCGAGGGCATGGTGCGGAAAACCGGCAGGGACGGCTTGGCAGCAGGGGATGAACAGTTTCCCGTGGGCTCCGGAGTCTACCACGACGAGTACGGCACCGGCGTGGTGGAGAAGACATGGTATAATGACGGCACCCAGCTGGTGCAGGTGAGATTTCAGTCGGGTCGGGTGGGGAAATTCCTCCCGAAATACGCACGGCTGGAACGGGTGGATTTTTCCTGATGAAGACGAACAGGCATCTGATGAAGGACGTCCAGGGGAGCCAGGACTTCCGCAATGTTCCCATCCAGAAGGTGGGAATTCGCAATATCAGCTATCCCATCACCGTCCGGGACAAGAGCCGCGAGACACAGCAGACCGTGGCGAACGTGAGCCTCTCGGTGAATCTTCCCCACACCAACCGGGGCACCCACATGAGCAGGTTTGTCGAGGTGCTGGACCGGTTCAAGGACGAGGTGAGCTACCAGAGCCTCGACCTCATTCTCATCGAGATCAAGAAGGCATTGATGGCGGAGGAGTCCCATATCGAGCTCGCCTTCCCCTTTTTCCTGAGGAAGAAGGCGCCCGTCTCGGGCCTGGAATCGCTCATGTCCTACGAATGCGTGATCGAGGCAACCTACGTGAACCACCTGGAGATCGCCACCCGCGTCGAGGTTCCGGTGCACACCCTCTGCCCCTGCTCGAAGGAAATCTCGGATTTCTCCGCGCATAACCAGCGGGGAACGGTGTCCATCACGGTGGGGATGACAAAGTTCATCTGGATCGAGGACCTCATCCAGATCGCGGAGGACTCGGGCTCGAGCCCCGTGTATGCCCTCCTGAAAAGGGAGGACGAGAAGCACATCACCGAGCGCGCCTACGAGAACCCCCGGTTCGTGGAAGACATCGTGCGGGAGGTCGCCCTGCGCCTGCAGTCGCTCCCCGGTCTTCGCTACCAGGTGATCGAGGCGGAGAACTTCGAGTCGATCCACAACCACAGCGCCTACGCGGTCATCGCGAAGAGGGCGGATGCTGGATAGGCAGCTCCTGCGGGGAATCCCCCGGATCCGCAGGGCCCGGGGTTTCCGGCTCTACGACATGCAGGGCAGGCGGTACCTCGATCTCTTCCGTGACGGAGCGCTCCTCGGCCACCGCGATTCGGGCTCGCTGACGGCCATGAAATCCGCGCTCTCCCAGGGGCTCGCGGCAGCCCTCCCGTCGGTCTGGGAGAAGCGTCTTCTCACCGCGCTTGCGCGGTCCTTTCCCCGGCATCCCGAGATTCGGCTGTACGTCTCGAAGGACCGGGCCCTTGACGCGGCATGCCGCTGCCTGGGAGGCGGCCCGCTCGTGATCCACGATCCGGCGCTGGACGGAGACGCCGCCGGCAGGGTGCCGGCGGGGTTCTGGAGGCCGTTCCTCCCTCCCGACGAGGGCGCCAGGGTTCTGCTGCCGTTGATGCCGGTGAAGGTTGGCGAGGCGCCCGCGCCCGCGTGCTTTGCCGGAGAAGTGCCACGCACGGTCCCTGTCTCCGACATCATTCCCGCATTCATTCTCGCCGGCGCCGTCCGCGGCTTCGCCTCGCTCTCACGATCGATTGACACCGGGTGTCCGCTTTCGAATCCCGACCTCGACAAGGCACTCGATGCCGCGCCGGGCTGGGCCCGCGTGGGCCCCTACGTGCGGGCCGTGTTCCCGGAGGCCGAATACCCGAAGGTTCACGCGGAGTTCCTGCACGCGGGTGTCCTTCTGCACCCCGGCTATCCCGGACCGAGCGTGCTTCCCGGGGATTGCTCCCCCGGTGAGACCCGTCTCCTTGCCGGTCTTTTCACTCGTATTCCTGGAGGCTGACTATGGGAATCGCCACTTTCGCGCAGGACGCGTCGCACCTCGCCCTCGGGGCATTCGCAACATTCTGCGCGATCCTCCTCTGGTCGCGCACGCGGGACCTTGCCTGGACCTTCGTCATCATCGCCGCGATCCTGTCCTATGCGGACATCGTGCTGGCGACCCTCCGCGGCTTCGGCATCCTCGGCGAGGACCTGCTGAACTACCGGGGGGTGCCGGTCCTCCAGATCGCCCTCGCGGACCTTCCGCTCCTCTTCTCGGGACTCGGGTTCGTGATCGCCGCGACGAGAAAGAGAGTGCCCTGAGCATGGCTCAAATCCGTGTCATCCCCGCCCGTGACGAGGCGAACATCGAGCAGAAGCTCGTGACGCTGCTCCTGGCCGCGGTCCAGGAGAAGCCCGACCTCATCATCTCCGTCTTTGCCGGCACTCCGGCGTTCGGCGCGTACCGCCTCCTCGTGGAGCGGGCGCACTCCGAGCTCGTGGATTTCTCCCGTGTCAGGTTCGTGGTCTTCGACGAGCTTCTCACACCTTCGGGCGGGGCGCGGTTCCGCGCGGTCCTCGACGAACGGCTTTTCATTCCGCTGGCCATCCCGCCGGAGAATGTCGTTGCCTTCCTGTCTTCCGGTGACCGCGCGGCGGAGACGGCCCGGATCTCCAGCTTCCTCGCGGTTTCGGGAATCGACATCGCGCTCCTCTCCGTGGATTCGCGCGGCCACATCGGGTTCCACGTCACCGGTTCGGACCTCGACTCCGTAGCCGGCATTGTGCGGGTGGAAAACTCTCCCCGGTGGGAGGCGCGCGAGGCGTTTTCACTCGGCCTCGCGGACCTCGCGAGGGCGACGCGGATCCTCCTGTTTGCCGCCGGGCGCAACCTCGCTGAGATCGTCCAGCGCCTCACGGAAGGGACCTTCGACCCCTCGGTACCCATCTCGGTCCTGCAGCGGCACGGGAACGTGATCCTTATCGCCGACGCGGGTGCCTCCTCGCGCATCGCGCGAGAGGAGAGAATCCACGGGTTCTACTCCGGTTTTTTCATCGTGGATGCGCGGTCGGCTCCCACGGGCCGGCGCGTTCTTGTCGTGTCTCCCCATCCCGACGATGCGCCGATCAGCGTCGGGGGGGCGATGGCGATGCTCAGCGGCGCGAACCGGCTGGTGACCGCGGTCATGACCACCGGTCACCGTTCCTTCATCTACGGCACGCAGAGGGGGGAGCGGATTGCCATCCGCGAAGCGGAGGCGGTGAAGGAGTCGCGCTTTCTCGGCGCGGAGCCCCGGTTCCTGCGCCTGCCCTTCTACGACAGCAACTACGAAGTGACGGAGCGTGACCTGGAAATTTTCATCACGCTTCTGAAGGAGATAGATCCCGACTGGGTCTTCCTGCCGCATCCCAAGGACAGCCATCCCGCGCACGCGGCCAGTCGGGCCGTGGTGGTCGAATGCCTGCGGCGCACTCTGGCGGGAACGAGGAAGGTCGTGGAACTGTGGAACTACGAGGGGCCCTGGGCATTGTTCAACAGGGGGGATTTCAACGCCATCGTCACCGTGCCGCGCCTGGCGTTCGAACGGAAGCTGCAGGCGATCCGGGCGCACGAGTCGCAGGTTGCCCGCACGCCCTACGACGTGGCCGCCGATTCCCTGGCGCGGCTGCGCTCCGCGCTGGTGCCGGAATCAGAGCTCGCCGGGTTCGGGGCCCGGCCGCCCCGGTTGGACGCCTGGCTCGAGCTGTTCTGGCGGGAATCGGCGCGCGGCGAGCTGGCGGGACGTGCCGAGCTGCCGGCGCAGGGATGAAGGCCGCCGTTTCGCGTCGCCGGGAATAAAAGCCGCCGCTGCGCGTCGCCGGGAATAAAGGCCGCCGCTGGCGCGTCGCCGGGAATAAAGGCCGCCGCTGGCGCGTCGCCGGGAATAAAGGCCGCCGCTGGCGCGTCGCCGGGAATGAAGAAGCCCGGCCGGGCCGGGCTTCTTCATCGAAGCGCGTTCCTGCTACTCGATGATGATCGCTTCCGCCGGGCAGTCGCTCACCGAGTCCCGCACGGCCTTTTCCAGATTGGGCGGCACCTCGGGGGTGATGACCTCAGCGGTGTCCTTTCCCATCTTGAAGACCTGGGGCACGCCGTCCGTGCACAACCCGCAGGCCGTGCAGAGGTCCGGGTCTATCCTCACCTTCATCGCTGGCTCCTTCCTGATGTGATTGCCCGCTGTTCCGCCGTGGGCTGCGGGCCTCATGACCATACTCGAAATCGCGCCCCTTTTCAATACGAAGTGGCGGCCGAATATCATCTCCGTTGACCGCGAACTTGACAGACCCCACGAATTCGCTATCCTTTGCGCAGGAAACGATTCCTTACCGGAGGCTTCGCATGATCGCTCTCACTATCGGCGTCATTCTCATCCTCTTCGCGGTCTACTCTGTCCTTCCCGTGTCATGGAGCCTGCAGTGGTGGCCCGAGGTCATCCAGTTCCTCAAGGGGGGAGTCCCCATTCTCGCGGTCTTCATCGGGCTGATTGCTTTCTTCGTGGGCGTGGCGGATATCAAGGACAAGATGGAGGCGAAGAAGGAGGAGGCGGAGGAGAAGGAAGAGGCGAAGAAGGCGGAACCGGGCGCCGGGACCACTTGACATTCCCCCGCCGGTATGTAAATTTACCCTTCCTGCGGCCGTCGCGCTGCATTTCTTCGCGGTCACTCCTGGTGACATTCACGGAAGGGTTGAGAAAACGATGAAAACGATATTCGTGAACCCGGCCGACGTCGAGCACAAGTGGTATCTGGTCGACGCGGAAGGGAAAATCCTCGGACGCCTGGCCTCGCGCGTCGTGGCCGTTCTCCGGGGCAAGAACAAGCCCGAGTACGCTCCTCACTGGGACATGGGTGATTCGGTGGTCATAATCAATGCGGGCAAGATCCGGGTCACCGGCCGCAAACCAGCGCAGAAGATGTATTACCGCCACTCCCGGTACCCTGGAGGGTTCCGCGCGGAGCCTTTTGAAAAGGTGTTCGCCCGCAAACCGGCCTGGCCGCTGGAGCGTGCCATCGAGGGTATGCTCCCCAAGGGAGCCCTGGGCCGAAAGATCTTCAAGAGACTGAAGGTCTATGCCGGGCCCGAGCATCCCCACGCGGCGCAGAAGCCCATCAAGCTCGAGATTTCCTGAAAATACAGAGGAGAACCCATTGGTCAAGAATCTGACGGTCGCGACCGGTAAGCGCAAGACTTCAATCGCGCGCGTGTTCCTGAGGGACGGCGCGGGAAAGGTGACGGTCAACGGCAAGACGGTGGAGGAATACTTCGCCGGTCTTCCCACGGCGCAGAACGTGCGCGCTCCCCTGGACGTCACCAGCAGCACGGGGAAGTTTGACGTGCTGATCTCCGTCCGCGGCGGCGGAATCTCCTCGCAGATCGAAGCCTGCCGGCACGGCATTGCGCGGGCGTTGAATGCGTACGACGCCACCAATCATATCGCGCTTCGCGCGAATGGTTTTCTCACGCGTGACCCCCGCATGGTGGAGAGGAAGAAGTACGGACAGTCGGGAGCCCGGCGCCGGTTCCAGTTCTCCAAGCGGTAGCGAAGACAGCAGGGGCGACGATTCGCCGGACATCGCCCCGGACAGTCTGGAAATACTTTCGGTGGAGCTCAAGGGAGCCGCCGGAGAGATGGTTCGCATCCACCTCTCCGACGGCTCTTTCTTTCTGCTCCATGCGGAGGTTTTCGCCCGTGCGGGCCTGTCCACGGGGGCGCGCCTGGACACAGAAGCCAGAACACGACTCCTTGCACGCTCGGAAAGGGTGCGCGCGCGGGTCCAGGCCCTGCGCCTGCTGGCACGGGCCGCGCGCACCCGACGTGGCCTTGCACGCAAGCTTGCCACGCGAGGGTTTGCGCGGCCCGCAATCCGGCATGCGGTTGAGCGCATGTCGGAGCTGGGATATCTCGACGACAGGGCATTCGCGGAATCATGGATGCGCTCCCGTCTTTCCGCGGGGAAAGACGGGGCTGCGGCTCTGTACCGCGGGCTCCTCGCCCGTGGAGTCGCGAGGCCGCTGGCGGAGGAGGTAGTGAGCGACCTGTATTCCCACGAGGAGGAGGTTCGTCACGCTCGCCGGCTGGCCGCTGGATTGTCGCGCAGCGCCGCCATCCGGCGGCTTGCGGGGCGGGGGTTTCGCTCCCGGGCTATTGCCGCGGTGATTCGGGAGATCCCGGGAACAAATCGTGAACCGCGGGCGGATTGAAATCGAATCGTCGGGCCAACACCCCGCGCGCGAGGTCCAGCACGAGCTTGCATCGGTCCAGCACCGCGGAGTCGGAGGAGGCGACGATCCCCTCGTACCCTTTCAGCGGGTAGTCGGCGCTCTGCACAAGGGTCACCTCCGATGCGCAGGGGAGCTGTGCAAGGCGCGTGCGCAGGTTTTCCGCCATGCGCCCGGAAAAGGCGATCGGCATGTCGAGGTACGCATCAACCCGGGACGGCCGCAGACGGGCAATCTCCCGCACGATTTCTTCAATCGCGCGCTCGGTGAGCGACCCAGTCCTGTAACTGCCATGGGTGGCCGATGCGTCACGAACCATGCCGTCATCGGCAACAAAGAGGATCTGGCCACGGAGATAACTCTCCACTGTGATAAGGACATTGTACCAGTCCACGCCAATTGCCTTTCCCGCAAGCGCTTCCGGTGCCGCGATTTTTTCTCTGCGCTCAGCGGCTGCGCCCTGCACGATCACTCCGCGAAACAGGCAATTGCGCTGTATCCTAGAGAGCCGGTGCCTGTCCCCGACAAGCTTGAGGGTCGCTTTTTCCGGATATCCTTTTTCTTTGAGGAGTTTGTAGGTCGCGCAGGCTTCTGCAAAATTATTTGTTGACATTATGGATATAATTGGTATACTGAATAGTATTGAGAATTAGTCCTCAAAGCTCCGAAAGGATAGCAGGAATGGCGAAGAAGGAAAAGAAGGTCCGGATCTTTTCAGCTCTCGAGGTTGCGGATATCTGCGGCGTGGTCAACCAGACCGCGATCAACTGGATCAAGAATGGCTTCCTGAAAGCTTTTATGACGCCCGGCGGCCAATATCGGGTTTACGCCGAGGATCTGCTTTCCTTCCTGTCATCGCGCGGGATGCGTGTGCCCGAGGGCCTCGTGGAGAGCACCGAGTCGGGACCCGACTGGGAGAAGCTCCTCATTGTCGATGACGATGAAACCATCAACATGCTGCTGAAGCGCTACCTCAGTCGTCGCTCCCCGAGTCTCACCGTCCTGCAGGCCTTCGACGGGTTCGAGGCGGGAAAGCTCATCTCGGAATCCCGGCCAGGCGTAATCCTGCTGGATATCAACCTGCCGGGAATCGATGGACACAAGCTCTGCCGCCGCATCAAGGAGGACCCGACGCTCGGCTCGCCCCTCATCGTCGCAATCACAGGCATCGCCGACGAAGGCGTTGGTGAGCGGATCATCGGAGAGGGCGCCGACGCGTTCCTCCGCAAGCCGCTGGACTTCGACAGTCTGTGGTCGACGATCGAGCAGCTCACCGCGTCGCGCGCCGGCAAGGAGACAGCGGGGTGAGCGGGGCGCCGCTGATCCTCATCGTGGAGGACGAGGATTCAATCCGTCTCACCCTCCGTGACTATCTGAAAAAAAAAGGGCACGAGGTGTTGGTGGCGTCGGACGGGGTCGGCGCCATCAAGCAGATCCTCGACCACCCCGTGCACCTGATCGTCACCGACTACCGCATGGATATCCTGGGCGGGGACTACTGGATTCGGTTTCTCCGCGAGTTCTGCCCCGAGCAGAAAGTCATCATCACCAGCGGCTTCCTGCAGCCGGAGTTCCCGATCCCTTATCCGGTGGTCTACAAGCCGTACGACTACGCGGAATTGGAAGGGCTGATCCGCCGGACTATCGAAGAGACGGGTTGAGAGGCGGGAGCCGGAATGCCCTCGACGGGACCGGGGAACGCCGCATTTCGCGCCGTCGTCATCGGGCAGGTACAAGGAGTCGGGTTTCGATTCTCCGCCGTGCGCCAGGCTCGCGACCTGGGGCTCTCCGGGACGGTGTCAAACCGATCTGACGGGAGCGTCCAGGTCGAAGCGGAAGGCACGTTGACTGACCTGGAGCGTCTTCTCTCGTGGCTGCGTCGCGGTCCGCCTGGTGCACACGTGCGCGAAGTCCAGGTGGACTGGCTGCCCTGGAGCGGGCGTTTTCGGAACTTCGAGGTCGAGTTCTGACGGAACTGACTCCTGCCTTGCCCCTTCGTCCCTCCTCTGGTAGAAAGAAGCATGTGCGGCATTTTCGGCTACGCGGGATCCGAGGCTCGGCCCGAAGTCCTCATCGAGGGGATAAAGCGGCTGGAGTACCGGGGCTACGATTCCTGGGGCCTTTGCCTCGCGGGCAATGACCGTCTTTCCCTCATGCGCCGGGTGGGGCGGATCAGCGGAGTTGATGTTTCGGCCCTCGCGCTGGGCCGCGACGGCTCTCCGCTTTCAGGAATCGCGCACACCCGCTGGGCAACCCACGGCGCTCCAACCGAGGCCAACGCGCATCCGCACGTGGACTGTGCAGGGCGCATCGCGGTCATCCACAACGGCATCATTGAGAACCATGCCGCGCTTCGCGCCTCGCTTCAGTCCAAGGGACACCGATTCACCAGCGAAACGGACACCGAGGTCATCCCCCACCTGGTCGAGGAGCTGCTGAAAAGCGAATCCGACTTCACCTCCGCATTCCTTGCCGCACTGAAGCTCCTCGTTGGCGCCTACGGAATAGCCGCGCTCTGGGCGGAGACCCCGGACACGATATATGTGGCCCGGCACGGCAGCCCGATCGTCCTCGGCGTGGGCAAGAGCAGCACCCTCGTGGCAAGCGACCCTGCCCCCCTGGTGACCCATACGCGCGACGTGATCTATCTCGACGACGGCGAGGCGGCCATTCTCCACCCCGATGGGTTCGAGACTCGGACGCTCGAGGGAACTCGGGTCAGCAAGCGGGTCCAGCAGGTCGCGTTCAGCCTCCAGGATATCGAGCGCGGGGGGTTTCCCCATTTCATGCTCAAGGAGATCGCCGAGCAGCCGGAGTCCATTCACAACGCTCTGCGCGGGAGGATCGTGCGATCGGAAGGCACCGCGAAGCTCGGCGGTGTGGAAGAGGATCTCCTGCGCAGAGTGCGCCGCTGCCACATCGTGGCGTGCGGAACCTCGTGGAACGCCGGCCTCGTCGGGAAATACCTTCTTGAAAACCTCGCGCGGATCCCCACGCAGGTCACCTTCGGAGCGGAGTTCCGCTACGGGCATCCCGTGCTGGAACCGGACACCCTGGTCATCGCCGTAAGCCAGTCCGGCGAGACGGCGGACACCCTGGCCGCGGTGCGGGAGGCGAAGCTCATCGGCGCGGAGACGATCGGCATCTGCAACGTGGTCGGGTCGAGCATCGCCCGGGAATGCGGGAAAGGCATCTACATCCACGCGGGGCCCGAAATCGGCGTCGCTTCCACGAAGGCATTCACCAGTCAGCTGGTGGTTCTCAGCCTCCTGGCCGTGCACATGGGTCGGATGCGCGGGATGTCCCTGAGGGCAGGGCTGCTCTTTCTCGATGCGCTGGAACGTCTTCCGGCGCAGGCAGAAAGGATCCTCGGGGAAAAGGAGCAGGTCGCGCGGATCGCCAGGAAGTACGCGCAGTGCCGGGACTTCCTGTACGTGGGACGGCTCTACGAGTATCCCGCCGCGCTGGAAGGGGCGCTGAAGCTCAAGGAGATCTCCTACGTCCACGCCGAGGGAGTCCAGGCGGCGGAGATGAAGCACGGTCCGATCGCCCTGATCGAGCCCGGTGTTCCCACGGTGGTGCTTGCAGCGCAGGCGGAGATCAGGGACAAGATGCTGGGCAACACGCACGAGATCCTCGCGCGATCAGGCAAGGTGATTGCCGTGGCGCAGGAGGGTGACGAAGAGCTTGCGAATCTCGCCCATGACACCATCTTCATCCCGAAAACCCTGGACCCTCTCGTGCCGATCCTCTCCGTGATCCCCCTGCAGCTGCTGGCCTATTACGTGGCGGTTGAGAGGGGATGCGACGTGGACAAGCCCCGCAATCTCGCCAAGAGCGTGACAGTGGAGTAGGACATGGACCCGAGAATCGTTCTGTTTGAAGATCATCTCCTGGATGACATGACTCCCATCTCCCTCACCCGTCCGGCCTTTGCCGTGACATGCGCATGCTACACCCTTTACGAAATCGTTTCCGCCGCGGGGAACGCCAAATCCGCCTCGGGCGGCGCCATCCAATGGATCGTGCGGGACCACCTCCGGAAAATCGCCGCCCAGCATTTTGTCCAGCCGCCAATGGACACCAGGGGCACGCATTTTTTTCTCAATGCTTCCGTCGTCCCCGACGTGCGGTATATCGAGCGGATCCGGCAGCTCTGGGAAAAAGGCGAGCCCTTCGTTGCCACGTCCGGCGCGAGGGTGTCGGCCGCCCTGGTGCCGGCAGGCAGCCCCGTGCCCGATCCGCTCACGAGCGAGAATGTTACTCCGTGGCTGCTGGAAATGAAGCTTCCCCTCATGGAGGAAGAGCTGTTTCGCACCTTCGACCACCAGTACGAAGTGATTAAATACCTCGAGCCGCTCTACGCGGAGAATGTCGCCCGGCGCATCAGCGGGGGCGGCTACCGGGAAGTCTCACCGAAGGTCTTCGCCGCCGAGAATGTATCCGTGGCGGACACGGCGGTCTTTCGCACGCGGGAGGGACCCGTGGTGCTCGAAAAAGACGTCGAAGTGGCGGATTTCGCGTACATCGTGGGTCCCGTGCACGTGGGAGCGCGGACGCGGATCATCGAGCGGGCATCGCTGAAGTCGCACGTCTGCATCGGGGAGACCTGCAAGATCGGCGGCGAGGTAGAGGCGAGCATCATCGAGAGCTTCACGAACAAGCAGCACCATGGCTTCCTCGGGCACTCCTGGGTGGGGTCGTGGGTGAACCTGGGTGCCGGGACGAGCAACAGCGACCTGAAGAACACCTACGGAGAGGTCCGGCTTGAGTATCCCCACCGCCGCGTGGACACCGGGATGCAGTTCCTGGGATGCGTCATCGGGGACTTCGCGAAAAGCGCGATCAACACGAGCATCTTCACGGGAAAAATCGCCGGCGTCTCCAGCATGCTCTACGGCTTCATTGGCTCAAACGTACCCAGTTTCTGCAATTACGCGCGTTCCTTTGGCCAGATCACCGAGTGCCCCGTGGACCAGGCGGTCCTGATCCAGAAACGGATGTTCGCGCGGCGCGGCATCCGCCAGACTCCCGAGGACGCGACACTGCTGAAGGACGTTTTCGAGCTCACCCGCAGCGAACGGCTTATCTCCGACGAGCCGCCCGCGCTGTAGGTAAAAAATTGACTTTGTCCGCCTCATGCCCTATGATGGGGCCTTCGAGGTCGTGGCTTCCAGGTGAGGGCTCGTGAGCGGAGGAGGTGCGAGCATGCAGGAAGCGGAGAGAATCCAAACGGAGATTCAGAAGGTCATCGGAGACGATCCCACTATCCAGGACTCCCGCAAAATCATCGTGATGGTGGAAAAAAAGAGCTTCTGGAAGGGCGGCAAGGAGATCGTCGTTCTGAGGGGAAGCGTGCGCTCTGAGAGCGACAAGGCAAAGGCGGAACGGATCGCGCAGCTTCACGCCGCGGGGCGGGAAGTGCAGGATTCGATCAACGTCGTTCACTAGGGCCGCGGCACCCCGGCGGCGGGGTACCTGGTGATCGTGTCGAGAACAAACGATGCGATGTCAGGATCGATGCTCGTGCTCTCTCTGCGGAATCGTTCCGCAACGGGATTGCGGCTGAACGCGCCGTCCGCGATGATGATCGGCGTCATCTTGGAATGTCCCGGCACCTCGCCGGAATCGATCCTGTTGTGCTGGAAGCCGTGCTCGAGGGTCCACGTGAGCGCGCGCTCCCGCTCCTGCTTGTCGTAGCAGAGCTGGAAGCCGATCAGGCGGCGATCATTGCCGTACCAGACGATCAGGTCGAAGTAGTCGTCGGTGAACCAGCGGCGGAATCCTTCCCCCTCGACCTGGCGGGCGTTGCGTATTTCGCTCAACATGGCCACGCCTCCTTTTTCCCTGAGTATACTCCACTATGACGCACGCTGACCACGCGGCTCTCATCCGGGAGGGCACGGGCGGAGCAGGCGGCACGTGGGCTGACCTGGGCGCCGGTGCCGGTGCCTTCACTCGCGCCCTCGCGTTCGTGCTCGGAGACGTGGCCAGGATCTATGCGGTGGACCGGGACACCGCCGCGCTTCGGACGCTCGAGCGCGAAGTGGGATCCGTTTTCCCCCTCGTCCGGACCGTCCACGCGGATTTCATGGGTGACGTGCCGCTCCCGCCCCTGGACGGGATCCTGATGGCGAACTCGCTTCATTTCCATCCCGACGCCTGCGCGGTTCTGGCTCACGCGGCGCGGTGGCTGAAGCCCGGCGGCCGGCTCATCATCGTCGAATATGACATCGAGATGCCGAATCCGTGGGTGCCGCACCCGCTCCCATGGTCCCGGCTTCCGGCTGCGATTGAATGCGCCGGTTTTTCCAGCGCACGTCTCCTGGGCACGCGCCCCAGCAGGTATCATCGAAGGGTATACTCCGCGGTCTGCGACGCCATATACTCTCGCCCCGAGGAGGACTGATCCCCATGAATGACACCCGCAGGCCTGTCGACGACGGTGATTGGAACATGGCCTTCCTGTTTCCCGATGAGGTCGTGGCTGCGCGGTCCCGCACCGGCCTGGCGATCCTGCCGCTTGCACCCATCGAGTGGCACGGCCCCCATCTTGCAATGGGCTGCGACGGCCTGCTCGCCCATGCCTTTGCCCGCAGGATTGCGCGGGAACTGCAGAGCCCCTATTTCCCGCCATTGTTCGTGGGCACCGAGCGCGAGCGCCGTCCGGAGACGCTCTCCGCCCTGGGGTTTCCCGCCTCCGCGTACGTCGAAGGAATGGATTTTCCCGCGAACTCCGTGAAGAGCGCGTACATCCGCGAGGAAGTGTTCAGCCTCATCGTGCGCGGCACTCTCGATGCGCTGTTCCATCGGATGGAATATAGGGCCGTGGTGATCGTGAACGGACACGGCGCGGAAAATCAGCGCGGCGTGCTCGACCGACTGTGCGCGGAATATAACGCCGGCGGTGGGCGGCGCCTCATGTGGGTCTACCCCGGGTTCCCGCGCTCGCTCGTGGCAGGTTCCATCGGGCATGCGACCGCGGAGGAGTCCTCGATGCTCATGGCCATGTGGCCGGGGTCCGTGGACGTTTCCCGGCTCCCGGCTTCGGGTCCCCTGCGGAACATCGACCACGCCGTCGTGGACCNNGGCGACACATTCGACGGCGCATCGACACCGGATTTCACGGTGCGCTCCGATCAGGACCCGCGCCGTCACACCAGCGCGGAGAGGGGCGAAGCATACGTCGGAGAGGCCGTCCGGGAGACCGTGGCCGATATCCGGGCGTGGCTCGCGCACAAAGGTTGAGGATTTCGTTTCCGAGGAGCCGTTCGATACCTTCGAGGACCAGCCCGTGATACTTATTACGCGGGAAATTCATCAAACTTGTTTTGCTTGCCACAATTTTCTGACATTTTTCGTATCGCCATCGCGATATTCATTGACACGTGCAAAATGCAGGACTTATACTCCCGCAGTATATCGATGCGCATCCTCAGTGTTTCAAGGGGGCGGCCATGATTGAGAGGGAAGTCAGGTACGAGATGCTCCGCCCGGCGCAGCTCCGCGCCGAATTCGAGCGCGCCCCTCTCGTTTTCCTTCCCGTCGCTCCGCTGGAATACCACGGGCCTCACCTGCCGGTCGGCACGGACCCTATCAACGCGACACAGTGCGCCCTCGAAGCCTGCCGTCAGCTCGGTCAGGGGGTGGTGATGCCCACGCTCTTCCTCGGGACGGAGCGCGAAAGGCCTGACTGGATGCTGGAAAGCCTCGGGTTCCAGAAGGGGGACTGGGTCATCGGCATGGATTTTCCCACTGCCACGTGGAAGAGCCACTACTACCCGGAACATATCTTCGGTCTCATGGTCGCCGCCACCCTGGAGATGCTGATTTCCCAGGGTTACCGTGCCATCGTCATCGTCAATGGGCACGGGGCGTGGAACCAGCTCGAGACCCTGGACCGCCTGGCGAAGCACTACACCCGCACCTCCGGGGCGGTTGTCACGTGGAAGCTCGCCGTGGTGCTCGACATCTCTGAAAAGCACCTCGCGGGTCATGCGGACCTCGTCGAGACATCCCTGATGCTCCACTACGAGAAGACGACATTCGACGGGCAGAAAATCGTCGATCTGTCCGCCCTTCCCCCGCGTTCAGTTCCGATCCGCTATCCTGACTTCTCCGTGGTCGACGGCCCGGGCTTCAGTGAGAAGCCCAGCCCCGGCAGGATCGTCCAGACCGACCCCCGGGACGCCACCGCGGAGAAAGGGAAGAAGATCTTCGAAGACACCGTGAAGATGTATGTCGGGATTGCGACTGACGCGTTACAGAAGGTCCATTCAACGAAAAAGTAGTATCCTGACAGGGGGACAAAGGCTCCGTTGGAGCCGTGACATGGCAGGAACCGGGCAGTGAACCGGTTCAGGATGCAAGGTGCAAGGAGGCTCTATGTCGAGACGCATTTTATTACTCGTCGTGGTGCTCGCGCTGGTGACGACATTTGCCGTCGGCGCGGCCGCCAAGAAGGTCATCTATCACTACCATTGGACGGAGACGATCTATGATGTGATCAACACCAATGCGGTGAAGATGTTCATGGCCAAGAATCCGGACGTGGAGGTGAAGATGGTCCTCCTGCCTGATGGCAACCGGAGGGACATCATCCGCACCGTCCTCGCGGCGAACGGCGCCATCGATTCCTTTGCCTTGAACAATGGCGAATCCGCCGAGTTCCTTTCCGCGGGGCAGGCGGTACCGCTGATACCGGAGGCGTTCGGGAAGAAGACGATCGACGAAGTCGTGAAAATGTGGAATCCCGGAGCCATCGAAACCTGCGGCGGCACCTGGGACGGCCAGTATTACGGCATTCCCTTCGAGCTTTCCAACTACGTCGGCTGGATCAACGTGGCCGACATGAAGGAAGCCGGGCTCAATCCCGCCAAGGACAAGCCCAAGACCTGGGACCAGTTCGTCGAGGTGGCGAAGAAGCTGATGAAGGTCCAGGGCGGAACGACGGTCCGCAACGGGTTCATGTGCAACTCCAAGGAAGGCGTCTTCAACTTCCTCGTGCTCCTCAACATGATGGAGCAGCTCGGTCTTGACTGGGGAAATGAAAAGGGCCTGGTGGCATCGATGGACCAGCACGACACCCTTGCACGGGGGCTGAAGACCTACACGGACTTCGTCGTGGACAGCAAGATCTGGGACCCCGCCCTGTCGGACAATGACCGCTCCGGCTTCGGCACGAACAAGACGGGCATCTTCCTCACCGGTGGAACCTGGTACTGGGGAGTCCTGGATACCTATTCCGTGAAGCGCAAGGACGTGGAACCGTTCCCGTATCCCCGGTTCGCTGACGGCAAGGACATCGGCGGCGTCGGCTACGGCTACTGCCTCTACGTGTCCAAGCTCGCCAAGGACCCGACGCTCTCTTTCCGGTTCCTGGATGCGCTGGCAAGCCAGCCGAACGAGTTCATCAAGCAGGGCTATCACCAGCCGCGCAAGACGCTTTCCAACGGCAAGCAGGCTCTGGATCCGACGCTCGCGAAGAAGTACATCCCGTTCTACAACGAGGTGTTCAAAGGCGAGCTTTCGAAGACGGCCGTGTGGCTTTCTTCCACCAAGGGCAGCCAGGTGACCGACAGTGTCTGGCAGGCAATTTCCAAGGTGATCTACGAAGGCGGCTCGGTTGATGACGCCGTGACGCAGATGCAGAGCGACATCAAGGCGATCTACCAGTAGCATTTCGAGTATTCCGCGTCCCCGCCTTCCGGCGGGGACGCTTTTTCACCGGGTGGAGGACAATGCGCAAGGCCAGCTATTCAGTCACACGTCTGCAGAACCACGGGTACCTGTTCATTCTTCCCACCCTCGTGTTTTTCACGGTGTTTCTCATCTATCCCATGATCAGCGCTTTTCGCCTCTCCCTCCTGGAGTGGAACGTGCTCACTCCGGCAAAGGCCATCGGCCTGAAGAACTTCCTCGTCATGTCGAAAGATCCCCGGGTGGTCAATTCGATTCTCCGCACGCTCCATTTCAGCGCGATTTCGGTTGCGGCAATCAACGTGCTTGCGTTCGTATTTGCCCTGATGTTCGGGAGTCGGATGATCCGGCACAAGAACTTCCTGCAGTCCCTGGTCTTCCTTCCCGTGATCCTTTCCATAGTTGCCGTCGGTGTCGTCTGGGAGTTCATGTATCAGTCCACGGGGCTCATCCCGATCCTGGTGAGGGGAATCTTCGGTGCAAGCCCCGCCTGGCTCACGACCACGAGTGCGGCTCCCTACGCGATCATCATCACCTACGTGTGGAAATCCGTCGGATACTACATGGTGATCTATATCGCCGGCCTGATGGACGTTCCGACAAGCTTCTACGAGGCGGCACGGATGGACGGCGCGGGATTCTGGGGTCAGCTCTACTACATCACTATTCCGAACCTCCGCAACACTTTCGCCTTGGGCGTGATCTCGTGCATCATTTTCACCTTCGGCCAGTTTTCCATCCAGTACGTCATCACCAAGGGCGGGCCGGCCCGGTCCACGGAAATTCTTTCGCTCCTGATTTTCCGCGAGGCCTTCGAGCTGAGCAAGTTCGGCTATTCGGCGGCCATATCGGTGCTGTTTTTCCTGATGCTGCTCGTATTCTCGATATTCCAGCTCCGGCTCTTCAGATCCGGCGCCGTGGGAGATTGACGGATGAGCTCATACCGGTCTTCGCAGCGGGTCCTTCGCACGCTCCTCTATGTCGTGATCTGCGTCCTCGGCTTCGCGTTCATCTTCCCGTTTCTCTGGATGATCGTGTCGTCGTTCAAGCTGAACAGGGACGTGCTGGCCATCCCCATACAGTTCTTCCCCCCCACCTGGAACTGGATGAGCTACGTGAACGTATTCACCAAGTTCCCGGATTTCAATTTCCCCCGGTTCATCCTGAACAGCTTTATCGTGACGGCCGTCGCGGTTGTGTTTTGCCTTTTTCTTTCCGCCACCGCCGGCTACGGGTTCGCGAAGTACAAGTTCAAGGGGAATGGCCTTCTCTTCATGATCGTGCTTGCCACGATCATGATCTCATTCGAGGCGATTGTCGTCCCGCTGTTTATCCTCGTCCGCAGGCTGGGACTGCAGAACACGTACTGGGGGTTGATCATCCCGGAGAGCCTCACCGCGTTCGGGGTTTTCATGATGCGCCAGTTTTTCTTTTCCCTGCCGAACGATTTCATCGAGAGCGCGCGTATCGACGGCGCGAACGAATACGCGATTTTTGTGCGCATCGCCATCCCGATGGCCCAGACGGCCCTTCTCGCGCTCGTGATCTTTCACGCCCAGTGGGTGTGGAACCTTCTCCTCTGGCCCCTCATCGTTATGTCCAATCCCGACATGAGGGTGCTCCCGCAGGGGATCGCTCTGTTCAAAGGCGGCTATAACACTCCCTATCCCGAGCAGCTTGCCGTGAGCGTGGTTGCGTGCATTCCTCTCCTGCTGCTGTACATCTTCCTCTCGAAGTATTTTGTGCAGGGAATTGCAATGACTGGGCTGAAGGGATAGCCCGGCCAGGCGTTCAGACGGGGAGTGCGCTCCGGGGCAAGGGTTCCATCTCGAGCTTCTCCGACATGTAGTCCCTCACGTCCCGCGCCTCGAGGCGCGCGATCGATATCCTGATGTCCTGTGCGTCTGCCTCACCGGGAGCCAGCAAAGGGGCAGGCGCATGCGCCTCTATCTCGCAGAAGGCAAGGTGGCGTGTGCCCGCGTCGCAGTATGCCTGCGAGGCATCTCCGCTCCTGCGCGCTCCGGAATCCGAGCCCGCCGGGCCGTCCACGAAGCTCCCTGCCGCATCGACGTTCCAGTCCATCGTCGTGATGATATACGACCCCCGCGCATTCTCCGGCACGCGCGCACGCCCGACGAATCCAATGGTGCCCGCGAAGTCGGATGGGGGCATCCCTGCCTTGAAACGGGTGCCTCCCTTGACTTGCATCCAGGTGACCCTGCCCGCATCGCCCCTGCTCACCATGGGGAGCTCTCCGAAATAGC
>PMZS01000362.1:0-545 GCA_003170115.1 Spirochaetaceae bacterium
AGCTCGGGGGTATGCACTTCCACCGTTCCCAGCAGATCGTCCCACCATGCCTTCGTTCGCTCGAACGTGGTCTCCACCGCGCCTGACATTCGATATGTCAGAACGAGCTTGTGCGCCTCCTCTACGGATTCGGCCTGGCCCACCATGCAGATGATCTCGGCCTTTTCACCGGGAGCCAGCTCAATGAGGGTCTGCAACGCCGCGCAGGGGTCGATTCCTGCCCCTGTCCGCGATGAGAGCCCTGTCTTTTCCATTGCCACGGGATCCCCGAGTGAGCGGTTTCGCCCGATGAAAGACGTGCGGTCGCTTCCGAATGACCGCGGAGCGGGGCTGATGGCCGCAAAGGCGACCCGATCTCCGTATTCGGGATGGTAACGATTCCGAGCCAGGAGGGCCCGGACCTCGTCATCCCACGAGGTGATGACGTGCATCTGGGTGGATTCCCGGTTCTCGCCCAGCGTCCACTCCACGTAGAAGGTGACGGAGAGCGTGCGGGCGCGGGAAGTGTCATTTTTCAACCGCAGCCTCTGCAGCTTGATCGGCTC
>PMZS01000362.1:617-832 GCA_003170115.1 Spirochaetaceae bacterium
TCCTCGTCGCGGATGTAGATCGCTTCGGAAGGAGGATCCACCACCGGATCGTTCGACCAGTCCGTGAGCCTGTTGCGCTGGCTGTTTCCATACCAGCTGAAGCCTGAGCCCGTTTCGCTGACCAGGGTCCCGAACATCGGGTTGGCGATGATGTTCACCCAGGGGGCCGGCGTGTGGGTATCGGGACCGAGGTAGATCGCGTATTCACGCCCATC
>PMZS01000362.1:918-3807 GCA_003170115.1 Spirochaetaceae bacterium
GCGGGCCGCCACGAACACCACGCGTGCCGCGGCCATGAGGAGCACCAGGTCTTCTTCGCTGAGTTGATCCGCGCTTCGAAGGAATATCCCCTCGTCAGCCTTCGGCCGGATCATCGCTTCCAGCTGCTCGCGGAGCGGCTGCNNTCGTTGAGGATCACGAGGTCCACCTTCAGTCCGTGCATCCGCCAATAGGAATGCGCCTGGAGCAATTGCCGAACCAGGCCGATATCCCGCGTTTCTCCGATGTTCACCAGGATGATCGGCGCGTCTCCCGATATTCCATGGCGCCACAGCCCTGCCTGTCCCTTGCGGTTCTCTTCGAGGCGTTCCGCCGGAGGGCGCAATAGTGGATTCGGGAACAGGAGGTGGCCGGCAATCTCCTGAAAGCGGCGAGCCTCGTCGGGCTGGATGCGAAGCAGCCGCAGCTCGAGTTGGGCTGAGGCCCAGGCGAAATCCATGGCCCGATCGATCGCGTGAGGATCACCGTACTTGTCCATCAGGCCCAGCACCCCCTGCCGCGACTCGCCGGCGGCGAGAACAAGAGAAACCCGGGCGGTCTCGCCGGGACCCAGGGCAATGCGTGAGCGGAGACTGAGAATCGGGTCCAGGACGAACCCCTGCCTGCCGCCTGGCTCCGAGAATACCCCGATCGGGCTGGCAAGCGTCCGTCCCCGGCCGATGAACTGGCGGCGATCGGTCTCGAACCGCAGGGCCTGGTCCGCGGCCTGCTCGAGGGTAAAGCGATGGGCGACGAAAATGGGCGAATCGGCTTCTCCACGAGGCCGGCGGTACGCAAGGAGAGCGTGACGCTCCTGTACCGCCTCGGTCTGGATGAACAGCTTGTTGAAGGCCGGATGCTGAAGATCCGCCCTGTGCGGGGCCAGCGAGAGCTCGATGTAGCTCGTGAGATCCAGGCGGCGGGTGCGGACGGAGCGGTTGATGAGAGTGATCCGCCGGATCTCCGCGTCGTCCTCGGAGGAGACGACGAGCTCCGTTTCGGTTTCGATGCCGTTGTCGATGCGCCGGAACACGGCTCGGTCCAGCGAGAAGCTGGCGGAATACGTTTCCACTTTCAGATCAGTGGGGTGCCAGGTGTTGGACCAGAGGCGGTTCGAATCCACCTCATGGATGTAGCAGAACTGTCCCCCCGAATCCCGTGTCCGATCGGATTGCCACCGGGTGATCTCAAAATCGCGCCACTGGCTGTATCCTCCGCCCGAGTTCGTGACCATGAGGGAATAGCGGCCGTTGCCGAGCAGCTGGGTCTTTGGCTTGCCGGTATGGGGAGTGGTGAGCCTGCTCACCGACGGGGCGATTTCGCCGAAGCCCTCCAATGAAGGCACCCTCTGGCGGGTGGAGATGTGGTACAGGGGAGGAAGGACCGGCACGCTCTCATGGAGCAGCGGCTCGACCGCACGCACGCGTGCATCAGCATGGAAATGGCGTTGGACGGGATTGCCATGGAGGAAATTGTTCAATGAGAGAAATCCCATGCCCTGGTGATGTGCCATGTACGCCCGTACAATCTCCCCTCGCTTGCCGCCGCGACTCGCCGGGCGGCTGAAGTCCATCGCTTCCTGGTAGCCATACTCTTTCAGAAGCCCGAGGGAAGCCAGTCGTTTCAGGTTGTGCACGGTCTCTCGCGGCGCAAGGCTGACCGCCAGCAGGCTGGCATAGGGGGCGATGACAAGCTCCTCCTCCTGGCCCCGCTTCAACCCAAGCTCCGGCACGCCAAAGGCCTTGTATTGATACGTCTTGTTGACGTCCAGGTCCGTGTAGGCGGACTCCGAGATGCCCCAGGGCACGCGGTACTTGCGGCCATACGCGATCTGGATCGCGACCGCGTCTCTCGCGGCTTTCTCCAGAAGCGAGCCCGCGAAGGAGCGTTGAAGGAGCAGCGGCATGAGGTATTCGAACATGGTCCCGGTCCAGCTGAGCAGCACCCGCTGCCTGCCCATTGCTCCGTAGGGGCGGCTCATGGAGAACCAGTGTTCCAGAGGGACGTCGCCCCGGGCAATGGCGACGAAGCTGCCGAGCCGCGCCTCGCTGGCCAGGAGATCGTAACTGGAAACATCCAGACGGGCCAAAGATACGTTGTAACCGATGGTGAATAGCTTGCGCTTGCGGTCATAGAGAAAACGCATGTTCATCCCCGCCGACAGCTCGTGGATGCTGATGATCAAGCCTTCAGCCATCCCCAGGGTTTCTCCGGCCAGCCATTGGCAGGTTGCGAAGGACCCGATAACACGGTCGAGCCACGTGGCGAGCTGTGGGTCGGCCTGGGCGGACTCCTCCCGAATTGCCTTGAGGATCGGGATCGAGTCGATCCGGCCATGGGCAAGATCGAAGAGCGAAGGCGCCCGGGACAGGTCCCGGCAAATGGCGAGCAAGGCTGTCTCACCCAGCGGGGCGAGCTCCGTTTCCGTCTTTTCGGCAAGGATTTCGATCCAGGTGAGATAGCGATCCGCGATCCTTAGCCAGGCCAATAGTTGCCCCTCCATCTGCCTGGCCCAATAAGCTGCTCCCGCTCCAACGCCCGCGGACTCACGCACCTTATCGGCTAGAGCCTTTACGTTGCCCTCCACCCGCCGCAGCAGACGAAGCCCGTCGGCGATGCGAGCCGGAGGGGTTTCCCACGCGCCCATTAGTTCATCGAGGGCGTGGGCATCCAGACCCGAAATGCCTTCCTGTTCGACGACTTGTTTCAGGATCTCCCCGGTATCCCGCAGGCCTTCAAAGGCTTTCACATCCAGGACGGGCCTCTGCATCAGTTCGTTCAACCCATGCTCCAGGGCCCATAAGGCGCCCAGCAGGTTGCCGCTGTCCACGGCGGACACGTAGCGAGGTTCGAGAGGGGCAAGGGTCCGAATATCGTACCAATTCAGCAGA
>PMZS01000360.1:0-2383 GCA_003170115.1 Spirochaetaceae bacterium
TCCGGATGTAAGGGGGGAGAGGCACATGGCCGTTGCGTTCCAGCCAATGCTCATCAATGGGAGGATCGAACCGGAGAAATCGGCTCTCCCCATCCGAGAGCTCGAGGATGCCTGTGACGCCTTCTGGGAACGAGAAAACGGCTCCCGGCTTGAGCCTGCCTGCCCTGCCGGCTATTGCCTCCCAGCTGCCTTCTCCTTTTCGTTCGAGCAGGATGAACTCAGTCTTTCCGCCGCCCGGGCGCGTGCCAAAAAGCCGCGCCTTTCGGACCCGAGTGTCGTTGAGAACAATAAGCGTCCCCGGCTCGATCCATTGCGCCAGTTCCTTTACGCTGGAATGCGAGGTTTCCCCCGTGCTCCTGTCCAGCACGAGGAGCCGTGACCCCTCTCGTTCCGCCGGGGGTGATTGAGCGATCTGGTCTTCGGGGAGATCAAAAGAGAATTGACTGGTCTTCACTACCCGTCCGCTTGACCCCGAGGTGCTCCCAGGCGCCGTTGGTGGCAACGCGTCCCCGTGGAGTGCGCTTGAGAAAGCCTATCTGGATCAGGAATGGCTCGTAGACATCTTCCAGGGTGTCGACGGATTCTCCGATGGAAATCGCGATTGTCTCCGATCCCACCGGGCCGCCGCCATACTTCTCCACGAGGGTGCGAAGGATGGCCCGGTCCAGCTTGTCCAGCCCCAGCGAGTCTATCTCCAGGGACTCGAGTCCCCGAGTGACAATTGGAAGATCGATCACGCCCTTTCCCCAGACCTGGGCGAAGTCCCTCATGCGGCGGAGAATCCGGTTGGCGATTCGCGGTGTGCCGCGGGAACAGCGCGCGAGCATCTGCGCCGCGCGTTCATCCAGGGTCACGCCAAGGATGCCGGCGGAGCGGAAGACGATGGCGCGGATGTCTTCCGGCTCGTAAAAATCAAGCCGCATCGGGATGCCGAACCGTGAATACAGCGGGCTTGAAACCAGGCCAGTTTTCGTGGTCGCCCCGACCAGAGTAAACGGCGGAAGGGGGATCTTGATGGTGCGCGCTCCCGGCCCCTGCCCGATTACCACATCGATCTCGAAGTCCTCCATGGCGGAGTACAGCATCTCCTCCACGACCGGCTTTAGCCGGTGGATCTCATCGATGAAGAAAATGTTCCTCTCCCCGATGCTCGTGAGGATGGCGGCAAGGTCTCCCGGCTTCTCGAGCGCCGGCGCGGAAGTGGCGCGGAACTGCACGCCCAGCTCGTTGGCGACGATCGCGGCGAGGGTCGTCTTGCCAAGGCCAGGAGGGCCTGAGAGGAAAACGTGATCCAGGTGCTCCCCACGCTGCTTGGCAGCCTCGATGTACACGGCGAGGTTCTCCTTCTGCTTCACCTGGCCGATGAACTCTGAAAGCAGACGGGGCCGGAGGGTCACCTCTTCGCGGTCTTCCGAGTCGCTGAAGGCCGGGTCCGGCACGCGGAGAGCGGGCTCTTTCGACTTGTCTTTCATGCGCCCTCACCACCGGCAATGGAAAGAGCCTGCTTGAACAATTCCCGCTCGAGCTCCTCGCCTTTCAGATCACGTCCGGAGAGCGCTTTGAGCGCGGAGGCCACCGCCGCCCTGGCCGTTTTCCTGTCGAATCCCATGCCGACAAGCGCGGTGGAGATATCATCCTCCGCGGACCGGGAGTGCGCTTCCCCGATGGGGGTCAACTTGCCTTTCAGGGTGAGAATTATCTTCTGCGCCGTCTTGCGGCCCACTCCCGGCACCGCGGAGAGGGCATCCACGTCGTCCCGATCCAATGCCTGGGAAAACTGCTCACGGTCCACTCCAGAGAGCATTTTCAGCGCGCCGCGCGGCCCCACTCCTTCCACCTTCTGCAGATCGAGGAAAAGGGCGCGTTCGGCCTGATCGGAGAACCCGTAGAGACGCATGGCGTCTTCCCTGTGCACGAGGTGCGTGTAGATCCTGGCAACCTGCCCGACAGGCGGCAGACGGTCGAGTGCCCGGCGTGAAGCCGTGATGTCCCACTCCACTCCCCCGGTCTGCACGCAAAGCCGCTCGTCGCCCTTGAAGGTGATCTCCCCGGTGAGGCTATTGAACATACACGGACCTGTTGGTGTGGCAGATCGCGACGGCCAGGGCATCCGCCGCGTGGTCAGGGCCGGGAATTTCCTCCATGCCAAGGACGACGGCCACCAGGCGCTGGACCTGGTCCTTGGCCGCTTTTCCCCTGCCGATGACGGCCTGCTTCACCNNGAGGAGGACCACCCCGCGAGCCTGTGCGACCTGCATTGCGCTTGTGGCGTTCCTGGAAAAAAAAAGGTCCTCGACGCCCGCCTCCGATGGACGGTGAGCGGTGAGGACCTTCCTTATTTCCGCGTGAATCTTGAGAAGCCGATGGGCAAGAGGTGTTCCGG
>PMZS01000360.1:2444-2727 GCA_003170115.1 Spirochaetaceae bacterium
GGATCTCCAGGTTCGTCGCGACGCTCTGCACGTCTTCGTGATCCTCCAGGTGCTCAACGAGCCGGAGCGCCTTTTGAGTCTTGTCATTGTCCAGCGTGACGGTCTGGTCAGCCACTCGCGCGATTTCCGCCATCGAGTGCTCGAAGCCCTTGGCTTCCATTGCCTTGACGACATTCTCGAAGTCTTCCGGGCTGGTCGTCACTTCTATCGAATCCTCGTCGCCGAACACGTCCTGGGCCCCCGCGTCTATTGCCACGGCAAGGATGTCGTCTTCCTTGTACTT
>PMZS01000293.1 GCA_003170115.1 Spirochaetaceae bacterium
CCAGCGTGATCGTCGCCGGCGTGCACGCCAACCATCCCCGTCACGCGGCCGCAGCACAGTGGCTGGTCCAGGCAATGACCGCGCACGAGCTCATGGTCTGTCACCACTCAGTTCTCGAATCCTATGCGGTTCTGACCAGCCTTCCCGGGGATCTGCGGGTGACGCCCTCGGAAGCGCGCGTCCTGCTGGAAGCCACGGTCCGGGCAAACATGGTCGTCGCGGAGTTCCAACCCGAGAGCATCTGGTCGATCCTGGAGTCCTTCGTTCCCCTGACGACAGTCGGAGGTCGATCCTGCGACGCGTTCACCGCCCGCGTGCTTCACGCAAGCGGCACACGCGCCATATCCACGCTCAATCCGAAACACTTCTCAGGCCTGATCGAAGGTCTCAAGGTCATCACTCCCGGAGAGATTGGCGGGGCCTGACGAGCGGCTCGCGAAACTGTCCTCACCACGCTCCCGGCCGGAACTCACCCTGGTACGCGAGATCTCGCCGCCGGCCGCTTCTTCGATCAAGGTCAGGTCGAGCCAGGTCGCGCTGAGCCGAGAATCCTCCTCCACCTTATCAAGACCGGCGCCACTCCGCCGGGACTCGACCGTGCTTCCCTCAACTGAACCTTCGTTCCGCTCTCCCACTCAAGGGATAGATCCGTCCCTTGAGTCAACGCCCCGCCCCGTTCGAAGCGCACGGCAACCAGTTGACGCCCGTTCCCCGCACGGTCTCCCTTTCCCCATTTCTGCTCTTCCCTGAGCGCAACGGGTTTCGCTCGCGCTTCAAGCCCTCTTGTTCAGGGCCAGTCAGGGCCACCGGCATGTATCAAGCTTCCTCCCTGCCATCAGGCTGGGCTCACCGCAAGTCGGCCCCCGCTTTCAATCGCTCGGCGAGACCCGTGCAGCGGCCGCGGGAGTCCGTCCGCCTGACAGCGGTCTGCAGCGCGGAGCGCGAGCCGACGATGACGACGAGTCGGCGGGCGCGCGTGACCGCCGTGTAGAGCAGGTTTCGCTGAAGCATCCCCGCATGCTCGCCCAGGAGCGCGAGCACCACCGACGGATACTCGGAACCCTGGGACTTGTGCACCGAAAGCGCATAGGCGAGGGAGAGCTGATCCAGCTCATCGGGATCGTAGAGGACCTCCTCAGCGTCGAAGGAAACGGCGATGCTGCCGTCATCTCGGGATGCGCCCGTGATCTTTCCGACGTCGCCGTTGAAAACTCCCTTGTCGTAGTTGTTGCGCTTCTGCATCACCTTGTCCCCGATTCTGAGAGTCCGCGCCGATGGGCCGGACTTCCGATCGGGATGCGCCAGGGGCGTGCCTCCCGGGTTGAGCGCCGCCTGGAGCGCCTCGTTGAGGCTTGTCGAGCCTGCCGCGCCCTTGTGCATCGGGGCAAGGACCTGGATGCCGTCCACCGGGTCGATTGAAAGGCGCCGGGGGATCATGTCGCGGACCAGCTCGACCACCGTCCGCACAGCCCTGACAGGATCCTCCTCCTCGATGAAGAGGAACTCCCCCTGCCCGCGGGACCGCTGCTCCTCCGGGAGGAGGCCCTGGAGGATGCGGTGCGCGGCCGCGACGATGTCGCTCTGCTGCGCCTGGCGGAAGGCGTCGGTGAGCTGCACGACGGCCGCGGCGCCCGATGCGATGATGTCGCGCAGCACCTGCCCCGCGCCCACGGAGGGCAACTGATCGGCATCGCCCACAAGCAACAGCGCGCACCGCGGCGGCAGGGCCTGCAGGAGATGGTGCATGAGCAGCGTATCCACCATGGAAGCCTCATCGACAACGCAGAGGTCGCAGGCCAGCGGATCGGATCTGTTCTTCCTGAAGCCCCCCTGGCCTGGCGCAAACTCCAGCATGCGGTGGATTGTCCTGGCCTGGCCGCCGGTTGCCTCGGTCATCCTGCGCGCCGCCCGGCCCGTGGGCGCGGCCAGCTCGACTCGAAGCCGCCGCCGCTCGCAGATCGCGAGGAGGCACTTCAACACCGTGGTCTTTCCCGTGCCCGGCCCTCCCGTAATCACCGTGAGCCCGCGGCCCAGGGCGGCGAGCAGGCCTTCGACCTGACCGGGAGCCAGAGCGATGCCGAGTGCAGCCTGTGCGCGAGGGATCTCGCCGTCGGCCTCCGCATCGGCGTCGATCCCCCGACGAAGAGCCCCGATGCGGGAAATGTCGAGGAGCCTCTCGGCGGCGCCCACCTCTGCGGCGCGGTATTCGGGAAGGTAGACGGAACCGTCCCGCTGCACGCCGGCGAGCGGGCTTTCAACAACAAGCTCGCCCTTGCCATCCATGGCGTGAAGCGAGGCTGAAACGACTCGCCTGTCCGTCTGCAGCAGCGCCTGGGCTTCCTGGACCAGACGGTGCAACGGAAGACAGACATCCCCTTCCTCCGCGCGCTCGCGAAGGCAATGGACGATCCCCGCGCGGATTCGCCCCGGCGAATCCGCCGAAAAGCCCAGGCGGGCGGCGATGTCGTCGGCAGTCTTGAAGCCGACGCCGGGAACCTCGCGCGCCAACCGGTAGGGATCCTCTTGCGCGACGGCAAGCGCCTTCTCCCGGTAGCGCCTGCGCATCCAGATGGCCTGGGCCTCGCTCAGACCCAGCGCGCGAAGCGCCTCTTCGGGGCTCATGGCGCCGCGAGCGTCAGGCGAAAGCCCAGCGCGCTCTGAAGATGAGCCGCTCGTAGGCACCGCCGCGTCCGTGGGACAGCCCGTCCCGGGAGAGTGAAAGTCCATGGTCGGTTGTCAGGATGAGCGGGCGCTTCTGGTGCCCGCACTCCCGCAGCACCGCGGGAAGATCACGGCCCAGGATCCCGATGAGAACCGCGGCCATCTCGGAAAGGCGGAGCTTTCGCGCGTGCGCGGCCTGGTCGACAAAGGTGAGCCGGGCGATTACAGGCTTCGACTCGGCAAGGGGGAGCAGCCGCTCCTTGAGCGATATCTCCTCCGTGCCCTTGAGGTTGAGCAGGGGCATGTCCCGCAACCACAGCTGCTCCTGGGGGTCTCCCGTGAGAGCGAGCAGCGAAGCGATGGATTCCTGCGTGCGGGGGACTGATTCCAGCCGTGCCCAGCTCATCTCAGCGCCCGCAAGCTCTCCGTCGGCCCACCCTTTCTCGATGACCTGCATCCAGACATCGGCGGGAACCCCATCGGCGATCAGCACGACGGGCAGGTCTGCCAGCTCGATGGGCTGAACCGGCGCAATGCCGGCGATCCAGGAATCAGCCGCGAGCGCGATCTTGTCGAGAGCCTTCTGGAGCGCGGCTGCCAGCTCCTCCGTGGTCCAGGGATCGAAGAGCAGCTCCTCGAAGGAGATGCGCACGGCGAGCCTCTCGGGATATGGCATGCCCAGGAGGCTTTCGGCGCGCGCGAGTGACTTCAGCAGCCCCTCGATGTGGCGTGCCCGCTCGGGGTGCGCGTGCAGGGACGTCGGAGTGAAACAGGAAGGAAGCGCGCGCCCGCTGAGCGTCCGTTCCGCAAAGACCAGCCACGCGGCGCGAATCGCCGCAGTGTGCAGTCTCTCTTCGGAAATGAAACGAAAGAGGTCTGATTGATCTGTTGCCAGAAACGCTTCCCGCAGGCGCGTGGAAGGGAATGTCTCTTCCAGCGCGCTTTCCCACCGGGGGATCTCATCGGCAGAGGACGCGCCGGGCGAGGGCGGGCGCACAGACAGCGGGGCTGACCGGCGCGCGAAAAGATCACCATGGAAAAGCGGCCAGAACGACGTGGCGCCGGGGCCACCTGGTGCGGCACCAGCCCCGCCTGCAGCCCCGCCGCCCGCCCGATCCGGTTCCACGGCAATGAGCGCGTCCTCGGATGCCTCAGAAAGCCACTCCGTGACCATCGCAAGAATTGTTCGGGCAGGGAGCCTGCGGCCCGAGAGCTTTGCGTTCAGCTCGGCCAGGCTCCGCGATCTGATGGGGATCCTCCCCGAGAGGGCGCGGCCCAACTCGGATGCGGTCCCTTCGTCGATCGCGCCCGCAAGCTCGGCGGGGCTCACCGCGCCGCGGCGCAGTATATCCGCCAGGCGTTTGAGCCGCTCGGCGGAAGACGCCTTGACGTCCTGCAGAGCGAATGCGCGCGCGGCGAGCGGTTCGATGACCCGAGGGCTTCCGAGGATCTCGCAGTAGGCCAGAAGAAAGCGGTCAATCGCCTCTTCCGGGCTCTCCGAGCGAGCGGGCGCGGGGGAGTCGCCCAGAGCGAAGCCGCACCCGCACAGAGGCGAGCGCAGAAGCTCCTCGGAGAGCCTTCTCTTGCACTGTTCCCGTTCACCCCTGGAAAGCTCATTGAGAAACGCTTCCAGGCCCGCCGGCCTGTCCAATGCCTCGATGGCGGACAGCAGGCGCAGGACCTCCAGCGCTCTCTGCGCGGAGCGCGACAGGGCCGGAGCCTGACGCGCCTGGTAAAAAGCCGCGTGGCCGCGCGCGTACAGCGCGCCGTAGGCCTCGCGAATCTGAGCGAAGACGGCCGAGAGATGCTCGCCTCCGTCGTTCACCACGCCGGCCTCGGGGGATTCCAGGAGAGCCAGAGCCGTGGCGCGAAGCTCCGCGATCCGCTCCTCTCGAGACGCGGCCTTCTCGACCGCGGGATGCCGAAGGTAGTGCGTAATAAAGATGAACTGTTCGGCCTTCTCGGTCAGGAACCTCGACAGCTTGCCCAGGGAAAGCACCTCGGCGCCTGTAAGACCGGTTCCCCGCCACGCGCGCAGGAACGACTGGAGCCCGTCTTTGGCCGGGTAGGAGACCTTGATCGATTCCGCAAGGGTCGACACCGCCGTGAGGGTCCGCTCGAGGTTCGCCAGGCCGAACGTCTTGAACGAGGAGAACTCCGCCATCCGGGCGAGGCTGTTCCTGACCCCTTCGGACAGGCGGACGGACGTGTCGCGGAACTTGATCACTTCCTTCCACGCCTCCCGCTGCTGGCGGAGGCCGAATGATTCCACACCCGCAACGGAGGGCAGGAAGGCGCATTCACGCACCAGTGTTTCCCGATCGGCCTCGGCGATGAGCTCCCCGAGCGTGATCTCGTCCGCATTCTCCACGGACTGCAGGCTCAGGTAGTCCAGTGGGATCGCCCGCCCGCTCTTGCGCGCCCCGAGAAGCCCACCCACCACGAGCGCTGCAATGAGGAACACGGCCGTGTCGTGGGGCAGGCCGAAGGGGCTGCCTTCGAGCCCCTCGAACACCCTCGGGACGGGCGTCGGTCCGGAAGCGCTTACCAGAGACAGCAGGTGGGGGATCAGGGGATAGCCCGAAGCATCGGGAGAAAAAACGTACGCGTTTCGTTTGATCTCCACAAGGCCCAGGGGAGTGGCAAGGCCGTCGATGAGGGTTGAGAGCGCGCGGGATCGCGCCTCGGCGAGCGGCAGAGTGCCCGGCACGACGAACCCCTCGAGCACCTGCTGGTACAGCCGGGGCGAGGGAAGTATCTTGCGGGGGGCGACCTCCCGGAAACGCGGATAGCGCTCCTCCAGGAGCTTGTCCGCCGAGATCTCCAGCAGCCTGTCGAAACGCCTGACCTGGCGGATGGACGGGTCGACGCGGATGCCGGCATCGGAGAACTCCCCCGCATACAGGGCCTCGAGGGCGGCCTGGACCGCCGCGGGGGCTGCCCGGGCCATCCGCTCCTTCAGCAGGGCGAGGAGGGGGACGTCGGCGGGATTTGTCTCGCTCGTCCTGGAGGCGACCATCCGCAGGGACAGGTATTCGCGCAAGGCCCGGTTGTCCTTCGGCAGCGGGATGCGCCACAGCGCCGCGTGCGGGCATTCGAGGGACTGGTCTCCCGCCGCAAGCACGAGGGCGAAGTCGTATTTCTTCTCCGCGATGTCGTAGGCCAGCCTGTCGGCGAACGCGCCTGCCGGCTCCCCGTGCAGGAAGCGCACCAGGGCGGAGCGCGCGCTCAAGCTCCACGACACGCTGCGCCGCGCCCCCTCTTCCCATACGGCAGCTCCCGGCCACGACTCCGATTCACTCATCTGCTGGAGGGGCTCGATGAGCAGCCGCGCATCGTCCCGCGGGATCTCCGCCTCCGCGCTCCGCACTCGCGCGTCCAGCAGCTTCCCCGGGTCCTCCTCGACGGTGATTGCATACACGGCCTGGAGCGGGTCCCCGGAAGAGGGAAGCGTCCGGGACAGGAAGCGGCTTCCCCGCACCACGGGATCCAGGACCGCCTCTGACACGTAGCGGGCGTTCAGCGAAGGCTGGGCGCCGCCGATGCTGCAGGCGGCAAGCTCGGCAAGCTGGGATACCGTCGGTGCGCGGGCCGTCGGGTGCACCTTGTACAGAACGAGCATCCGTACGAGCCTGCGCGCGAGTGCGCGGTCCTCCTCCGATTCGAGGGCCATCCCGATCGCCTCGTCCAGGTGGGGCACGATGCGGCGGGGATACACGTTGAAGGCGGAAAACTCGGCAAGCCGGGCGGCAAAGTGGTCGTAGATGCTGTCGGGGCCCAGCAACTCGGCGGCAGGCCTGGAGAGGATCCCGGGAATGCCGCGCGCGGCATCTCCCGCGATACGGGAGTAGACGAAGTCCACGATGCCGCGATGCTGTGAGAACAGGTCCCCCAGCCCCTCGAGAAGCGAGAGGGTCGCCGGGTGCACCGGGTAGGAGGCGCTGAAGGCGTCGAACGGGGCGGAGAAGGTCGCGTACTGGCTCTTGTAGTGCTGGTAGATCCGGGCGATCTCCTCCTCGGCTCCCGGCTTCCGGCGCACGAGCCTTCCCCCGATGAGGGAGCGGACGTGCACCGTGCTCAGCCCGAGCCTGACAGGGAACCGGTCCTTGATCTTCCTGAGGATGGCCTGCGAGACATCGCCCGTGGCCTCGATGGACTCCTGCACCGCGGCCACGATCCACAGCGGCTGCCGCGAGGCAAGCTCGCCAAGAAGCTGCAGGGTGCGCGCGTCCTCGTTCAGCGCCTGCGGGGTCGCCTTGGAGCGGAAGAACTCCGACAGCTCGTCGATCAGGAGGAAAAGGCCGTCGAACCCCGCCTCCTTCACCCGGTCGAGGAGACGCGTGAAAGCCCCCAGCCGCTGCTCGCCGCTGGGACCCTCGTCAGCGTGGGCGTCGTCGGCA
>PMZS01000327.1:0-258 GCA_003170115.1 Spirochaetaceae bacterium
AAGACGAGGATCTGCTTGTCCTTGCCGAAGAGGTGGGGCAGCGCCATCACGTCGCGGATGGTGTGCTTGCTCTTGATGTTGAGCTTCATGGAGACTTCGACCGTCTCGTCGAACTTCGCGAAGGCCATTTCCTTCACGAGGTCCACCGCCTTCTCCAGCGGGTAGGCCTCCATGCGGTCGAACTTCTGGACCGAGGCCCGGTATTTCTTCCCGTGGGTCATGCCGCTAGCCCTCCACCGTCACGCCCATGCTGCGGGC
>PMZS01000327.1:326-8638 GCA_003170115.1 Spirochaetaceae bacterium
GTCTTGGTGATGAAGGTGAAGCTCTTGTCCGTGTAGATCGTAATGACCACCGGAATGAGCACTCCCTCTTCCTGCTTGCGTGTCCTCTCGTTGAACTGCTGGCAGAACTGCGCCGCCTGCACCCCGTGGGGGCCCAGCGCCGGTCCCACCGGCGGGGCCGGGGTGGCCTTGCCGGCCGGCACCTGCAGCTTGACGATTGCCTTGACTGTCTTCTTTGCCATCTTCCCTCAACCTCCGTGGTACCATCGCGCGCGCGCGGCGCTGGTGCGCCGCACCCGAGCTCCCAATCGGGCTTCCGCCCCAAGAGGGTTCCTTTATTGCCCTGCGAGCGCGAACCGCGCTCCTTTAAATCTTTTCCACCTGCAGGAAATCGACCTCCACCGGGGTCGACCTGCCGAAAATTCCCACCATCACCCGAAGCTTTCCCTTCTCCGTGTTCACCTCTTCGATGCTTCCGGTGAACGAATCGAAGGGACCGTCGATGATCCGCACCATCTCACCGACGGAGAAGCTCTGCCGTGGCTTCAGGATGCGGTCCGCCTTGATCTCTCCCGCCTTCTGGAGGATGCCGCGTGCCTCGTCCTGGGAAATCGGCTGGGGCTTCTGGTTCCTGTTCGAGCCCACGAACCCGGTGACGCCGGGTATCTTGCGGATCTCCTGGCACACCTCTTTCCACCCCGGGTCAGGCAGGTCCATTTCCATCATGATGTAGCCGGGAAGGAACTTCTTGGAGGACACCCTCTTGTGTCCGTCCTTCACCTCGACAACTTCCTCGGAGGGGACCTTCACGTCGAAGACGTGCTCCTTCAGCGTGCCCTTGTCCACGAGCATCCGAACGTGCTTCTGGACCTTGTTCTCATACCCCGAGTAGGTATGCAGGACGTACCACGCTTTTGACATGCGCCTCAGCTCCTAGAAGAGCCAGTCGACGAGCTTGAACAGGATGAAGTCGACGAGGCCGAGCATGCCGGCAATGAGGAGCGTGGAGATCAGCACGACCTTCGTCGAGGCCACGGCCTCATCACGGCTGGGCCACGTCACCTTCCTGAGCTCCGCGAAGCTCTCCTGAAAGAACAGGATGATTCTTCTCATTTCCTCCGTCCCTCGGCTCTTCCCATCCCGGTTCAGGCCAGGCAGGACTCGAACCCGCAACATCCGGTTTTGGAGACCGGCGCTCTACCATTAGAGCTACTGGCCTATGGATCATGTCGGCCTTCCAGCCATCCAACGCCACGCCCGACGCGCTTGCGCGTCATTTGGCGCGGCAGGGCTTCGGCCGACCTCGCCCTCCTTGGCTGAGGGGCTCGCTTTCGGGCATCCCTGCCCTCGCTCGCCCTCGCCCTCCTTGGCTAGGCCCTACTTTACCTTTGCTTCCTTGTGGACCGTATGCTTCCTGTCCCACCTGCAGTACTTGTTGAACTCCAGCTTTCCCTGGGTATTCTTGCGATTTTTCGTGGTCGTATAGTTGCGCCTGTCGCACTCGGTGCATTGCAGAGCTATCAGCTCCAGGTTTTTCGCTTTGCCTTTGGCCATTTGGGTCTCCCTGCAGGTAGTTGAACGGCGAATTTACACATTTCGCCTGCAATGTGTCAAGCGGGTGGCACGACTATCGAGCCCTCGACCGGATTTGAACCGGTGACCCCGTCCTTACCAAGGACGTGCTCTACCAACTGAGCTACAAGGGCAAGCGCGGCCGAAGGCCGCGCGACCGGGGCCCCAGGGGAGGCTCCGATAAGGATCCGTTTCCCGGTGTCCCAACTTACCAGATGCCCCGGTGGCGCGTCAAGCCGAACCCTCTCGTCGCCTGAAAAACAGCAGGAGCGACTGCCCGTAGGCCCTGCGGTCCGCCAGCTCCAGACCGTCCCTCTCCGTGGCAAGCTTCTCCGCGGAGTGCAGGTGCATGATCGCAAGCCCTCCGGGGGCGAGGTGCGGGAGCATGCAGGCGGAGTCGAGGACAGCTCCCTTCCCCTCCATGTCGAAGGGCGGATCGAGGAAGACAATGTCCCACCCGCGCTGGTTCACGCGAAGAAACCGCTCCACGGGGGCGATCACCAGCTCGATCCCGGTTTCAACAAAGCTGATGTTCTTGCGGATGACGGCCTTTTTCCTCGGGTCCTTTTCCACCAGGAGGACAGGCTCGGCTCCGCGGGAGGCCGCTTCTACTCCGATGATTCCCGTCCCGCTGAACAGGTCGAGGAAGGACACGCCCTGCAGATCCCCGAGGATTGAGAAAAGGGACTGCCTCATCCTGTCCATGGAAGGCCGGATGACGCCCGGCGGACACAGAATCGTGCGGCCCCTGTACAAGCCACCTGTGATCCTCACCTCATCCTCCCTCGACCGCCGCTGCCGCCCCTTCCGCTGCCTGCAAGGCTTCGGAGGTCGCGAGGACCCGTGGGATCACCATGTTCGTCGGTTGAAGCAACCCCGGGTCTTCGGCGAGGAGGCGCTTTGCATCGTCCCGGGCCTGGAAGAGAAGGGTCCCATGCAGGAGCAGGTCCGCGACCCGGAAGCTCAGGAACCCGCTCTGCCGCACGCCGAGCAGCTCCCCGGGGCCGCGCAGGCGCATGTCGCGCTCCGCGATGGCGAACCCGTCCGTGGTTTCCATCATGATCTTCAGCCGCTCCACGCCTTCAGGGGTGAGCTTCTCGCCGTACACGAGGAAGGCGTAGGACTGGTCGGCTCCGCGCCCCACCCTCCCGCGAAGCTGATGCAGCGTGGACAGGCCGAAGCGCTCCGCATGCTCGATGACCATGCAGCTGGCGTTGGCGACATCGACCCCGACCTCCACGACGCTCGTGGCAACAAGGATCTTCACCTTTCCCGCCGCGAATCCCGCCATGGCCGATTCCTTCTCCTCCTCCGCGACACGGGAGTGGATCAGGGCCATTGGGATTCCCTTGTACACCTGGTGCTGAAGAATGCGGAAGGCGGTCTCCGCGTCCTTCACATCGAGTGACTCCGACTCTTCTATAAGAGGGTACACGAAATACGCCTGCCTCCCGAGGGAAATCTCCTCGCGGACCCGGCGGTAGACCTTCTCCTCGTTTCCTTCCCGCGCGAGGTGAGTGATCACCGGCCGCCGGCCGGCCGGCATGGTCCTGATGGAGGAGACATCGAGGTCGCCGAACGCGGTGAGCGCGAGCGTTCTCGGGATCGGAGTGGCCGTCATCAGGAGCAGGTCGGGGCTGGTCCCTTTCCTGAGAAGCGCCTGTCGCTGAAGCACTCCGAACCGGTGCTGCTCGTCCACGATCACCAGGCCCAGATCCTTGAACGTCACCTCTTCCGAGAAAAGCGCGTGCGTGCCGAAGAGCAGGTCCACATCCCCCGCCTTGAGCGCCTCCCGCAGGAGGCTGCGCGGATCTCCGGTGACGGAGCCGGAGAGAAACGCAATTCGCACGCCCAGGGGCTCCAGCAGCCTGGCCGCGTTCTCGGCGTGCTGCCGGGCCAGCAGCTCCGTGGGCGCGAGGAAAGCCGCCTGCTCGCCGCATCCGACAACGAGCATGATCGAAAGCAGGGCGACCAGGGTCTTGCCGCAGCCCACGTCGCCCTGCAGGAGCCTCGCCATCGGCACTCCTGACCAGAGGTCCGCCTCGATCTCGGACACAACCAGGACCTGGTCGTCAGTGAGTGTAAAGGGGAGCCGCCGGATAAGCGCGTCCCGCAGCCTCGTCTGGGGCGCGCGCACGCGCGGTCGGGTTGCCGCCAGGGCACGCCTGCGGCGCAGCACGGCGATTTCAAAATAGAACAACTCTTCGTAGGCGAGCGCCGCCCGGCACTCGTCCGCATCAGCGCGCGTGCGCGGAAAGTGCACGCCCCGCAGGGCCTCGCCGGGAACGGGAAGATGCCGGGCGCGGACGAGCTCCGCCGGAAGCCCCGGTTCGATCGAGGGCGCGAGATCGGAAAGCGCGCGGGACATGAGCTTTCGGAGGGTGAGCTGAGTGAGGCCCTCGGTGAGCGGATAAAGAGGAAGGATCCTGCCGAAACCGGCGGGATTCTCGCTCCAGGGCTCCAGCTCGAAATCGGAACACTGCAGCTCCCCGCGCCGGGTGTGAAAGCTCCCCCAGAGGAAAAATTTCCTTCCCGGCATCAGGACGCGGCGAAGGAACGCCCGACCGAAACAAAGCAGGGATGCCTCGCCGCTTTCATCGGAAACCAGCGCCTTCAGCGTCCGGGAACGGCCCCATCCGATGTCGGCGACTCCCACGACACTCACCGCCACGCCGGCCTTTTCCAGCCGCGATGCCTGGGCCAGGGGGACGACAGCGGTGCGGTCCTCGTACCCGCGCGGCAGGAAAAGCAGAAGGTCGCGAAACGTCCGTACACCGAGCCGCGCGAGCCGTTCGGCAAGGGCCGGACCCACACCGTGCATCGAGGCAACGTCGCGGGAAAGTTCGCTGAGGAGCATCAGGCCCCCGGGCGCCGTGCGGAACCGCTCAGATCGGGAGACTTTGCAGGAGCAAGACCACTTGCGGGACCACCAGGAACTGACCGAACACCCAGGCCACGAACAACAGTCCGATGGTGAGCAGGAGGTGCTGGGTGTAGCCGGACCTTCGCCCCAGACGAAACACCTTTGTCACCCAGGCGACGATCGGCTGCATGATCGTATCGACAACCTTCCAGAGGCTCGTAGCGGCAGTGCCGCGAAAGGCGAGCGGGATCGTGCGGACAAGCCCCACAATAAGAAAGAACAGCAGAAGGAAGCTGATCCCGAACCAGACGGCGGAGAACACCGACGCGAGGAAAAACCCCAGGCTGAACCGGAAGTAGTAGAGAAGCTGGTTCACGAAGTCCAGGGCCACCACGATGGCGAGCATTGCGGCAATCGGTGTGAAGTCGAACAGGTTGCCGCGGAGGAAACGGATTCGGGAGAAGGCCGCCAGGTAAGGATCCGTGGCTGCCGTGAGAAGTTCCCATGCTTTCCCCAGGGCCTGCGGCGCAAACCATCCAAGGACGATTCGGAGAGAAAGAATGAACAAGTAGGCGATCAGGATGATGTTCACGACGGTGAGGACTATCAACATGTGTGTCTCCTACGCAAAAAATGTGGACGGAACCAGCTTCTCCACGAGTGAGATCATGGTCTTGTTGATCCGCTCCATCTCATCGGCGGTGAGTCCCGATCCGAAGGCGACCTTCTCCCGCCAGTTCGGCGTGAGGATGTCGGTTGGCGAATGGGCATCCGAATTGAGCACCAGGGCTGCGCCTGCTTCCCGCGCAAGG
This sequence comes from Spirochaetaceae bacterium, assembly GCA_003170115.1. GTDB lineage: Bacteria > Spirochaetota > Spirochaetia > SZUA-6 > Fen-1364 > Fen-1364. The sequence goes on from PMZS01000327.1 coordinate 5,553, forward strand.
GAGACAACCCTCCCGTTTCCCAGCCCGTGGGAGAAGCGCGCCGAGATCTCCAGGTGCACGCCGTTGGCCGCCGCCAGGCGCACTTCTTCTTCAGAGATGATGCCGGGGTGGGCGAGCACGTCGATACCCGCCTCGATGCCGGCCCGGTTCGTTCCCAGGGCCACCGGCTCGCACACCGATTCGCCGTGCAGAAGCACCAGACGCGCACCGAGCTGCCGGGCGCGGCGCACCAGGCCGCTGATCTGTCCCGGCGGAACGTGCGTGAGCTCCACCCCGGGAATGATGCGGATTTTCACGAAGTGCTGGGTCTCACGCGCGAATTGCACGACCGCGGAGATCAGGTCGTCGAGATTCGATGCATCCGCGTGATCGGTAATCCCGATGGCGCGGTAGCCGGCATGCTCGGCGCGGCGAACCAGCTCCGCGGGCCCGATCTCTCCGTCGCTGAGAAACGTGTGCGTGTGAAGGTCGATCATCTCCGGCCTCCCGAGGGGCTCGCGAGGATCCTGATGTAGTGGGAATCGGGGGAAATGCCGTCGGAGCCCGTGATGCGCGCGAATGCCCGGCGCACCTGTGCTTCCTCCGCCTCGTCGACGAGGACGTACAGGTCGGACGGCTTCGACTTGTCCTCCCACTTCTGGTGCACGCTCTCTATATTGATGCCCGTTTCCGCGCAGACCCCCGTCACGAGGGCCCAGATTCCCGGTCGGTTTGCCGTGACAAAGTGGAAATAGTACCGGCTCTGCATGCGCTCTACCGGGAACGGGCGGATGTCGGTGAAGCTCGCGGCAAAGGGTCGGGGCCTCTGCCGTGCAAGAATCCCCTTCAGGANNACCAGGACCGCGTTGAACTCGTCGCGGACTCCGGCGAGTGGATGATCTATCGGCACGAAGGCCGGAAAAACGGTCACCAGGGGCTGGGCATCAACCATTCGGGCCTGTGCAACCAGCTTGGCGACGAACCCGCTGTCCTTCGCGAACTCGATGTCCTTCAGCTCGACCGCGGAGATTCCCTCGCAGAGGATGTCAGCGGGGGTGATCCAGCACCCGAAAGCGATGCTCGCGAGCAGGCCGATCTTCTGCGCCGCATCTCCTCCGTTCACGTCGAGGGTCGGGTCCGCCTCCGCGAAACCCTTCTTCTGAGCCTGGCTGAGCGATTCCTCGAACGAGAGCCGGTCCNNGGGTCGGCCTCCGCGTAGCCGCGGGCCTGCGCCTCCGCAAGCGCGTCCGCGTAGGCGCTCCCCTGCTCGCGCATCGACGTGAGGATGAAGTTGGTCGTCCCGTTCACGATGCCGACGAGGCTCGTGACCCGGTTTCCCAGCAGGCTCTCCTGCAGGACCTTGACGATCGGAATCCCCCCGCACACGGCGGCCTCGAACTTCAGCTCGACCCCGTTGGCCGCGGCAAGGGAGAAAAGCTCCCTGCCGTGGACGGAGAGAAGAGCCTTGTTCGCGGTGATGACGTGCTTCCCGCGGCTGAGCGAATCCCGGATGAGCGGCAGCGGGCTGTCCACCCCGCCGGCCAGCTCGACCACGATCGGCACGTCGGGGTCCTCCACGATCTGCCGCCACCCCTGCACAACGCGGGTGCCGGGTTTGACCTTTCTTTCGCGTGACGCGTCGCGCACGCCGACCCATGGAACCTCCACGGCGACTCCCAACCGCCGGGCGAACTCCTCCGCATTCTCCGTGAGCAGGCGGTAGAAGCTCGCCCCGACGGTCCCGAATCCCACCAGCCCGATTCTTACTCGGTCCATGCGTCTGCTACCTGGGGGTACTCCCGCAGACCCAGGAGGACCTCCTCGGTCCCGGCGACACGGATCTGGGAGGATGCCTGCACGATAGTGTCCCCGTTGCCGCCGCCCACGTGGAAGAACAGCGAGCACGCCCCCCGCCGGTCCAGCAGGTACTCCCTCATCGTGTGCAGGCTTTCCTCGGTTCCCACCTCGTCCCTCAGACGGACATGCACGGCCTGCGCCTGCTTCTGCGGGATGCGCGCCGGATCCGTGATCTCATCCACTTTCACTTTCGCGTCCCCTCTCGTGGTGTCGATCTTGCCCAGCACGCCGACGATCGCGTCATTGGCAATCAGGGCGCGCCTGCTTTCATAAATATCGGAAAAGAGGATCAACTCGATAGATCCCCTGAGGTCCGCGAGCTGGGCGAAGGCCATTGTCCTCCCGTTGCGCGTGCGTATCTCCCTCACGTCGCTCATGACCCCGATGAGGGCGCAGGAGCGATCGTTGGCGAGCGAGTCCTTCTTCGAGAGGTCCACCGTGACGGCACGCGAAATAGTCTCTCTCCAGGGATCGAGGGGATGGCCCGAGAAGAAAAAGCCGAGGTTCTGGCGCTCCTCCTGCAGCAGGCGGGACGCCGGCAGCTCGGGCAGGCGTTCCAGCTCGATCGCCGCCGCGGGGGCCTCTCCCACCCCGCCGAAAAGCGACACCTGGCCATATCGCTTCGCCTCGCGTGAGCGGGCGGAGATCTCCATCACCCGGTCGAGGTTGTGCATCAGGGTGGCCCGCGTCTCTCCCAGCCGGTCGAATGCCCCGGTGATGACCAGGCTCTCCGCCACCTTTCGGTTCACCTCGTGGGAGTCGATCCGTCCGAAGAAATCCAGGATGCCGGAGAAAGGTCCACCGCGCTGCCGCTCCGCGAGAATCGAATCAACCGCACCGGACCCCACGTTCTTGATCCCCAGGAGCCCGAAAACGATCTTCCCGTCCTCCACGGTGAAATCCTTTTCAGACACGTTCACGTCCGGCGGCAGCACCGGGATTCCCATCTCCCGCGCCTCACGGATGAGTTGCGCGAGCCGGTCGGTATCACTCATGTCGTTGGTGCAGTTGGCGGCAATGAACTCCGCGGGGTGGTTCGCCTTGAGCCAGATCGTGTGATAGGCCGGGATGGCGTACGCGGCGGCATGGCTCTTGTTGAACCCATAGCCGCTGAAGGCAAAGAGCAGCTCGAAGATCCTTTCCCCCGTCCGGGCATCGTACCCCCTGGCCTTTGCGCCGGCGAGGAACTTCTCCTTCATCTTGAGCATTTCCTCGGGCTTCTTCTTGCCCATGGCGCGGCGCAGGATGTC
>PMZS01000253.1 GCA_003170115.1 Spirochaetaceae bacterium
CCGCTCGCCCATGCCGGACAAGCCGATGCCGGGCACGATTTCCTTGGATCCCACCCCGTTGTCGGCGACGCTGAGACGCAGCGCCTCATCGACGATCCAGAAGCTGACGGTGATTTCCGTCGCATTTCCGTGGCGCAGGGCGTTCGTCAAGGATTCCTGCACCGTCCGGTAGACCACTTCGTCGATCAGGGCACCGAAGCTCTCGGGCGCGTTGCCGAAGTGGAGCTTCACAGCCACTTTCGTCGCCTTCTCGAAGATCCGCGCCAATTCCATGACCCGTCCGAGGCCGCCGGCCCTGACCGCGGGAACTGACCGCAGGTTCCGCATGGCCCGCCTCGTTTCGAGGAGGCCCCGCTGGGCCTGGTCGCGGGATTTCAGGAGAAGCTCCTCCAGGCCGGCACGGTTCCCGCGGACCAGGTCCGTCGCCGCCTCCATCATCATCTGGATGTTCGTGAGGGTGTGTCCAACGATATCGTGGATTTCGCGTGTGATTCTCCTGCGCTCAAGCTCCTCGGTCTCGCGCTGCACCCGGGTGGCCAGCTCCTGGAAGTCGAGGTTGGCCTCCGAGAGCGCCCGCACGGTCCGGTCAATTCGGAGGAGCTCATCGTGCTGGCGGCGGATCCGCAGCCCACGAGTGCCCACGAGCCGCGCGAGCCACGTCAGGAAAAGGAGGTACGTCGCCATGAGGGCGGCGTGAAGCGGCGAGGCGCCCTCGATTCGCGTGCCCCACGCCACCAGCGGCCAGTGACTCCAGGAAAGCGCGAAAGCGCTCGCGACGCAGAGGAGAGGGGCCGCCCTGCCCTCGACTTCCATCGTCGTCACGAAGATGAAAACCGTGCCGAGGATCGCTCCAACGGCGAGATCGGGACCCTGGGGGATGCCCATGACGATCTCGACGGACATCGCCGACAGCAGCACGATGAGCCGTTGGGCGCTTTTGTGAAAGAGCGGCACGACGAGCAGAAGCGCAGTTGACAGGAACAGGAGGAGGAAAAACTGCGGAAGCCAGATCGGGCGGATGACGGGATTGCGAAAGGACAGGAAGAAGACCAGGCCCGCCACGCCGTGACCGGCGAGGGTGGTGACAAGACTGGGCGCGCGGACGGCCATCCACATCGGTGTCTGCATGCGGTACTCAGGGCCTGGACATTGGAGAATACCACGGCGCCGGCTGCACCGAAAGTGCGCGAAGCCGGTGCGTCACCACACGCAATAGCCGCCATCGATCACCATGTCATGACCGGTCATATAGTCGGATGCCTCGGAAGCGAGGTACACGACGGCCCCCTGGAGGTCCGTCACCTCCGCCATGCGGTTCATGGGGATCATCGGCAGCCAGCGGCCAAGCATGCTTTTTCCTTCCGGCGTGGCAAGAAGGTTTTCCACGAGCGCCGTCCGTGTGTAGCCCGGGCTGATGCTGTTCATCCTGATGCCGCGGGCGGCCCATTCGGCGGCGAGGGTGCGCGTCATGTGGATGATCCCGGCCTTGGATGTGTTGTAGGCGACCTGGTTCTGCGGCGTGTTGACAATGTGCCCCGACATCGACGCGGTGTTGATAATCTTGCCGTACCCCGTCTTCACCATGACGCGGGCTTCCTCCTGCGCGCAGAAGAATACCGCGTCCAGGTTCAGCCTCATGATCCGTCCCCAGTCTTCGGGCGTCACCTTCTCGGCGTCGCACCAGTTACCCATTCCCGCGTTGTTCACGCTGATGGTAAGCGTCCCCCATCGCCGCAGCACCGTCTCCACCATCTGCCGGCGATGATCCGGGTTCGTGACATCCACGACCACTGCGAGGGATTCCGCCTTTCGTGCCGCGAGCTCTCCCGCGACTGCTTCAGCGGCCTCGCGAGCCATGTCCACCACGGCAACCCGCGCGCCCGCGTCCGCCAGCGCGTGGCAGAAAGCCCGCCCAATGCCCTGGCCGCCGCCCGTGACAAGGGCGACCTTTCCGTCGAGCCTGAACCTCTCCAGGATCGGCCGTGACTCCAACACCGCGTCCTTCATGAACTTCCTCCTTGTGACTCCATGGCGCCCTACAGATCCACGAATACCTTCATGGACTGGGCACCCTGCTCCTCGATGTAGCGATACGCTTCGGTGTATTGCTCGAGAGGGAAATGACGGGATTCCAGCGGCCCCGTCCGGATCGTGCCGGCGGCGATCCATTCCACTGCCGTGTCGTAGTCTTCGTGCCGGTACATCATCGAGCCGATCATGTGAAGCTCGTGCTCGCCGACCCGGGCCATGTCGATCGGAGGCTTGCCGCCGAAGACTCCCACGACCACGATCGTGCCTCCCTTTCCGATCGTGGTGATCGCCTGATCCATGGCCGCCTCGTTGCCCGCGGCTTCGAATGCGACGTCGAAGCCCTCGTCACCGAAGACTCGGTCCACCGCGTCATCGAGCCGTTCTTCCCCCGCTTTCGATACGGCGTCGATACCCACCCGCCGCGCGACTGCAAGGCGCTCGTCGCTGAGGTCCGTGATGAGGACACTCTTCGCTCCCCGGCATCGAGCCGCCTGGGCAACAAAGTTGCCGATCGGTCCCGCGCCCAGGACCACCACGTTCCTGCCCGCTAATGTTCCCGCCCGTCCGCTGGCGTGCGCCGCTACCGCGACCGGCTCCACGAAGGCGCCCTGTTCCGGTGTGAAAGAATCCGGCAGCACGACGAGCTTCTCCGCCTCCGTGGCATACAGGTCCTGCGCCACGCCGGGAGACTTGAAACCGCGCACAACCAGATTTTCGCAGACGTTGTAGTGCCCGCGGCGGCACGGGCGGCAGGCACCGCACACTTCCTGCGGCGTGGCGGTGACTTTCATTCCGGGACGGATCCCGGCAACTCCTGCTCCCACCGCTTCCACGACGCCGAAAAACTCGTGACCCTGCACCACGGGATAGCTGACGAAGGGATGCGTGCCATGGTACACGTGGACGTCGCTCCCGCACACGCCGATCCGCGTGATCCTGAGCAGCACCTGTCCCTTCCCTGCGCGCGCTTCGGCTACGTTGCGCATCTCGATCGCGCCAGGAGCAGTCATTACCGCCTGTCTCATGTCCCTGCCCTCCGTGCCCGCTTTTACAGGTCAGGCCGAATGAGAACCTTCAGCACTCCCTCGGCGCCCTCCTCGATCAGCCCGATCCCGCGGCGGAAATCCGCCAGCGGCAGCTCGTGAGAAACAAGCGTCGATACATCGATTTTCCCCGTTTCGAGGAGTCGCACCGCCTGGATGGAATTGCGCACGGACGTGTAGGAGGACAAGAGTGTCAGCCCCTTGCGGAATATCGCGAAGGCGTCCAGGGAGATGCGGCTGTTGCCGGGCGGAACCCCGAAGAGCAGGATCCGTCCGCCGGGACGAACGAGGGACACCGTTCGTTCCATGAGACCGGGAACACCTGTCGCGTCGACGACAACATCGAAGCTGTCCGCCGCACAAGCGTCCAGGTTGTCGGTCGTCTGAGAAGCCCCGGAGCGCTCCGCGAGCGCCCGCCGGGCCGCGATCCTGTCCACCGAGGTAATGGAGCTTGCTCCTTCGAGGAGAATGGATTTCAGAAGCAGGATGCCGATGGGTCCCGCGCCCAGGATCAGGACCCGGTCCGCCAGGGCGAAACCGGTCCGCTGCACGCCGTGCAGGACGCAGGAGAGCGGCTCGACGAAAGCTGCCGATGCGAAGGGCAGCGCACCGACGTTGAAGACGGCCTTCTCGGGCGCGGCCGCCAGCTCCGCCATGCCGCCTGGCAGGGTGACACCGACCCCGTTCCAGTTTGCGCAGAAGTTCTGGCGGTTCGACAGGCAGGCCGGGCAGTTGTCGCAGGCAATGTTCGGCTCCACCGCGACATGGTCTCCCGGGACAAATCGGGTGACCTTCGCCCCCACCTTCCTCACGATTCCCGAGAACTCATGCCCCGGGGTGACCGGATACGTGCCCAGGTAGTCACCGTGGAAGATATGAATATCCGTGCCGCAGATCCCGCTCGCCTTCACTTCGATCAGCACGTCATGGTCGCCGACGGCGGGCGCCGGCACGGCCTTCACGACGATGCTCCCCGGTCTTTCGATGACAGCTGCTTTCATCTCAGGTCATTCCTTCCTCATGGTGCTTTTTTCGCGGAAGCTCGTGCGCGGTTCATGCCGGGAAGCGGTCTCAGCCTTTCACGGCGCCGAGGGTGAGCCCTTTCACCAGGGCCTTCTGCGTCATCCATCCCAGGATGACGGCCGGGAGGATGGCAATCGTGGACGATGCGGAAAGCTGCGCGACGAACATCCCCTGCTGCTCCCGGAACCGCGCCAGGTAGACAGGGAGCGTTGCCGTGGTGTTTCCCGTGAGGTTGAAACCAAGAAAGAACTCGTTCCAGATGAACACGGCAACCAGCAGACCGGCGGCAAGAATCCCCGTTCGTACCAGCGGCATTGCAACTGAAATGAGCTGTCGAAAGCGCGAGCAGCCGTCGATGTCGGATGCTTCTATGATCTCAACGGGCACATCCTTGAAGAAGGAATACAGCATCCACACCACGATCGGGGTGTGAAACCCGACATAGGCGATCAGGAGCCCAAGGGGTGTCTTGTTCAGCTCGAACGTCTGGAACCAGGTGTACAGCGGGATGAGCACGGCAACCGGGGGCAGGAGGATGGTCGTGATGAACNNGCCCGAAGACCAGCGCAAATGCCGCGGGAGTCCCCAGGGCAAGGCAGATTGCTGTGCCGGCAACCACCTGGAAAAGGGAGTTCCTGAGGTAGCTGTACATGCTGCTGTCGCTCAGCACCTTCTGGTACGTTTCCAGGGTCGGGGTGAAGACGAGGCTCGGCGTGACCGCCTGGTATTCCGTCTTGAAACCGGAGAGGAACATGTACAGGACGGGGGAGATGTAGAGGATCGCGATGGCGTAGATCACGATGGTCAATCCGGCGGTTTTCGCCGTTCGTCTCAACCAGATCGACCTGTACACGCGCCTGATGTCCCGACTCTCGGTCATACGCTGCTCCTGTGCTCAGGCAATCGCTTCACTTCGCTTTCGGAGGGACCGGTACAGCAGGGTCACGGCGAGCAGGGTGAGGGCGACGGTCATTGTCGCCAGGGCGCCCGCCCTGCCGACGTTGGAGGCATTGAAGACCTGCATGTACACGGCATAGGGCAGGGTGTACGAGCGCGTTCCCGGTCCCCCCGCGGTGGTCACCAGGATCAGCCCGAACTCCTTGATGATGAACACCAGTCCCAGCATGATCGCAACGCGCAAGTGCTGCGCGATCAGGGGCAGCTTGATCAGGAACGTCGATTGCGCCCAGTTCACACCGTCGATGCGCATGCTGTCGGTCAGGTCGACAGGAATCCCCTGCAGTCCGGCCAGGATCACAAGGACGAAAAACGGCATCCACTGCCACCAGAACAGGAAGACGATCACCAGAAGGGGACGATAGCTGAGCAGGTCGATCGGGGTGAGGCCGATGGCCTTTGAAATGACCCCGTACCAGCCGAAGGTGGTGTTGAAGATCGTCGATTTCCAGATGACGCCGCTGGCCGTCGACATCACGAAGAACGGCCCCAG
>PMZS01000373.1:0-310 GCA_003170115.1 Spirochaetaceae bacterium
TGCGTCAAGGACGCAGGTCCCGACTTCTCCGGGAGGGAGCGCGGCAATGACGTCGCGCGCCTCGGCAAGCATGGCCTTCCACCAGCCGATGAACAGCCTTGAGAATATCCCGCGGAATCGGCCGCTCGCCCTGATCCATGAGTGCAAGAGCAGGATCGTTGAACCAGGGAGTCAAGCATTCACCTCAAGGCGTCGCCCCCATGCCGTTCATCGCCCCCACCAGCTCTGTGACAGCCCTCTCCTTCGCCTCCTCCATCACGAACACGTTCAGGTTGTCCATCGCACGCGTCATGGCGACGTAGATCAGGTT
>PMZS01000373.1:400-12370 GCA_003170115.1 Spirochaetaceae bacterium
AGCTTGTCGATGAACAGGCTCACCTTCTCCACCAGGAGCTTGAGAAGCTCCTCGCGGGTGGCGGCCCGGTACAGCTCGGGAGACGGCCCCTCGCGGAAGGCGTGGGTGGTCATGGCCTCCCCTTCCACGTCAGGCCCGCACAGCTCGCGATACTTCTCCGCCAGGTCGTGGATGGGGCAGGTGGTGCGGAAGTCGGTGCGGAGGATCTTCGTCCGGCCCGAGATATCGATGCCCGCCCGCTTGTACGGACTGCCCAGCCCGTAGATGGCCTGGCCGGCATCGCCTGCCATGATCACCCCTCGGCTGCACATCAGCTTCAGCGCCTTGAGGTCAACCGCGGTGAGGTCCTGGGACTCGTCGACAAAAGCAAGATCGAGGTTGCGCAGGTCCGCCCCGGTTGAAGATGCGCTCTTGCCGTCATCGCCCAGAGCCTCGATTATCTTGATGCGGCTGTAGTTCTTGCTCAGGACGCCCATGTCTTCCATCGCCCCGACGATCAGCTCCCGGATCTCCCACACCTTGGCGCGCTGGACCTTGGAGAGCGGCTGGCGCATGCCGCGCCGAGGTACCGCCTCCTCCACGTACTCGGCCTCGCTCACCATGTTGGCAAAGAGGAAGTCTTCCACCTCCGTGGCAAGCTCGCCGTTGGACATGAAGCCCGTCGTGTTCCAGCGTTTGGCAAGCGTGTCAACAGCCGCGTAGTCCACCTTCAACGACGGGTCGATGGCGTGCAGGCGAGCCAGGAAAAAGCTGTCCGCGGTCTGGATGAGCCCCGGCTCCTCGGAGGCCTTCAACAGCTCCGCGAGGTAGCGGTCGTACTTCACCAGCGTGGTGGTGTACGTGAGGAGCACGGTGCGGGGTGTGAACAGGTCCCGCCGCGCCCGGCCGTATGCGTGCAGGAGCACGATGGTCTTTCCCGTGCCCGCCCCTCCGCGCACCAGGAAGTCGTGCCCGGGCGTGATGGCGTCCAGCGCGGCCTGCTGCTCGGCGGTCAGGCGCATGAGGCTGCGCTCGTAGTCGCGCCGCGTGCGCGTGTACACGGTGAACCTGTTCAGGTGCTCCACGTACAGGTCCAGGTCGCGGAACTTCACCAGCTCATCGGCCAGGGCCTTCTTCTGCTGGTTGAGGTTGTTCAGCTCCTCTCGCAGCGCGTCCACCCGCTCCGCCTTGCCCTCCGCCCGCGCCCTCTCCCGCGCAAGCTCGGCTGCCCGCTGCTTCAGGTCGGCATCAAGCTGCCCGGCCCTCACCGCCGTGTCCCTGGCATCCGCCGACTGCTGGAGCAGCTTCTTGTTCTCCCGCTGCGCCACGAACAGGTCGAACTTGAGCCTGGCAAGCTCCTGGCTCCTCTGCAGGGGGGAGACTTTCTCTTCCCAGATCTTCAGGGTCTGGGCAAGGGTTGCAAGGAAGGGATGGGAAATGCCGCAGGCCCTGCAGAATCCAAGGAAGTTGAACGATGCGGCCACGGCCTCTTCCTTGCCCAGTTGCTGGAAGCCGTGGCGGACCTTGTTCGCGGTGGGGTGCTCCTTGGAAATGCGGATGATGGCCTGGACGTCCGCCTGGGTCACCCGGCCCTTTGCCTTCAAGAAGTCCTTGAAGTCCCACAGAAGCGTGGGGAAGCTGATGCTGTATTTGTAGCTCGGGAACACGTCGCAGATGAAGCTCTCTACAAAGGAGTGAAGTGCCAGAAGGAAGAAGCCTTCGTCGGTGCCCAGCATGCGGGAGAGGCGCGCCATGCGAGCGTCCAAGGCGTCTCCGGGCACGGATTTCTCGTCGGCTCTGACTGTCATTCGCCCCCATCGCCTCCGATGCTTTCCCTGGAGAACCGACCTCAGACAGGTTGTGTCGGTTTTCGACATAATAAGTTGGCAAGCTTCAAAACGCAAGGCGGCGGATTCGGTTCCGTCATCGTGCCCTGAATATTCCCACGGGCATGCCTTGAACATTGCGTTTGTACCCCGCAGTTGGGTACAAACACAATGTCCGCCGCTAGTCTGCCGGGAAATATGGGGAACGGGCTTCGTTCTTGACGAGACTTTGGAGGAGTCCTTAGCCTTGTGATCATGGAGTACAGGGTGGTCCTGGTCGAATCACAAGAGGGTTTCTCGGTCAGTTGTCCGGCACTTCGAGGGTGTCATTCCCAGGGCTCGACCCTGGATGAGGCGCTGGAAAATATCAAATCGGCAATCCGCGAATGGTCGGATGCAGCGTCAGATGAACAGTCGAAACTCTCGATCATAGAGCGGATCGTCACCGTCTGACCCAATGCCAAAGATTCCCGGCATCAGCGAGGAACAGGCTGTCCGTGCCCTCAAGAAAGCCGGCTTTATGATTTTCCCACAAGGCAAGCACGCCGTGATGTCCAACGGACATGTTCGCCTTCATCCGCAGTTCCATGTTCATTCTCCCAACCCGCAGAGCTTCAGGGCGACCTCCAGGCAATCGGTCGGCCACAGCTCACGCGGCCGGGGTCGCTGTACGCCGGGCCTGCCTTGCTCGGGACAGCAGCTCAGCACGGCCTCGCGCCATTGACCGGGGACAGCGTCCACTCCATGCACTGCCCCGAGCAGCGTACCGGCAATCGCGGCGTTCGTATCCGTGTCCCCTCCGTGCCGCACGGTGTCAACGATTCCCTCTTCCAGCGACCTGGCGTGCAGCAGTTGGTAGAACGCGTTCTGAAGAGCGATGATCACCCAACCTTGATGGGTGATGAAATCCTGTGGAAGCTCGGTGCCGGCCGCTGCGATTGCCTGGATGATCCCTGGTTCGACCTTGTGGTCCTTTGCCCACCACAGTGCGAACTTGTGAACCTTGTCCGGTGTTTCAGCAACCCTGATCGCCCGCGCGATCGTGAGCACGTACACGGCACTTGCATCCTGCGTAGCCACGCTCGGGTGAGTGAGGCGAGCGTCCATCCGGGCATACGCGGCCAGTTGCGAGGGGCCCGAGCTCCATCCATTAATCCCCAGCGGGCTCACCCGCATGAGCGCCCCGTTCGCCTGCGTTGCGGGGTCCGCTGCTTTCTCTGAGGCGCCTGCAACGGACTCTCCCCTGCTCCCGGCAGCCGAGGCTGCATGGAGTGCCTTCTTCGTGGCATTTCCGATATCGAATGGCCCGCTCTCGTACCACCAGGCGTACGCCCTGGCTGCGGCTTCCTGGTCGTAGCCGCCACGGATGATCGCACGGGCCAGGACCAAGGCGAGCTCCGAATCATCCGTGGGCTGCCCCGGCAGGGTCCCAAATTGCCTGCTCCCATCGATCTGCCGGGGACCTCCCGGGAAATCACGCTCGATCTGCGCGGAGCTCTTGAACTCTACCATTGAACCGAGCGCGTCACCTGCGATCTGCCCAAGCATGCACCCCTGCGCCCGGGCTTCCAACGTTGAGCGGTCTTCGGCGGTCATTGACCCGCCCTCCACGCCCGCACCATGCGCCGCTGGCCCTCGGTCTCTGGCGAGGCTCCCGGTCGGTACGGCCGGAATGGATGGCTGGAGTGGTCCGTCTCATCCTTCAGCCCCGGGGCGGAGCAAGTCTCAGCCCGCCGGCGTTTGGATCGGTTTGAGTCGTTTCCGAAGCTCATCGGAAACATCCTGCAGGAGCACCACTCGTATTGGTGTGGACTCCGCACGCGCCGAAACGCCCGATGACAATGTCAAGCCAACCATATCAGGAGCGAGGGTCCACATCGCGCCCCTCATGGGATCCACGATGAGCCACCAGGTACCAGCCCGCATTCGGGCCGCTGGTGAGCAGCACCTCCCGCTGGACAACACTTGCTTCGCGATGACCACCCTGTAATTGGATTCCTGGACGTACTCCCTCCTTTTCTTCAGCATGACCGTGGCTGGAGTGGATGATTCATAGACGATCATTGCAGCCGAATCGTGGACCTTCACGGACGCACCCGACGGATCCGAACTGACCGCGACGGACTGGTCGCCTCCGCTTACGATGCTGGCGCATCCGCTGATCAAGAACACTGCCGCGGGCCACATGGTGAACCTGAGAGCTTTCGACATGCCATTCCTCCTTCTACGGATTTTGCTGACTGTCATGCAAGTCTCATGCCAGACGACGTCCTGAAGGCTGTTTCGACGGCATCGTTGCGAAAAGCGCATAAAATCAAGGAAAAAAGCGCGTGCCGGTGGTTCGTGGTAGCGGTTGAATTGGAAAGCGCTCATCCGCCGCGCGCAATTCTTGAAACCGCGAGGGCGGGATAGTGGAATACCAACAACCCAGGTTGCGGGTCATAGTATGATGCGGTGGAGAGGTCCGGGATGCAGGTGCTGCTGACGTTCGTCGGGTTCCATGATCCGTACTTCCCGAGTCGCATTGACGGGGAGGAACTGAAAGGTCCTATCCTCTACCTCCTCGGCATCCGTGCCTTCGACAGGATGTACCTTCTCAGCGCCGCGAACATTATGGAGCTCGCCCGCAGGACCGCGGCCGCCATCCGATCAGCGTTTGGCGCGATCAGCTCCGAGTGCGAGGGCGCCCGGTTCGCGATATCCACGGCATCCGGCACGCCGCAGATGCACGCGTGCTGGCTCCTGCTCGCATCAAGCGGTGAGATCCCGGCGACGATCCTCCAGACCCGCCCTCCCCAGTACGTCACCACTGACAAGCCTGCTGTTGAAGAGGTAGGGCTGGGCGCAATCGCTGACCCTGCCGCCGCCTTGCGCGTGGTGAAGTCTTTGGCTGCGCAAGCCCGCGAGACGACGACTTCTCTGGATGAGATTGCGCTTGCCGAGTTGAATATCATCGGCAGGCACCCGTCATTTCGCGCTGCCCTCTCGCGCGCCTCGCAATTCGCGCGTTCTCCTTTTCCCGTCCTCATCCAAGGGGAGACGGGAAAGGGCAAGGAGCGTGTCGCGCGCTACATCCATCGGCTGAGCGGTCTGCCAACCGGCTCCCTGGAAGTGGTGAATTGCGCCGCACTTCCGAGGGAACTGGCAGCGAGCCTCCTCTTCGGCCACAGGAAGGGCGCATTCGAGCGGGCGGACGGGGGAGTTGCTGGACCAGGGGGACTTGCAGCTGTCCGACGACGGCCGCACGGGAAACGCCGGGCTCCCAGAGCCCCATGACGGCTTTGACGTGCAGTCGTACCTCGATGAGGCGCGGCAGCGATTGTTTGAGCGGGCGCTCGAGATGACATCGGGCAACGCGAGTGCAGCCGCGCGTCTTCTGAATGTCACCCCTCAGGCGGTCAGCAAGTTTCTGAAGACGGCGGATTCTTGAACGACGTCACTCGATAGTGGNNAGGTCCAGGTCGCGGAACTTCACAAGCTCGTCGGTCAGGGCCTTCTTCTGCTGGTTGAGGTTGTTCAGCTCCTCGCGCAGCGCGTCCACCCGCTCCGCCTTGCCCTCCGCCCGCGCCCTCTCCCGCGCAAGCTCGGCTGCCGGCTGATGGCGGGATTGATTCCGCCTCTTGTCGTGGTTAACATCAGTGTGATGCAGAAGGTTGCTCAACTTCTTCGCGACATGGTATCGGCAGGGACCATTGCTGATTATGCCGTTTTCGGCGCAGTGGCCCAGATGCGATACACACTACGAGTACTGCGCTGCCAGAGGTCTTGGAATGGAAGGTGAGGCTATCCGTGTTGGCAAATGGCCCGTTCAGTTCATTCCTGCTTTCATCCCGCTCACCGAAGAGGCAATGCGTGAAGCCGAGACTGCCGAAATAGAAAGGCGTTCCTCTCCTAGTTGTCAGGGTGGACTATCTTGCACTGATAGCCCTCAGCACGGGAAGACCCAAGGATTACGCACGGATCCTCGCCTTGATGGAATCCGGCGCCGTAAGCCTGGCCAAGCTGGAGCCCTTGGCAGCCCGACATGGAGTTTCCGGTCAGTTGCGTGCATTCAAGACGCGTTTCCTGGGGTGATCCGATGGACGAGAAGATAAGAGAACTGCTTGAACGACAGGCGGCATGGCAGCGAGGCAGGGCCTCACTCTCGTGGGAGGAAAAGCTGGAAATGTCGCTGGTCATGCGTGAGGCGCGGGCGGCCCTGCGCAAGCGGGCAGGCAGCCGTCCCGAAGTGCCGAAATCGCGCCCACCAGCTCGGTGACCGCCCTCTCCTTCGCCCCCTCCATCGCGAACACGTTCAGGGTGTTCATCGCCCGCGTCATGGCAACGTAGATCAGGTTGCGCTCCAGGGAGTCAGCCGAGTTCTCGTCGTACTCACCGTCGGTCGGCATGCTCGGGAGATACAGCAGCACCACCGGAAAGTCCACGCCCTTGCTGGAGTGCAGCGTGGACACGCGCACCAGGCCCTCGGCGGTCAGGTCCTGGGACTCGTCGACAAAGGCAAGATCGAGGTTGTGCAGGTCCGCGCCGGTTGGAAAGGCCCCTTTGCCGTCATCGCCCAGATCTCCCACACCTGGGCGCGCTGGGCCTTGGAGAGCGGCTGGCGCATTCCGCGCCGCGGCATAGTGTTGAAGGTGGGGCGATGATGCGAGAAGTGAGTTGCAGATAACCCTTGCCTCGTTCAGCGGGTTCCCGTCCTTGCCCTCTATTCCCGTAAGCCGATGAACGAACATGTAGTCGAGGAGAAGGGCCATGTTATTGAAGAACGTGACTTCAAAGTCCTCGACCGCTGATTTGGGCATTTTGCTTTCAACGCCTTGAAACGCGGCAACATCGGCGTCGACCTTCGAGACGCGCGTCTAGTTAGACTTTCGGATAGTTTTTCATGCCATGCACGGCCTGATGGCTCCTTTCTCATCCTTCAAAGCACGCCGGCGTGGTCCTTGCGGTCTTTCACAAAGAAGAACCACATTGCGGCCATGCTGATCCCAGCCTCTCCTTCTATGATGTTCTGTATGTCCTTGATGCTGATGACTTTCTTTCCCCTGTCATCCTTGACGTCCTTGCCATCGAATTCGGCGACTTTCTTGCCATGCGAGTCCCGAATATTCCTGCTCTCTATCTGGCCGAATACCGCGCCGTTGTAGGACCGGACGGTGTCCCTGTCGACCTCCGCGAGCTTCTGGCCCGAGCTTTTCTTTATCAGCCGCTTTCCATCAAACGTGTAGTCCGCCATCTTTTCCTCCTTTGTAAAAGTTCAGCCTGCCCGTCTGATTTGTCAATTACTGCCTGACGCCCACTCCATATGGGCGGCTGTAATGGGCCATCGTCCGCCCTTGCCTCAACGAAGTGCGGGAAAGTATCATTCCAGGGTGAAGAAACGAGAGGGATCGGAGAGCCTCAGCGGCGAGGCCTTGCGCAAGGAGGTCTGCCGCCGCATCCGCCTGGCGCGCAGCTACTGGGACGCACACAGGAATTCCGCATGCCGCGCGGAACGGGCGCGTTCGCTCCTGCTCTACGACACCCTCACGAAATCTGAAAAAGAGAAAATCCCCCAGGTCCTTCGCGTGTGGCTCCGCTATCGGAGCGAGAAGTACTTCAATGAAAAGCGGACGCCTCCCGGCGGTGGCACACGAAGAGGAACGCACTAGTTGATGCATAAGGTCATCGACATCACTTCCGCCATGGCGCGCTGAGAGGAGCAGGAGCTTGGAAAGCAAGGCAATCATCTCCACGAAAAGGCTCGGATTTCCCTGGGAGACCCGGGATCCCTTCCTCTATTGCGTCCATCATCTGGATGACTACCCCGCGGGGAACGCGGAGCTTGGCCCCGCGGCATCGCTCGCGGGCAGGGACATGGGACAGGACTTTGACCCCCGGGAAGAATGGCGGATGTACCACGGTGAAGCGGTGCCGGGATTCCCGTCGCACCCTCACCGCGGGTTCGAGACGGTAACCGCGGTCCTGAAGGGCCTGATCGATCACTCGGATTCGCATGGTGCCGCGGGACGTTACGGAAACGGTGACGTGCAGTGGTTGACAGCCGGGGCCGGTCTCCAGCACGCGGAGATGTTTCCGCTGCTCAATACCGAAGGCGGGAATCCCCTGGAATTGTTCCAGATATGGCTTAACCTGCCCGCGGCCGGAAAATTTGCGAAACCGTATTACACCATGCTTTGGGCCGAAGATGTGCCCAGGTTCATCCACCGGGATGCATCCGGGAATGCAACTGAAGCCAATATCATTGCCGGCACGATTGGCAGGCTGGCAGCCGTCCCACCGCCACCGGACTCCTGGGCCGCGGACCCGGCACACGAATTGGCGATATGGACCATCACAATGGAACCGCATGCGTCCTGGAGAATGCCCGCGGCATCCCCCGGCGTGAATCGAAACCTCTTCTTCTATCGGGGTTCCATGGTGGGGATCGACGGTATGGAAATAACGGCCGACCATTCCGTCCAGCTTTACCCCGAGAAAGAAGTGATGGTGCAGGCGGGAGATGATGCATGTTCTCTGTTGTTGCTCCAGGGACGTCCGATCAACGAACCGGTTGTCCAGCGAGGCCCGTTCGTGATGAACACCCAGGAAGAAATAGTTGCCGCATTCCGCGATTATCGGAGAGACCAGTTCGGAGGCTGGCCCTGGTCGAGAAACGATCCCGTGCACCCAAGGTCGAGAGGCAGGTTCGCAACGTTCGCCAACGGCGACGAGGTGATCAGGTAGTCGTCAACTTCTCCCCGCCTTGGCGGCATCGAAGCCCTCACCGCGTTCCTTTTGATGTTGAAATTGGGATTACCGGAGGAGCAAACCCCATGCAGAAGATCACCCCATTCCTGTGGTTCAATGACAAAGCAGAAGAAGCGATGCATTTCTATATTTCCATTTTTAAAAACTCCAGGGTCGGGAGAGTCTCTCGATATGGAGAGGCAGGACCAGGACAAAAGGGCAAAGTCATGTCCGCGACATTCGTGCTCGAAGGACAGGAGTTCTTCGCTTTGAACGGAGGCCCGCAGTTTCCCTTCACGGAAGCCATATCGCTTTACGTGGACTGCAAAACACAGGAAGAAGTCGACGAGCTGTGGGAGAAGCTCTCCGAGGGCGGAGAAAAAGGCCGGTGCGGCTGGCTGAAGGACAAGTTCGGGCTGTGGTGGCAGATCATCCCCTCCGCCCTGGGCGAGATGCTGGGTGATCCTGATCCTGCAAAGGCGAACAGGGTCATGCAGGCAATGATGAAGATGAAGAAAATCGACATAGAAGCCTTGCGGCACGCCCGCGATCAGCGATAGGTCAGGAGAGCTGTGTCCAGCGACTCGATCACCGCGCTGATGTCTCTCTCGCACCCAACCGAGATGCGCACGAGAAACCGGGGAAGACCGATCTCGGCAAGTTCTTCATCCGTATCATCGAAGTGAGTGAGCAGCGTGTAGGGACAGAGAAGCGTCACATCGGAACCCAGGCTGGGCGCCTTCACGATCCCGTGAAGCCTTGAATCATAGAAGGCGCGAAGCCCTTCCCAGGTGTTGCGCATAAGGGTGAAGCTGATGACGCTGCCAGGGCCCTTCAGGAGGCGGCGGGCGGTTGCAAAACTGCGGTGCGAGGGAATGTTGTTGAAAAACACCCGGGCCACACCCGGATGCCGCGCCAGGAAGGATGCAACGTTCACCGCATTCTCATTGAAGCGGCACATCCGCTCTGGAAAGCTGCCCAGGTTCTTTTCCAGCGCCGAGGCCTCCAGGGGTGACATCTCGTCATTCAAGAGGGACTGGGAGTCGGAGAGCTGACGGGCCAACAGGGGCTCGCGCACGATCACCACCCCTCCCCCATGGTCGTTCCGGCCGTTCAGGTACTTCGTTGTGCTGTGGATGACATAGTCCGCGCCGAAATCGAAAGGATGGCAATTCGCGGGGGTGGCGATGGTGTTGTCAACCACGAGGGGTACTCCGTGGGCCCGCGCAACCCTGGAGAGCACCTCGAGATCCGGAACATCGCTCAAGGGGTTCGTGATAGTTTCAGTGAGGATCGCCGCGGTGTCTTCCGTGACAAGTCCGTCCAGCGCATCCACCTCATCGACGCCGAGAAACTTGTTCGGCCCAAGCCTCAGGGTCTGGTAGGTGTCGCTGTAGAGGTGGCCGACGGCTATGATGTGGGATCTCCCCCGCCGGCGCAGGATGTCCAGCACGCGCGTGATTGCACTCATTCCCGAGCAATAGAGAAATGCGTTCGTCCCACCCTCAAGGCGGCACAAGGCCTCCGCGATCCGGTGGGGAGCCGCGGGATCGAGAGCGGCCTGTGTAGAATTGGCGCCCAGGAAACAATCCGCCACACGGCTGGAGAGGATGGCGCCGCGGCGTTTCACTTGTTCGGCAAGCCTGGCCATAACGCGATCAGCGTTCCCGAGCACCGCTCCAGCGCGCACCCCGTTCTGAGCGTTACCCACGGAGGCATTGAGCCCCAGGACATAAAATCGCGCGCCGGGAACGTCGGGCCGCGTGGGCAGCTCGCCGCCCGTTGACTTCAGCACGACGACAACGGCCGCTCCCTGGCCCTGGGCCGAATCCGCGGCTTTGGCGGCGCCTGAAAAGCCGCCGGAAACCAGCAGGATGTCATCGCGTCCCAGGTCAGTCGGGATTTCGCTTTTACAATCCCGGACCATTACAGAGACGCCTTTCCGCTCGCATTCCGGCAGAAAGCACTCGTCCGAGAAAGGAGGGGCCGCGCCCTCCTCTTTCATGATCAGGATCCTGCTCACGGTCCCTGGTTTGCGCAGACACAGGATCAGTTCGAGAAGAGCGGTCTCCAGTGATTCCGTCAATTTGCAGTGTCGGCAGCCGAACCTGGCTTTCAGCGCCTCTTCCAGCCGTCGAAGACGGGGATGCGACACGAACCGGTAGTATCCGTGGTCGAACTCCGCGGTGCGTTTCTTGAACGCAATGACGTCGTCGAGCATCGGCAAGGTTCCCGTGATCGCATGGTCCCCGCCGATGGCCTCGCCCTGCCGGAATACCTGGCTTTTCGTGGGAGCCGTGTTCATATGTGGGGTCCTGCATACCACGGGAAGGTCAGGGAGTCAACTTCAGGTCAGCAGGTCAGTAGGTGCACGAACGCGCGATTCTGGCGTAGTGGAGGATATTTTCGCGGGGCACGTGAAAGAAGTGATCGCTCGCACTCATGACGTAGCCGCCATTGCGGCCGAAGGTGGAGAACAGGTGCTCGACCTCTGAGGTGATCGCCTCCCTGGAGGTACCCCCAAGGATGTTGATCTGGTCCAGGCCCCCCACCAGCGACAATCTTTCGCCGAGAATCGCCTTGACCGAAGCACGGTCATCGGGGCCGATATCACCTCCTACGCCCGTTGGAGAGAGGGTTTCCGAAACATCGCAACCGTTGCGCAGGAGAAGGGGCATGATCGCTTTCATTCCTCCGCAGGTATGATAGACGACCCGGTGGCCCGCTTCATGCAGCGCGTCATGGATCCTCCTGTCGTAGGGGAGGCAGAAGGTCTCGTGGAGCGTTGGTGAGATTACCGTGGAAGAGGCCGCGCCGCCGCCGGTCTCCACCAGGTCGACGGCCGCGCCTCTCATGTTGTCGTGGATGAACGCGAGTTTCCGCTCCAATAGTACTTCGAGAAAGTGGTGGACCCAGTCGGGCTTGTCGAAGGTTGCCATGATGAGCTTTTCGGTGCCGTACAACTCGCATGCATCCTGCCAGCAGCCCCCCTGGTGGCCGATGATGAACATGCGCAGAATCCCCGCGTCCCCGAGGGCGTCGTAGTCCTTACGGAGCGAGGCCTTGTCCAGGCCGATTCGTGGAGAGTGCGCGGCAAAGAGATCCGCATCGCCGTCGTCCTTGATGAGGTGCTCCGTGATCCAGCTCGTGTACTGGTTTGACTCCGTCTCATAGGACAACTCCCCTTCCGGAGTCTGGATCTCGTGCCGTGTGCGGCCCGGCGCCGAAGTGGAGATTCTCACCCTCCAGGACGGGCTCGGAGGCGTCACGAACGGGCTGCGTGTGATCGCGGCATCCAGTCCCACGTCGTGGAATGCCTCGACGTCGGTCATTCCCCCCATGAATGTCCGCAGGTGGTAGTCCTGCCATTGGTGGATCGTGGCGGGAAGCCGGTCCGGCGTCCCGCCGGACAGCGCGGTGAGCATTCTCTCCTTCGGAG
>PMZS01000259.1 GCA_003170115.1 Spirochaetaceae bacterium
GTGGGCCCGCAGCAGTACATGCCGACCTTGCCGTTCTGGATCGGTTCGAACTTCTGGAGCTCCCGCCCCATCGTATTCCAGAGCTTCAACTCCACGACGTCCTTCCCCCCATGAATCGGCCAGCCGGCTTTGTTCCGTTTCAGCGCGCGAGTAGACCCGTTCCACGCGGCCCGCTACTATTCCAAGAGTGACAACAGTACGGGAATTGGCCCGGATGTTCAAGATCGANNGGTTGTGGTAATCGAGATGTTGGCCTCGTTGGAAACGGTCAGGTTCAGGTTTGTCGTGCCTGTGGCAGTGGCCGCCGCGAACGCCGAAGAGGCCGCCAGGGTGCTGCGCGTGTGCGCACGGGAATCGGTGCCCGCGTTCCTTCTCGGCGGAGGGACGAACATCCTCGTCTCCGACCTCGGCATCCGTGGGGTCGTCGTTGACATGTCACGGCTCACCGGCATCCAGGCGGAAGGCTCAATCGTGGTCGCGCAAAGCGGCACGCCCGTCTCGGACGTCGCCGAGTTCGCGCTCGCGCGAGGCCTTTCGGGAATGGAGTTCGCCTGCTCGCTTCCCGGCAGCGTGGGCGGCGCGGTATGGATGAATGCCCGCTGCTACGGCGCGGAAGTGAGCGACGTGCTGCAGTACGTGGACTATCTCGGGCCGGATCTGGAGCCGCATCGCTACGCAATGGAGCGCGGGGACTGGGGCTACAAGCGCTCTCCCTTCCAGGATGCGCGGCGCGTCATCCTTGCGGCGGGGCTCAGCCTGGCCCCGGGAGAGCGCGCCGGCATGCAGGCGCGGATGCTGTCACATCGTTCAGACCGCGAGCGAAAGGGTCACTTCCTGCATCCCTGCGCGGGAAGCATCTTCAAGAACAACAGGGCTTTCGGGGCGCCGACCGGACAGCTCATCGAATCGCTGGGGCTGAAAGGCACGCGAATCGGAGGCGCGCAGGTGGCCCCGTTCCACGGCAACATTGTCATCAACATCGGGGATGCCCGGGCATCCGACGTGCGCGCCCTGATCGAGCTCGTCGAGAAGGAGGTGCGCATGCGGCTGGGCCTGGAGCTGGAGCGGGAAGTGATCCTCGTGGGAGACTGGGAATGAGCCGGTGGACGGCATGAGCGGGCGGGCGACCCTGCCATGATCCTTGTCGTGGGCCAGAACCTGGCCTGGCAGAAGGTGTGCACCATCCCGCACCTGGTCCGCGGCGAGGTGATCCGTCTCGGCGAGATGCGGGAGTTCGCCAGCAGCAAGGGACCGAACGTCGCGCGAGCACTCGAGGGAACGGGATGCCGTGTCAGCGTCATCGGGTACGCCGGCGGAGCGACGGGCCGGAGGGTCGAAGAGCATCTCGTGAAGGAGGGGCTGCACTGCAGATTCGTGAGGATCGCGGGAGAGACTCGCACGTGCACAACTCTCGTGGAGCCCGACGGCACCAGTACCGAGCTGATCGAGCCCCCGCCAAAGGTCTCCGCGGCAGAGCGGGAGCAGATGCACGCCGCCGTCCGCGAGGAGCTGAAATCCGCACGGCTCCTTCTCATCATGGGTACCGCCGTCGATGGCGAAACCGAGGACTGCTACGCGCGCGCCGTGCGTGCCGCTCACGAGCGCGGGATTCCCGTTGTCATGGACTCCGCCGCGCCGCAGGCCAGACGCGCGCTCGAGGAATCCCCTGAGGTCCTCAAGATCAATGCCCTGGAGCTCGGCACCCTCGCAGGCGCTTCCACCGCGGACGCCGCCGCGCGCGTCGCTGCCTGCCGCGCAATCTCCTCTCTGTTCGGAGTGCGGTGGCTCCTGATCACACGGGGTTCCCTTGGCATCGAGGCATTCGACGGGAGGCGCGTCCTGCATGCGCGTCCCCCGACGGTGAGGGTTCGGAACGCAATTGGCAGCGGAGACGCAGCCGCGGCGGGCGTGGGCTGGGTCCTGCATGATCGAACGATCTCACTCGGCGCAGAGGAAGCGTTGGCCTCCGGAGAATGCCTGAGAGAGGCGTTGCTCGCCGCCACGGCCATGGGGACGGCCAACTGCATGAATCCGGTGAACGGGAAGGTCGAACGGGCTGACTATCTTGACGTCAAGGCAGCCACGGTGGTGGAAGAATTGCCTCACCTGTAGCGTGTTGAGCACGAGAGGGTCAAGCGGAAGTGCCCCGACAGGGCGGGCGCCGGACCCGCGGCAAGGCTTTTCAGCGGGCAGTCTTCTATTCCGGTCTGAAGTGCCGCTTTTCCATCTCCCTTCTCGACCGCGAGCCTCATGGAAAGCGATCCTGTCGGGAAGGGTGTACCCAACTGATCCCCCTTTGCTTCCACGCCGAATCGAAGCCGCGATGTCGGTTTCAGTGTCATTCTTCCGAGTACGCCAAGCCCGTCATGGTCTGAAAAATCAACGCCTGATGTGACGTCAATGGCTCCCAGTGAGATGGATACCGTGGAGCCGCACCGAGACGTCTCTTCTCGGATCCCGTCGGAATCGCGGCTGATGTTTTTTTCCGCCTCCAGGAGAACAGAGAATGGCCAGGAGGCTGCCAGATCATAGTCGCGCGAGAACGCTGCCCGCACGACATTCTTCGTCGGGATTTCACGGCACGGAGTGAACCCGGGCTCCGCGGCAGAGAAGGAGAAGCCTGTTTCCAGCGTTCCCCTGCGGCGATCACGCCCGAGACGCACCAGGGCGGAAAAGCGGGATGCGAGCGCCGTGCTGGCGCCGTTCGGCGTGCGATATCCGGGTGTCGCGCCGGATATGAGTACAGCCCCCTCGATCTCCGGCAGTCGGCCGCGGAGCCAGAGGACGGAGAAAGCTCCGGGCGCGGCAAATTGCGCGGACGAGGCGCCCGCGGCGTACGAAAAGGCGAGCGACGGAGAATCCAGCATCAGGCGTGCGGCGAAGTGCGTGACATCCCCCCCGGGAAAGGGACTGCGGGTCATGAACCATTCGTCCGTCGCCGCCTGGGGATCGGGCCGGGAAGCCAGGAGCACGCATTCCGCGGCCGCACCTGCTCCAAAAGGTAGACAACCGAACGCCCCATATTCGGTTCCACCATCCCGGCCTGGTCTGCAGTAAATGCCGCACAGGTCGGGGAAAGGCATGAAGAGCACCCCCGCGCGCGGGGTCTGCAGAGCCCCGTCAAGTACCAGGCCCGTGCGTTCTTCGAACACGCCGCTCCAGGCGGAAAATGCCAGCGGCTCGAATACCTGCCTCAGCATGCCGCGGACCAGGAGGGGGCCATATCGAAACCAGGGAGAACTGACTCCGAGCACCGGCGCGATCAGTCCACCGCCCTGCACCGAGCGCGACGCGACCAGGAGGTCACCCTGAGTGACGCTCCAGCGGAGAACCGCGCGGCCCGGCCACTCGTACTCCTGCTCGATCCGGACATCGGCCGTCTGAGGCTGCCCGAAGCAGGGGATTGACGCATAGACAAGCAGCAGGAGCCGATAGGGGAACGCGGGGGGGCTCACCCAGGAGGAATACGGAGGCCGCGCGCCCGACGCTTGCGCGCGGCGAGCCTCAAGAAGGGAAAATCCGCGCCTTGACCTCGGGCCAGATTCTCTGTACTACACTCAAGGGATCCGGGCAGCCCGCCACCGTCTCGCGTACACACACGGCAAGGAGCGTTTGAATGGATATCCTTACCCTCAACTGCGGAAGCTCGTCCTTGAAGTACCAGCTCTACCGCTGGGAAGATCGAGACATCCTCGCCTCGGGCATCGTGGAGCGCGTCACTGTCGGAGGCTCGTTCATCAACCACTATTCGAAGCGAAGCGGCAGGAAGATCAAGAGGGAAAAGGATTGTCCCCATCACCGGGACGCGATCGAGCTGATCGTGCAGACGCTCCTGGATCCGGAGGTGGGCGCGATTTCCGATCTCTCCGAGATCAAGGCGGTCGGGCACCGAGTCGTGCACGGCGGGGACCGGTTCGCCAAGTCCGTGATCATCGACGACAAGGCCCTGGCGGCGTTCCGTGAGCTTTCCGACCTCGCCCCGCTGCACAATCCTCCGAATATCACCGGCATCGAGGCCGCCCGCGAGGTTCTGCCCGGTGTGCCGCACTGCGCGATAATGGATACCGCGTGGCATCAGAGCATGCCGGCCGCCGCGTTCATCTACGCGCTCCCCTATCAATGGTACGAGAACTACCGGGTGCGACGGTACGGTTTCCACGGGACATCCTTCCTGTATGTCTCGAAGCGCGCGTCGGTTCTCCTCGGCAAGGCCCCTTTCTCCACCAACCTCATCTGTTTCCACATCGGGAACGGCTCCAGCGCAAACGCGGTGAAGAACGGCGTTTCGGTGGACACCTCGATGGGATTCACGCCGCTCGAAGGCCTGGTGATGGGCACGCGTTCCGGCGACATTGACCCGGCGATCATCTTTTATCTCTCAGGGAAGCCTGAGTACAAGAACCTGCCCAGCATCAACAGCCTGCTTAACAAAAAAAGCGGCCTGCTCGGCGTCTCCGGCCTGTCCAATGACGTGCGGACGCTGGTGCAGGCGGCNNATCGGCTACTACGTGATGAAGAAGGAAGGCCTTCGGCCCGAGGCCATGGACAGCATTCTCAACAGGAAGAGCGGCGTGCTGGGGATCACGGACAAGTACACCGACCGGCGCGACATCGAAAACGGCGCCCGCCAGGGAGACGAGCGCTGCCAGCTCGCCATTGAGATAGAAGGATACCGGCTGAAGAAGTACCTCGGCGCCTATTACGCTGCCCTCGGGCACGTCGATGCAATCGTGTTCACGGCNNCATCGTCCTCGACAAGCGGAAGAACGAGATCTCCATGACCCGCAACGCGGAAACCGAGATCACGGGCCCCGGCTCCCAGGTGCGCATCTTCGTCATCCCGACGGACGAGGAGCTCGTGATGACGGAAGACACGCACGCCCTCCTCGAAGGCGCGTACGACATCCACACGAACTTCACCTATTCATTCCAGAGCAGGAGCTACGTGAACAAGGCGCGCGAGGAGATGTTGAAGACTGAGCTCGCGGAGAAGAAATCCCTCTCGGAGGTGATCGCGCGGCCGCGTTGATCGTTTTGGCGAAGATATCTATGGACATTTCGCCACCCCTTTTTTATGCTTGAACAGAACCAAGGAGGAACTCGATGGGCAGCCTGCAGACGCGTTTCATGGGACTTCAACTCTCCAACCCGCTCGTGGCGGGATCGAGTGACCTCACGTCGAACGTGGACAGCATCAAGAGGATCGAAGAAGCGGGCGCGGGGGCCATCGTGCTGAAGAGCCTCTTCGAGGAACAGATCCAGCTGGAGCGATTCAAGCTGGAGGAGGACCTGGAAGCCGGAAACGACCTGTACGGTGAGATGGCGACGATCTTCCCGAAGCTCCAGCATGCGGGAGCGAAGGAACACCTGATGTGGGTGAAAAAAGCGCGGGCAGCGGTGAAAATCCCCGTGATCGCGAGTCTCAACGCGGTGACCCGGGCCACGTGGGTGGAGTACGCCCGGCAGCTCGCCGACCAGGGGGTCGACGCCCTGGAGCTGAACTTCTTCGCCACCCCGCGTGACTTCGATGTGGCGGGCGGCTCCGTGGAAGACGAACAGCTGCAGATCGTCCGCGAGGTCCGCGCGGCCGTGAAGGTTCCCCTCGCGGTGAAGCTCAGCGTCTTCTACTCGAACCCGCTGAACATCATCGGAAGGCTGGACCGGGAGGGAGCGGGCGGGTTCGTGCTGTTCAACCGTTTCTTCCAGCCCGATATCAACACGGAGACCGAATCCATCACGCAGCCCTTCAATTTCAGCATCCAGGCGGACAACAGGCTGCCGCTGCGTTTCGTCGGCCTGCTCCACGGAAAGATCAAGGCCGACGTGTGCGCCAGCACGGGCATCATGACCGGGGCGGACGTCATAAAGATGATTCTTGCCGGCGCCTCCTCCGTGCAGGTGGTCACCGGTCTCTACCGCCAGGGAGTCAAGTCCATCCGCACGATGCTGGACGAGATCACCCGCTGGATGAATGCCCGTTCGTATGACTCGATAGACGCTTTCCGGGGCAAGCTCTCCGCGAAGAACGCGAAGGATCCCTGGGCGTACACGCGCGCGCAGTACGCGAAAATGCTTCTCAACCCGAAGGAGTTCACGGAGTCGGTGAAGAGCTAGGTGAAGCGGAACACCCTCCTCATCGTCCTGGTCGTGGTCGCGGGCGCGTTTCTTGTTTTCAATCCGCTTCAGCTCTTCAACCGCAATGCCGGAAGCCCCCACCGGACCGCCCTTGAAGCTGCCCGGCTCGCTCCGCTGCTCTCATACGCCGAGTCTGCGTGGCGTTCACCCGAGGAGTACATCCTTGCCGCATTCGAGCGGCACGACGTGGTCCTGCTCGGCGAGTTTTTCAAGATCAGGCAGAATGTACAGCTCGTGCAGAATCTGATACCCCGTCTCTATGCCGCGGGCATCATGAATCTCGGCATCGAATACGCGCTTTCCGACGACCAGGAGGAAATCGATTCGCTGCTCACGGCCCCCGCGTGGGATGAAAGCAGGGCGCGCGCCGTCACCTTCCAATGGCTGGTCACCTGGGGGTACCAGGAATACATCGACCTTTACCGGGCCGCGTGGCAGGTGAACAAGGGGCGCCCGGCGGGAGCAAAGCCCTTCCGGATCGTGGGACTGAACGTGCTCCAGAACTGGGAGTACCTCAAGACACAGAACGACCTGGGAAACCCGAAAATCGTCGCGAGCATCTTCGCGCACGGCGTACCCGATGCCCACATGGCCGACGTGATCGACCGCGAGTTCACCCGCACGGGGGAAAAGGCGCTCGTCTTCTGCGGGAGCCAGCACATATTCACCCGCTACCGCAGCCGGGCCTACGAGAAAAACGCCGCCGAGATGAAGCTTCCCGAAACGCGCCGGGCCGGAAACATCATCTACGAAAGGATCGGTGCGCGGCTGTTCGCCATCTCGATCCATGCTCCCTGGCCTGATCCGACCCGGAAGACGGGGCTCTCCTACCCGGTGGACGGCGCGGTCGACGCGCTGATCGACGCCCTCCCGCCGGAGAAGCGCAGCGCGGGTTGGGACACGGCGGGGACGCCGCTGGGTGCGCTGCCCATCGGCCGCAGCCCGTACGCCGACGGCGCGCAGACCGGCACGCTCGCCGACCTCTTCGACGGATACATCGTGCAGGGCCCGATCGCGGAGTACGCGCTGGTAACGCCGATCAGGGATTTCATCCGGCCCGCCGACGCGGAGAGGGCCGGCAGGGAGTTCCCCGGGGTGAAGCCGGCCTCGCCGCCCACGGTGGCGCAGTTGAACCAGGCCATCGTGGACGACGTGGATTCGCTGGCAAAGGCCCTGGCACAGTTTCGATAAGAGGTATGGTCCCGCAGGAGCTGCGTGTCCGATACGAAGACTCCGGTCTCATCGTCGTGGAAAAACCCGCGGGCGTGCACACCGCACCTTTGAGGCCGGGAGAGACGGGTACGCTCATCGAAATGGTGATCCGATCCTATCCGGAAGTGGCCGGGCTCCCGGGGATCAAGCCCGTGGAACCGGGTCTCGTGCACCGCCTGGACAGGGACACCTCCGGACTCGTCGTGATCGCGCGGACCGCTGAGGCATTCGACGCGCTGCGAAAGTCCTTCGCCTCCGGCAGCGCGCGCAAGCTCTACCGCGCCGCGTGCGCCTTCGCGGATGGAAGCCTGGACAGCGACAGCCCGTTGCGCATCGAGAGCAGGTTCGCACCGTACGGCCGTGGCCGCACAATGGTGCGCGCGGTGTTCCCGGGGGAGAAATCCCGGAAGCTGCTGAAGTCGGCGAGCATCGAGGGCTACCTCACCGAGGCGCAGGTGACCGCCCGCGGGAACGGGCGGGTGATGCTCTCCGCGTCGATCCTGAGAGGGTTCCGGCACCAGGTGCGCGTGCACCTGGCGTTTCTCGGTTTTCCGATCCTCGGCGACCCCCTCTATGGCGCCGCGGTGCCCGCGGGATTTCCGGTCCGGATGTACCTGCACGCGGCGCGCATCGAGCTGCGCCACCCGACGAGCGGCCTCCCGCTCGTGGTGGAGTCTCCGCTGCCGGGCGAGTTCGCGAAGCTTTTCGACGAGGAGCCGGGGGCCGTCCATTGACGGNNGAAGGAGCGTGAGCATGAGCGGAAACTTCCGGGACCGTGACATCATCTCCATCACGGATTTTTCACGGGCGGAAATCCTCCACCTCTGCGAAGCGGGACACCGGATGGCGGAGCTGGAGAAATCGGGACGGCGGAACATCCTCCGGGACGCGCTCAAGCACCGCACCCTCTCCTACATGTTCTACGAGCCGAGCACCCGCACGCGCACGAGCTTCAACACCGGCATGCGTGAGCTGGGGGGGCGCTACGACGGATTTTCGGGCACCGAGGGGACGTCGGTGATGAAGAACGAAACCGTCCGGGACACCGTGACGATGATGTGCGCCAACCACAATGACGTGCTCGTCATGCGCCACCCCTTGGACGGGTCCCTGCAGTGGGCCGCGGACGTGGCGAACATCCCGGTGATCAACGGAGGGGACGGGAGGAACGAGCACCCGACCCAGGCGCTCCTCGACGTCCTCACGATCTACTCGCTTCGCGAGGCTCGTCTGGACGGGCTGCGCATCGGGTTCGGCGGAGATCTCTCCCACGGGAGAACGGTACGGTCGCTGAGCCTCGCCCTGTCCCATTTTGACGACATCACCATCCGCTGGGCCGCTGAAGATTTTCTGGGCATGCCGCCGGACCTCGTGGAGCTGCTCGCCGACCGTGGAGTGAAGGTCGTGCGTGACGGCAGCGTGAGGGACGTGATGCGGCAGGTCGATTTCTACTACATGACCCGGCCGCAGCTGGAGCGGATGCCCGGAGTGAAACAGAGGGACATAGTGTCGATGATGAAGCAGTACCGCATAGATCTATCGAAAATCGAAGGGTTCGACGTGCGCGTTCTCCACCCCCTGCCCGTGAACAGCGAGATCGCGGAGATCGACTACCGTGTCTACTTCACCCCCGCGCAAGCCTTCTTCTCCCAGGCGGAGTACGGCATCTTCCTGAGAAAGGCCCTCCTGCACGAAATGCTGGGCCACGAGGGCTACCGCCGCTACGACGGGCGGTTGCCACAGGTGCTGGGGACCGGCAACAACAGGCTTCCCCGCCAGGCGCGAGGCGCGGCGCGAAGCGGCATGTTCATTGACAGGATCCAGGACGGCACGGTGATCGACCATCTGCAGCCCGGCACCCTGCGCGCCGTGAGCGATGCCCTCGACCTGGAGAACCGGGGGTACTCCTGCACGACTGCAACGATCCCCGAGAAGCCGAACCCCTTCATCAAGACGAACCTCCGCGACCTGCCGGAGCGCGATCTGAAGCGGATCGCCCTTCTTTCTCCCGAGCCGACGATCGACTCCGTGA
>PMZS01000156.1 GCA_003170115.1 Spirochaetaceae bacterium
TACCCGGCGTGGATGATGACGTGGTCCCCCGGACATGGATCTTTCAGCAGCGACACGTCAACCTCCACCTGAACCTTCCCCTCGGAGACGATGGCTCGCCGGCCCTCCAGGATTTTTTCTATCTTCATTGGCGTCGCAAGACACATGGGGACTCCTCCGTCACCGCAGGCACGGTACCCCGTGCCGTGGGTGACATTTCTCAGCTTTCTTCGAACCACGCCTGCCCAACGGCAAGCCCGCCGTCACCCGCCGGAGAGCGCACGTTCAGGAAAACCTCAAATCCCTCGTTGATCAAGAGGGGAATCACAAGGTCCCTCAACNNGATCAAGAGGGGAATGAGCAGCTCTCGGAGCAGGATGTTCTGGAAAACGCCTCCCGAGAGGGCGAGCCGCGACACGCCCGTGTGGCGCCGCATCCTTCGCGCCCCCTCGACGGCCGCCATGGCAATTGCTTCGTGGAAGCACAGGGCAAGGCGGGGAATCGGTTCTTGTTTTTCCATGAGCGCGGCAAGGAGGGGACGTGGATCCACAAGGAAAAGCCTGCCATCACCTGGACCCGGCNNCTGGTGTGGTCCACGAGCCCGAGAACGGCGGCTGCCGCATCGAAGATCCGCCCGAGAGAAGTGGTGAGGGGACAATTCACGTTGCCGTGAATCATGGCCCGCAGAAAAGCCTCCTGCGAAGCGTCGAGCCCCGGGATTCTCCCTGAAGCACGGTCTCCAAGAAGGGCAAAGGCGATCCGCGGAGGATGCAGGATCGCCGCGTCCCCGCCGGGCAGGGGGAAGGGGGCGAAGCTTCCCAGCCGCGTGAATCCGGCGCGAGTGGCGTGAAGGAACTCGCCGCCCCAGATGCTGCCGTCCGTCCCGTATCCGGTCCCGTCGAATGAGAGGGCGAGTGACTCCTCGAGGCCATGTTCGGCCATGACTGAAAGGGCGTGCCCGAAATGGTGCTGGACCAGCATCCGGCGTGCGCCGGGGGGACTGCTCCACCGGCCGGAATGATACAGGGGATGCATGTCGTGCACCACGAAGTCCGGGGAGACGCCGTACAAACGCAGGACCTGGTCGATCTGCGAATCAAACTGGGCAAGGCTCTCCGCCGATTCCAGGTCTCCGTTGTAGGCGCACAGATGCAGGTCCCTGCCGCGCGCCAGGGCGGGGGCGTTCTTCAGGTCTCCTCCCAATGCGAGCACGACTCCCCGAACATCTCGTGAGAGCGGGATCAGACGGGGAACATACCCGCGGGAGCGCCGCAGCAGCACCGGGGGAGAGGAGGCGCCGACCCTGACGATCGAGTCGTCAGTGCGGAACGCGATCCTCCTGTCATGGCAGAGAAACACGTCCGCCGCGTCGGCCAGCTTGCGCCGTGCTTCGCCAGGGTCCGTGATGATCGGCTCATCAGCGCGGTTTCCGGAGGTCATTACCAGCGCGCGCCAGGAGATGTCAAGCTGCGGATGGGCGAAGAGCAGGAGATGCAGCGGGGTGCAGGGGAGCATCAGTCCCAGGGTGTCCGTGTCGGACACCAGGGAGGTCCACGGCGGTGCCGACTCGCGCCGCGGTGCGATGATGATCGGAGCCTCGGCCGAGGCCAGGAGCTCTTCCTCCCTCTCCGAGAGCACGCAGAGTGTTCGGGCCTCCTCCAGGTCCCTGACCATCAGCGCAAATGGCTTGCGTTCCCTTTCCTTCTCCCGCCTGAGCTTCGCGATGGCCCCCGAGGCGCGAGGGTCGGCGGCGAGGTGAAAGCCTCCGATTCCATGCAAAGCGACGACCTTCCCTTGTCGAAGGGCGGTGACGGCTGCGCGGAGCGGGTCTCCCGGCACCTGCCTTCCCTCCGGGTCGAAGCACGCAAGGGAAGGACCGCAGCGGGCACAGGAATTGGTCTGGGAATGGAACCGGCGATCAGACGGATCCGCATACTCGGCCGCGCAGGCCGGGCATTGGCGGAACGGGCGCATTGTCGTGTTTTCACGATCGAACGGGGTGATCTCAACAATCGAATACCGCGGCCCGCACTGGGTGCAGGTGATGAAGGGGTAGAGATAGCGGCGGTTGCGCGGCGCCAGGAGCTCGCCGACGCAGTCGGCGCACGGGGGAAGGTCCGGCGGAATGGGCGGGAAAGAGTAGGAATCCAGGCCGCTTTCGATGATACGGAACTCGGTTTCATCCGCCTGCACCGCGGACGGGCTCTCGGACAAAGCCTCGATCCGGGCCGCGGGGGGCATGGACGAGGCGACCCTGGAGGCGAATCCTGAAACGCTGTCGTCATCGCCCTGCACCTCCGCCACCACCTCGGAGCGCCTGTTCTGCACGAAACCGGCGAGTCCCAACGATACGGCGAGTCTATAGATGGCAGGCCGGAAGCCCACGCCCTGGACGGTTCCCCGGAAAGTGAAGCGCTTTCGCAGCACCCGGGCAAAGTACTCCGGCTCGCCTCGCATTGACCACTCCCCGGATCGGGGTGTAGTGTAGCGCCATGGCAAAGGTGATTCTCAAGGCACAGGACCTCGACGGGTACCTGAAAGCGGATGACAAGAAGACGCTCGAAGGCATGAATGCCACGTTCGCGCGGGCACTGGAGCTGTTCAGCGTGCTCTCGGATGCATCACGCGAGACCCGGCACGACAAGGCCACGGCGGACCTCATCGCGTTGTTCAACGAGATGGGGCATGCGATGCAGGAGATCGTGGCGCGGGAAGACCGGGTGCACGTGTACTCCTTCTCCACCCCCCGCGAGGTGCATGGGGAGGTTTCCCGCCTCATCGCGAAGCTCCGCGACGTCCGCACCGAGCACCCCGAGTTCGTGTACTACACCCAGCGCGCCTTCGAGCTGCTGTTCAATTTCGCCTTCGGCTCGGCGGCCCGGGAGAAGAAGAATAACTTCATCGTGCGCACACCGGTGACGCTTCCCGTGCAGAACTTCGCCGTGCACAAGATCCCCGACGTGGACTCCCGGATCGAGAACGCGGTGATGTGCGTCCTGCTCCGGGGCGCGCTCCTGCCGTCGATGATCATGTCAAAGGAAATCCAGGAGTACTCGTCCCGGGGCTACGTCACCCCTTTTGCGCTGTTCAAGATCTCGCGCGACGACACGAAGGAAGAAAGCAACATGGAGTACGTGCTGGACCTCGACCGCTCGTACTTCGACCTGGCCAGCCTGGATGACAAGGACCTCTTCTTCGCCGACCCGATGAACGCCACCGGTGGCAGCCTCGTGACGGTCGTGAAATACCTGCTCGACCAGGGTGTGCGCCCGCGGTCGATCAAGTTCTTCAATTCGATCTCGGTTCTGAAAGGAGCGCTGCGGATCGTGCGCGCGCTGGAGAAGGCGGAGATCTACACGCTGTGGATGGACCCGGTGTTGAACACCAAGGCGTACATCCTCCCCGGCCTCGGGGACGCGGGGGACCGCATCAACGGGCGGGACGACGGGTCCCGGCCGCGCAACATCATCCAGCTCATCGCGGACTACGGGACGCACATCGTCTCACTCTATCGGGAGCAGGTGCGCAAGATCGAGCACACGGTGCTGGGGGGGTAGATGTTTCTTTTCCTGATTGCCTCGCTGCCCCTGCTCTTCAGCGTCGTGGTCCTGCTTCCGTGGAGCGCGCGCCAGACGCCGCGTACCCTCACCCTCGTGTCCATCTTCCTGAAGGGGGCCCTGCTTTTCTTCCCCGGCTACCTGGCGCTATTGATATTGCGCAGACTCTTCGGGTTCTCCTATGACGGAGTTCTTCTCTTCCTGTCGCTCCTCCAGCGCGACCATCTCTTTCCGGTCCTCGCGGCGGTCGGGGGATTCCTGCTCCTGCAGAGGTCCCTCGCGATCCCCGGCACGNNCCCGGCACGGACGAGAGCATATTCCTCATGGCATTCGCCTGCGTGTCGGGCTTTCTCTCGATGATGAATATCGCCGATGGTCTTCGGACGTGGGGAAATTGGGATGTGTACGTGTTGTTCCTGCTGCCGGGTCTGCGTGCCGCGGCTGCCTTGGCCGTGGCGCTGACTGCGCAGCGTTTCTACGGGTGGGAAGGCCGGGATGGACTGCTTTTCTGCGGTGCCGCCGGGGCGTGCGCCCTGGCGCTCACCGTGATCAGTTTCCTCTTCAGCGTCAGCAGGGTGGGGTGGTCGATCCTGCTCGGGGTGCTTTTCCTGCTTGCCGGGGTGGCCGTGCTCGCGATGCGCTTTCCCCGGGCCGTGAGAGGTTAGGTCCGCCGTCTAGATATTTCCGGCGCTTCCAAGGACGTCCTTGTTCTTCCTTTCAATGAGCTTCATGAGCTCTTCGCGCGCGGGGCCGAGGTAGTTGCGGGGGTCGAATCCCTTGGGGTCCTCCGCGAACACCTTGCGGATAATGGCGGTGATGACCAGCCGCCCGTCCGAATCAATATTGATCTTGCACACCGCGGAGCGTGCCGCTTTCCGAAGCTGCTCCTCGGGGATCCCGACGGCGCCTTCCATCTTCCCGCCGTACCTGTTGATCATGTCCACGTACTCTTTCACGACGGACGAGGCGCCATGGAGCACGATGGGGAACCCGGGGATGCGGCGTTCCACTTCTTCCAGAATGTCGAACCGCAGGGTCGGCATGGGCTCGCCCGGCTTGATCTTGAACTTGAACGCGCCGTGAGACGTCCCGATGGAGATTGCCAGGCTGTCCACGCCGGTCTTCTTGACGAAATCCTCGACGTCGTCCGGGTTGGTGTAATGCGAGGTCTCAGCGTGGACCTCGTCCTCCATGCCGGCAAGCACACCCAGCTCTCCTTCCACTGTCACGTCGTGGCGATGGGCGAACTCTACGACCTTTTTCGTGAGCTCCACGTTCTTTTCATAGGGATGCGCCGAGCCGTCGATCATGACGGAGGAGAAACCGCTCTCGATACAGGAGACGCACAGTTCGTAGGAGTCGCCGTGGTCGAGATGAAGCGCGACGGGGACCGGTACTCCCGACGCCTTGATCATCTCCATGGCCCCCTGGGCCATGTACTGCAGAAGGATCTGGTTGGCGTACTTCCGCGCGCCTTTCGACACCTGGAGGATCACCGGGGACCGGCTGTTGATGCAGCCCTGGATGATCGCCTGGAGCTGCTCCATGTTGTTGAAGTTATACGCGGGGATGGCATACTTGCCCGCCATCGCCTTCTTGAACATGGCCCGGGTGTTCACGAGACCGAGCTGCTTGTAGCCAGTCATGGTATCTCCTTGCAGATACGCGGGTGATCTGGACTACTATCCGGGGATCGTCATAATCTGTCAAGAGCCGGTGATTTTGATGAAAGCCTGTCAATCAGTGATGCGACGCTGCGTGTCCATTCTTGCCGTGCTGTGCACTCTCTTCCTCACCGGCTGCGGGAATGGCCGCATCCTTTTTTCATTCGAGCCACCCTTCTGGACGTCGATCGGTGGGGGCAATCGTCTCAGGACCGCGCTGGCAGCCGCTGCCTTCATGCGTGGCTATTTCCCGCGCATCGATGTCGGCGCGGCGGGGACGGATCCTCTCGCGATCCTTGCGGGAAACCTCGCCTCCGGGCGCTACGCGTCCGTGATCGTCGGGCCGCTTCTCTCTTTCCAGTGGGCGGCATTTGTTCCGGAATTTCCCGGCACACGGTTCGTCCTGGTTGACGTGCCGGCCCCTGATCGGGACCTCCCGCCGAATGCGGTGTTCCTCAATTTCGACAGGACGGGAGCCTTCCGTGACGCCGGCCGCGCCGCGGGCGAGTCGGTTCGCGGCAGGTTCGGCTCCGCCGACATCTCCCATCTCGGTCAGCGCATCGCCGTGCTCACGAGCGTTGACTCCGACCTTTCGGCGGCGGAGGTGGATGCGTTCACCCGCGGCGCGGCCGAGGCGCTGGACGGGGGCCGACCCGGGTCGCGGACCCTCGCGGCGCACCCGGATCGGACCGGCATAAGGGCAGCCGTGGACCAGATGAGGCAGGCCGGCGCGGAGATCTTCCTCTTTGGACTCGGTGAGGACGATCCCTTGGGGCTCGAGGCGCTCCGTGACTCCGGCGGCTCGGCTGTCTTTGCTGACTGGCAGATGTCGGGCGCATTCCCCGAACAGGTGCTGATGTCAATCGAAGAGGATGTGGCCGGCGGCATAACGCAGGCGATGGCCGCGCTGCGTGCGGGTGTCGGGCGCGTGCAGGGGCGGGTGAGCCTGGTGAGCGGGAAAAAGATTTGACAACGGGTGTGGCTGGAAATATAATTTCTGTTGAATCGTCATGGATCTCTCGTGTGAGCAGAAGGAGACGGGCATGAGGCCAGGTTTGAGATCGTTCCTCGGCACGGTGTGTGGCATGGCACTTTTTCTCACCGCTGCGCTCGCCATGGGAGATGAGTCAACGCAGACGATTGCGTCGAGGAATCTCGCCTCGTTCGATGATCCGGCGACCGCCGGCGACTGGATCGTTCAGGGAAGCAAATTTGCGACCCAGGGCTTTCCCCAGATGCAGCTGGTGCGCGCGTGGCCGGAGGCGCTGTACGGGAGGAACAAGACCAGCAAAACCCTTTTCTCGCTGGGCGTGCACGCGAAGTTCGACAGGAAGTCGTACAATTTCATAGAGATCATTCCGGCAGCCAAGGACAGCTCGGGCAAGCTCCAGCCCCGTGGAGTCCCCATCCCTGGAAGGGTGAAGGCCATCGACATGTGGGTGTGGGGATCGAACTACAACTACACCCTGGACGTTCATCTTCGGGACTACCGGGGGATCGATCACGTCCTGCACATGGGCTCCCTCCTCTTCGCCGGTTGGAAGGACTTGAGCACGACCATTTCCGGCGCCATTCCCCAGGCTCGCCAGTACATCCCCCGGTACGCGGGCCTTGAGATGACCAAGCTCGTGGTCTGGACCGCCCCGGATGAAAAGGTTGACGACTTCTATTTCTTCATTGACGAGATCAACGTCATCACCGATCTCTTTGAGACGCGGTTCGACGGGGAGGATCTGGCCGATCCCGACTCCCTCAACACCCTCTGGCAGCAGGGAAGCAAGTAGGAGACGCGAAGATGAACACACGTTTGACGATCGCCCTGCTTGCCCTCGCCGTTCTCTTCGGCACGCCCGCTTTCGCGCAGAATGTCGTGGCCGGCGAGCCCACGCCCTCCGAGATCGGGAAGGATCAGGCACAGCAGCTCCTGAAGGAAGTCTCCGTGGAGAAGTTTGAGGACGCCGCGTTCTGGTATGCGGCGATGCCGCTGGACATGGGTGTCGCGCAGGTGAAGAGGCTCACGGGCTCCCCCCTCGGGAAGCAGCCCGTTCAGGACGAGGCCGCCCTGGGGATCAAGGAAGACGACAAGTACGTGCTTGGCTTGAAGGTCAGTTTCTTCCACCGCGGAGTGGCTGAGTTCGCCGTGCATCCCCTGAACCCGATCGCCGTGGAAGGAATTGTGAAGACTGTTTCGGTCTGGGTCGTCGGGCGGAACTTCAACCACGTCCTGAAACTCCAGCTCACCGACTATCGCGGCCAGGAGCAGGAGCTCACCATCGGGACGCTGAACTTCATCGGCTGGAAGAAGCTCACCATAGCAATTCCTCCGAATATTTTGCAGTCGGAGTTCCATTACACCTACCGCAGCGGCATCCAGATCACGGGCCTGAAGATAGAGACGGACCCGTTGGATTCGTACGGCACGTACTATGTCTATTTTGACGACATGCGCGCCGTCACCGACCTCTTCGGAGAATCGAAGAGAGACTCCGACGACATGTCCGACGGCTGGTGAGAAAGTCGCATCCCGCACACCGCGCCTTTGCGGTCCTTCCACCTGAAGGATCGCAAGGGCTTTTCTTTGTCGGGACCGAATGGTAGACTGCACCGCATGACTCCCGAAGAGGAGGTGAGGCGCCTCAACAAGCTCATACGGCAGTACGAGACCGTCTACCGCACCACGCCCGACCCCGACCAGAAGGAGAGAGTCGAACGGCAGCTGAAGGAGCTGAGCAGCTACCGGGAAAAAATCCTGACAGTAAACGTCATCCGCGAGCAGGACCTTGAGGAGGTGGAGGACGGGGAAGATCCGCTGGCCAACGCCCCCCAGCTCAAGGTGCTGCTGGCAAAGAACAGCGCCGACCCCTCCGGGGACGCGGTGCCGTCATTTGCGGCAGGGGATGGCACGCCGACGGCAGCGCAGGAGGAGATGTTCCACCTCGCTTTGTACGCGCGGCACTTCGAGAGAGAGTTCCTGCCCCTCCTCACCGAGAAGAAACTGAAGCTGGATTTCAAGTACTCCCTGGACCGCGACGCGTTTTATAACAGCTTCCAGGCGATCCAGAGAAATATCTCAGCCTATCGCGTGGAGGGCAAGCGTCTGGCCGACGGCCTGGTGAGCCGCGACATGGAGCTGGAAATCCGCAAGCGCGCCATGAAGCTCACGCGCCTGATCCAGGCGGAAGCGGCCCGCTTTTTCCGCGCTGTCGTGCGTTTCTGCAGCGTGCTGATAGAGGACGCGCACGGAGACATGGTGAAGTGCCTCAACTGCAACGGGGTGATCTCCTTTGACTCCATCGAAGGCGTCCGCATTCTCCAGGGGCGCACCGTGGGAGGCGCACTCGTTGACCTGCGGGATTTCGCAACCGAGGCGGTCACCTACCTGAACATCCCCGAGATCGAAGGCCAGGAGAGCGATCGTGCAGATAGACATTGAGGCGAACACCACGATCGGCGAAGAGTCGTTTTTCGAGGGACGGTTCGCGATACGCGGCAGCCTCCGCATCGATGGCAGGTTCGAAGGCCAGGCCCTCCTGGTGGACCAGTTGCAGATCGGGCCCAAGGGCAGGGTAAAGACGAACATCATCGCCACGAGCGTCGTCGTGGAAGGGGTGATCATCGGCAACATCACCTCATCGCGGCGCATCCTGCTCCTCGCCACGGCGCGCGTCCTGGGCGACATCAAGACCCCAGAGCTCATCATCCAGGATGGGGTGGTCCTCGAAGGGCGCTGCACGATCAGCCACATGCGGGTCGAAAACACGCCGGTGTACATCCACGGGCTCTACAACCGCAAGTAAGACGTGCGAGGGTGCGCGGGCCTTGACAATTTGGGCCTGCTCCATTACATATCAGCCGTACGCAGTTCCCGGTAGTGTAACGGTAGCACAAAAGACTCTGGATCTTTTTGTGGGGGTTCAAATCCTCCCCGGGAAAAGACAGGTCGCGGGTGAAGATCCCCCGCGCGGGAGAGCGGCCCCTTCGTCTATCGGTTAGGACATGAGATTCTCAATCTTAAAAGAGGGGTTCGATTCCCCTAGGGGCTAACGAACTACGAGGGCGTCCTCACCACGGGGCGCCCTGTTTGTTTTGCATGATAGAGTCGGCCTGATCGAGCGCGATTGTCGTCTGCGTTTTCAACGGAGCCGGCGGCTACCTCCGGACGGTCCGCTTCGTCTTCTTCGCAGCCTTTCTTACGGCACCGTTCTCCTTGCCCTTGGGGCTTCGCCTGCGGGCCAACGCTGATGATGGCTCTCGTGGCGCTGCTTTGCGCGCCGCCGGAGGCCCGTTCTTCGAAGATGACACGGTCTGACCGGGCTCCGGGTGCCCCGCTTTGGCCCTCTGCGTGCGAACATAGTACCGCAGCACGGCATTGATCCGGGTCTGATAGCCGGGACCCGGCCGTTTGAACCATTCATAGACCGCCGGATCAAGACGGATGGTGATCGTGCGGCCCAACTGTCGCGTCAACTCCTCGGGGCTGGGGAAGTCGTCCTCCACCGGCTCTGAGGCGGCGAGCGCCTCCGCGATCTCCGGCGGTGCATCCGTGTACCTATCGTCTGAACCGATTCGCTTGTTCATAGATCATCCTTCCTTCTCGCCAGTAGCCCGCCCCAATAATCCTCACGGTCTCGCCCCTACGAGTGAAACGAACGGTAAGCACGCCACCGGAGACCTGACCGAGCAGGAAGTATCTCTGCTCCTGGCGGCTACTGTGCCTCCGATCTGCTCTCGTGACCCGCCGGGGATCCAGCCAAGCCCGCACCGCTTCGGCGAAGCTCACTCCGTGCTTCTGCTGGTTCTCGCGATCCTTGAGCGGATCCCACTCGAAGTCCACGGTTTAAGGTAATGCATACATACAAAATGTCAATACCACGAAGCGAACCGATCGACGAGTTCTGGCCGCTCGTGTCCTGAGACGTGTCCACGCCTGCCCAGAGCTGTCAGCGCTCGGGCCGCCGGAGCCTGCCCGATACGGAGTACTTCGATTCTGAATGCTCGGACGCCGCCTCAACAGACCCGCCATCGCGGCTGCGGCAGTATGCCGAGATGCTGTAAATGACCCAGATGATGAATGCGGCGCCGGCTTTGGCTTTTTCTCCCCTAGGGGCTATTCCTTAGAACACGGGGCGCGCATAGCGCCCCGTGTTCATATGTTTTCCCGCACAAAAGGGGCTGTTTTCGCAGTTTGGGAGCAAGGCCGAAAGTTGAACGCATGAGTTTACTTACCATTCTACTTGCCATTCCGGAGTGCGTGGATTTCCGAACGTCTCCTTGCGGTCGTTTCGTGAATCGGGGTAAGATAGACTGGTGAGCGAGGGAAGGGCAGCTTCGGAGGCCATGACCGAGTATCACGGTTCGCACGGAACGAGCAGGAGCCGAGCCGCCGAAATCGCTAGGCACGGATTCACCCTTAGCAAGGATCAGGTACGGCGGAGCAAAGCTGTCTATCTTTGGAAGAAGTGCCGGAACTGGACGGTGCTCGCCAAGGGTTGGTATCGCCAACAAGCGAGCAGAGGTAGGCTTTACGCGCGCGATGCCGATTCTAGAGGGGTGGTACTGTATGCTCTTGCAACCGTCCCAACTGTCAACTATATTGATTTGTGTGATCAGGAAGCGATAGACGCGATCGATGAAATAGCGGACATCGCAAACATCGACAAAAGCGACCGGGAACAAATAGCGGCCGTTTACGAGAGGTACCTTCAGGAAACCGAGCGGAGGCTGGGCAATCCGATTGACATCTACGAGACCGAGGTCGCGCCCCCGGATCCGGTGTTCTGCCAGGAGTACTCGATAAAGCTTTTGGGCGCGCCAAGGTGCTACTGTGTTCGGAAGCCGGCCGTTCTTAGAGTGTATGATTCTGAGGAGACGGAGTGAATGAATACCGATCAGGTAAAACGTGCCATGAGAGTAGCCCTGCAAGCTCTGAGGCAGATGGACCCCTCACAACTCCGGAAGGAGATACTGGAGCATACGGGTGGACCGGTCGCCGAACTCCTTGTCGGCTCGGGAATGTTCGAAGGGAAGGTTGCCGCTGCTCGGGCGCGCACCGACCATGGCGAGTACTATGTCCATGGGGTCAATGTCGGCAGCCCTACCTACATTGATCTCGGAACTTTTGTTCCGTCTGTTTGGCAACCTGTGACGTTCGTGGCCGGTTCTGTACGTCAGTGGACTTGGGACACGACTGGCATGGTGATCATCGCGCCACCTTTTCCGCCAACATGGATCGTCGGTGAGAGCTGGGCTCTCGTCAATCAACCCTACACTTCATGGCAGATTCAACCGTCCGGTGATGCGGTTGAAGACGAGGAAATGGAATGGGCGAAGGCGGCATAGAGTCGGCGTTTCAGTTCCTTTCCTACAAGATCGACACGTTCCACTTGGAGGTCACGAAGGATACCAGGAGCCTCGCCTACAACGCGGTCTTGAATCCAAACCAGGTCCAGATGTCTTTGACCCTTAGGAACCCTATCCATATCGCGGCCGACAACACCTATGTAGGTGGCATGGACATCCAATTCCAACTGTTCTTTTCGGAAGACAGGAGCGAGAACAACAGACTTGCCGTTGGAAGCGCCGGGATATCGGGCTACTTCAGAGTCATCGGGGATTCATTTTCAAAGGAGATGGAAGAGAAGCTGGTTAGGTTGCAAATTCCAGCTTTGCTTTTTCCTTATCTGCGTCCTGGGGTAACCTCCCTGCTCGCGAACGCGGGATTCCCTGGCGTCATGTTTCCCCTGATCAACGTGCAGGCCCTGGCGGCCGATGCGGGCAACAAAATAAGAGTCCAAGAGGCCAATCCGCTCCCGGAGACAACTCCGTCCGCCGACTGATCGCGTTTAGTGATCGCCCTTGACTGAGCTCGTGTGCCAGGCACCGACGCCCCCGCTGCGCTTCTTCGCTGTTCGAGCGTCTCGCGGGGGCGTCCTCGGTCCGAGCTGGGAAGCCTGCAGCAAGACCACATGGATGCCCGATATTTTGCAGAATTGCGTGATCCTTTGCGCGAAGTGCCAGGGCCTCTGGGAATCCCTCTCGAACTGAGTGATACCTCTCACCCGTGATAAGACGGGAGGAAGGCCCACAAACTCGCCGCGGGGCCTCTCCCCCGTAAGGACCCGTGGCTCAACATTTGAGATCCTTTCGCGTAGCTTAGATTGAACTCACCTGCGACCAGTTCATCGCCCCCAGGCGTTCTTGAACTACCCTGAGCGCGGCCTGAGTGTTGGATGCGGAGTATGCTTTGCCCCAATACCTTGCATTTTGCAGCCCAGAGCCGCAACGCACATCGCCAATCTCGCATTCGACAAGAATGGCGCCGGCGCTGTGCAACTCACCACTCGGGTCCGTGTCCGCACAATAGTCGAAAAGCCAGTCATCGGTCTCTTTCCTGATCTCTGAGAAAATTCTCATGTGATTGCTCCTCTTAAGGAGGCATCTCCACTTCTTGCGCCGCTTGCGCGGTCATCGGTAAGGCGACCGGGGAAATCGCCCGCGCGGCAACAGAGAGGCTAAGGCTCCCTGAACGCAACCAATGACGCCCTCTTTGCAGGGCGGAGCGCCAGATACATTGTGACTGTTACCAAAGGTATATGCGGATTCGAAGCCGGTCAAGGACTCTCCGAGCTTGGCGCAAAGCTCGTTTGGCCTGGAGTAAGCTCGACGACCTTGCGACTTGGGATTGCGAATAGATGCCCCTTTTCGAGTAGAGCATCCGGCGGTGTTGGAAGACGCGCAAGGAGGATCCAATACGACATCTGGTTAAATAGCGACACTAGGAGCTTGTCGGACTGAGA
>PMZS01000140.1 GCA_003170115.1 Spirochaetaceae bacterium
GACCAGATGGCCGTGCACGTCCCCC
Organism: Spirochaetaceae bacterium; assembly: GCA_003170115.1. Classification (GTDB taxonomy): domain Bacteria; phylum Spirochaetota; class Spirochaetia; order SZUA-6; family Fen-1364; genus Fen-1364. The sequence goes on from PMZS01000140.1 coordinate 26, forward strand.
TGACCCCGGAAGCTCAGACGGAATGCTGGACGCTCCTGCTCTCGTCCAAGAACCTCCTCAACCCCGCCAGCGGCCACCCCATCGCGGTGCCCACGCAGGACATGGTGCTCGGGATAAACTACCTCACCCGGGAGCGCAAGGGCGCCCACGGCGAGGGGCTGCATTTCTCCACTCCCGACGAGTGCATCCTGTCAGTGGACGCCCGCGGCGTGGATTATCAGGCGCTCGTGAAGGTGAAGATGGATGGCGTCTGGGTGGAGACCACCCCCGGCCGCGTGATCATGAACGACAACATCCCCCGGGACCTCGGCTTCCTCAACTACTCCATGGGGGAAAAAGAGCTCCTGAATCTCATCGCCAAGTGCTACAAGGACAAGGGCCCCGCCATCACGGTGTTGATGCTGGACGCGGTGAAGGACCTCGGATTCAAGTATGCCACCCGGTTCGGCGCCACCATCGGCATGGACGACATCGTGGTCCCCGGCGCGAAGAAGGCCCTGATCAAGGAAGCCAACTCAAAGGTGGATGAGATCCAGCGCCAGTACCTCCAGGGCCACATCACCAACGAAGAGCGCTACAATCGCGTCATCGAGGTGTGGAGCTCCACCAACGAGCTGATCACCAACGAGCTGATGGACGAGCTGAAGCAGGACCACGACGGGTTCAACCCTGTCTACATGATGGCCAACTCGGGCGCGCGCGGCAGCAGGAGCCAGATCCGCCAGCTGGCCGGGATGCGAGGCCTCATGGCGAAGCCCTCGGGGGACATCATCGAGCTGCCCATCCGCTCGAACTTCAAGGAGGGGCTTTCGGTCATCGAGTTCTTCATCTCCACCAACGGCGCCCGCAAGGGTCTGGCCGACACCGCGCTGAAGACCGCCGATGCCGGATACCTCACGCGCCGCCTCGTCGACATCGCCCAGGACGTGGTGATCTCGGAAGAGGACTGCGGAACGATCAACGGCATCGACAGACGGGCGATCAAGGACGGCGAGGACATCGTCGAGCACCTGCGTGACCGCATCTCCGGGCGCCACTCGCTGGAGAAGGTAAAGCACCCCATCACCGGCGAGCTGATCGTCGACGTGAACCAGGAAATCGACGACGAGATCGCCCAGGCCATCGAAGACGCCGGCATCGAGGGCGTGCGCATCCGCTCCGTCCTCACCTGCGACTCGAAGTACGGGGTCTGCGGGTTCTGCTACGGCCGCAACCTCGCCACGTACAAGGCCATTGAGATCGGCGAGGCGGTAGGGATCATCGCGGCGCAGTCCATCGGACAGCCGGGGACCCAGCTCACGATGAGGACGTTCCACATTGGAGGCGCGGCGACGAAGATCTCGGAGGAGAACAGGATCTACCTGAAGTACCCGGTGTTCGTGGAGAAGGTCCAGGGCAGCATGGTCACCGTTGACAACGGGAACATGCTCTTCACGCGCAAGGGCACCATCACCGTGCGCCGGATCCTCGCGAACTACGAGCTGCAGAAAGGCGACAAGGTGCTGGTGAAGGACGGGCAGAGAATGCTCAAGCACGGGCCCGAGCCGGTCATTCAGCGCAAGGGCGAGACGATCTTCTCCTCGGAGATCTGCTACGTGAAGCTGATGCCCAGCAGGATGCTGCTCATCGCACAGCCGCAGGTTATCGACATCAGGAACGGCGCGGAGATCATCTCCAAGGAGGGCGACGTGGTCCCCGGCGAGGAGACCATCGCGTTTTTCGATCCCTTCAGCGAGCCCATCATCGCCGAGGCAACGGGCGTCCTGAAGTTCCACGACATTGTGCTGGGCACCACCCTGAAGGAAGAGGTGAACGAGGACACCGGCAAGATCGAGAAGAAGATCACCGAATACACGCTGGAAACCCTCCAGCCCCGGATCACCATCAACGACGACAAGGGCAATGAGCTGGCCGCATACTTCCTCCCCGGGAGCGCGTACCTCAACGTCGACGAGGGGGAGAAGGTGAAAGCGGGCCGCATCATCGCCAAGCTGCTGCGGGAGAGCGTGAAGACCAGCGACATCACCGGTGGTCTGCCGCGGGTCGGTGAGCTGTTCGAGGCACGCAAGCCGAAGAACCCGTCGGTCCTCGCCAAAGTGAGCGGCCGCGTCTCATTCAAGGGCATCGTGAAGGGCAAGCGCGTCATCGTGGTCACGGATCCCTTTACACGTGAATTCAAACACCTGGTACCCATGGGAAAGCACCTCCTGGTCCGCGAGGCGGACGAGGTGAACGCAGGGGACATGCTCTGCGACGGCCCGAAGGATCCGCATGACATCCTTCAGATCCTCGGGGAGACGGAGCTGCACAGCTACCTGCTGAACGAGATCCAGGAGGTCTACCGTCTGCAGGGTGTGCGCATCAATGACAAGCACATCGGTGTCATTATCCGCCAGATGATGAAGAAAGTGGAGATCGTCGACGTAGGCGATACGCCCTTCATCTACGGCCAGCAGGTGGACCGGTTCAAGTTCCATGATGAGAACAGGAAGACGCTGCGCGAAGGCGGCCAGCCCGCCGTCGCACGGCCGATCCTCCTGGGCATCACCCGGGTGTCTTTGAACATCGACTCCTGGCTGTCCGCCGCCTCCTTCCAGGAAACGACACGGGTGCTCACGAACGCTTCGATTTCGGGGAGCGTCGATCATCTGCGCGGGCTGAAGGAGAACGTGATCATCGGCCACCTGATCCCCGCGGGGACAGGCATGAAGAAGTATCGCGAGATCAAGCTCTACGACGAAAACATGGAGGACCTCGACATCTCCATCAACCGGATCATCGAAGAGAAGCGCAAGGAGCGCGAGCTGAAGGCGCTCCTGGAGGCGGAAAGGGCGCAGTTGCCCACCGCCGAGAGCATCCTGGCGGCGGAATAGCACAGCCAGGGATGGCGAGGTCGGCCGAGGTGAAGCACGGCGCAGCCGTGCGGAAGGCGGTAGCTGACCGCGAAGCGGGCAGCGAGAGCCCCAGGGCTGGGCCGATAGGCCGACCTCGGCGGTGTGCCGTAGACACGCCGGGGGAAAACTCCTATACTGCAGCCTGATTTGGGAGGGGATCCGATCACGGCCGTCCCGGCGCGGTGCGGGGTGAGGCCATCGGAGCGCCGGACGAGACATTCGGCGCGACAGGGAAGGGATTTACTGGCACCTGCGGTCTCAGAGAAAGCCCCGAAACAGGGTTGTCCGAGGGGGTTGACTTTTTTTTTGCTGAAGATTATCGTCTTCTTTCGCGCGTCCTGAGTCCGCGCAGGCGAAAATCTCAGCACAGGATACCAGGTCGTCACGGAATACCGTGACGAAGAAGAACATGCCACGGACTACCGTGGCTGCGGGGGGAGCACAACGGTCTATGCCGACGATCAACCAGCTGGTGCGGATGGGCAGGAAGGCAATTCGCAAGAAGACGAAAGCCCCGGCCCTCCAGAATTGCCCCCAGAAGCGGGGGGTGTGCACGCGCGTGATGACTGTCACGCCCAAGAAGCCGAACTCGGCCCTGCGAAAGGTCGCGCGCGTACGGCTCACGAATGGCATTGATGTCACTGCTTACATTCCCGGCATTGGCCATAACCTCCAGGAGCACTCGGTTGTGCTCATCAGGGGCGGCAGGGTAAAGGACCTCCCCGGCGTTCGTTATCACATCATCCGAGGGGCCAAGGACACTCTGGGGGTCGAGGACCGCAAGAAGGCGCGGTCGAAGTACGGCACGAAGCGGCCGAAGGCGTAGAGAAGAAAATCCGCGGAATACCGCAGAGGGAAGAAAAGGAAGAGCGATGCCGAGAGGGCAGCTGATTCGGAAGAAGAGGGTCATCCTCGATCCCAAGTTCAAGAATCCCATAATCGGGAAATTCGTCGCCCGAATGATGGAGCAGGGCAAGAAGAGCGTCTCCTACGGAAGCATGTACAGTGCTTTGGAGATCATCTCGCAGAAGGTCTCGGGCAAGGAGCCCGTCGAGGTGTTCCAGAAGGCGCTTGAAAACGTGAAGCCTGTTGTCGAGGTCAAGTCCCGGAGGGTGGGAGGTGCGACCCTTCAGGTTCCGGTGGAAATCCGCGAGGAACGACGCGATGCGCTGGCGATGCGCTGGATCATCGGGTATTCCAGGAGTCGCCACGGCCGCTCCATGGGAGAAAAGCTCGCGGCGGAGCTGATCGATGCGTTCAATAATACGGGATCCGCGATAAAGAAAAAGGAAGACACCCATAAGATGGCGGAGGCGAATAAGGCTTTTGCCCACTACCGCTGGTAAAGCGGTTCGAGGGCCCGTCACGTGGAATCGCGGTTTCCCCTGTCGTCGATACGCAATATTGGGATCATGGCCCATATTGACGCCGGCAAGACGACGACGACAGAGAGAATTTTGTACTATACCGGCAGGACACACAAGATCGGCGAAGTCCATGACGGCGAAGCCAAGATGGACTGGATGGACCTCGAGAAGGAACGCGGCATCACCATTACGGCGGCCGCGACTTTCTGTGAATGGCGCGGCGTGCAGATCAATATAATCGACACGCCGGGACACGTCGACTTTACAGTCGAGGTGGAACGTTCTTTGAGAGTGTTGGACGGAGCAATAGGGGTATTCTCCGCCGTTGAAGGCGTGGAACCCCAGAGCGAGACGGTCTGGAAACAGGCCAACCGCTACAACGTGCCCCGGGTGGCGTTCATCAACAAGATGGACAGGGTCGGGGCCCGGTTCGACGAGGTCGTGCAGGAGATGCACGGCAAGCTCGGGGCGAACGCGGTGCCCATCCAGATCCCCGTCGGCAAGGAGGCGGAGTTCTCCGGGCTGGTGGACCTGGTCCGCATGAAGGCGATGATCTGGGACGAAGATGTCCTGGGCGCGCAGTTCCGCGAAATCGAGATCCCCGCCGCGCTCATCGAGAGCGCCCATGCGGCACGCGCGCACATGGTGGAGAAGCTGGCGGAGACCGACGATGCGCTGATGCAGGCGTACGTCGACGGCACGGAGATCGCGGAGCAGGCGGTGCGCACGGCGATCCGCGCGGCGACGGTGCAGGGGAAGATCTTCCCCGTCGTCTGCGGGACGGCCTTCAGGAACAAGGGCATCCAGAGCCTCCTGGACGCGGTCGTGGATTACCTGCCGTCGCCGGCAGATGTCCCTCCCACCACGGGAACGGTGCCCAGTACGGGGGACTACATCCAGAGGAAGCACGAGGACAGCGAGCCTTTTGCGGCGCTGGCCTTCAAGATCATGACCGATCCTTTCGTGGGCAAGCTGACCTTCTTCCGCGTGTACTCGGGGACGCTGAACTCCGGGTCGTACATCTACAACTCCACGGCGGATCGCCGGGAGCGGGTGACGCGGATCCTCCGAATGCACGCGAACGAGAGGGAGGAGATCAAGACGGTCTACTCCGGGGATATTGCCGCGGCCGTGGGGCTGAAGAAGACCACGACGGGGGACACGCTCTGCGATGAGGAGAACCAGGTGATCCTGGAGTCAATGGTTTTCCCGGACCCGGTTGTCTCCGTCTCCATCGAGCCGAAGACCAGGGACGACGAGCAAAAGCTCTCCTCGGCCCTGCACAAGCTCTCCGAGGAAGACCCCACCTTCAAGGTGAAGTTCGACAAGGAGACCGGGCAGACCATCATCCGGGGAATGGGCGAGCTGCACCTGGAGGTCCTCGTGGAACGGATGTTCCGCGAGTTCAACGTGGCGGCGAACGTGGGGAGACCCGAGGTTGCCTACAGGGAGACCATCAAGGGCAGCTCCGAGACGGAAGCCAAGTTCATCAGGCAGACCGGTGGTCACGGGGCATACGGCCACGTGGTCATGGGCTTCGAGTCTCTCCCCGCGGGGACAGGGTTCGTCTTTGAAAACAAGGTCATCGGCGGCCGCGTGCCGCGGGAATATATACCCGCGGTGGAGAAGGGAATACGGGAGGCCATGGAGAACGGCGTTCTGGCCGGCTACCCCATGGTGGACTTCCGCGCATCACTGCTGGACGGGTCCTCGCACGACGTGGACTCCAGCGAGATGGCTTTCAAAGTGGCGGCATCGATGGCATACAAGTCGGGCTGTGCAAAAGCCAAACCGACTATCCTTGAACCGATCATGGCCGTGGAGTGCGCGACCCCCGAGGAGAATCTCGGGGACGTCATCTCGGACTTCAGCGCACGAATGGGCCACGTGGAGGGAATCGAAGATCGGCCTGGGAGTAAGGTGGTGAAAGCCCTCGTACCCTTGCGTTCCATGTTCGGGTACGTGACGACGCTGCGCTCCATGACAAAGGGGCGTGCGTCACACACCATGCAATTCTCCCACTATCAAGAGACCCCCCGATCGATCCAGGAAGAGCTGGTCGAGAAGATCCGCGGGCAGAAGAAATAGGCCCCGGGTCGAAAGGAAGAGAACCGCGGCGGTGAAACGTCCGCGGGGAGCAGCGTGCGTCAGGACACCGAATCCGCGGAAAATCCGCGGGAATACCCGCGGTGCGGTACCGCGGCGTGCAAGGAGGAGCACTATGGCGAAGGAGAAATTTGTCAGGTCAAAGCCTCATATCAACGTGGGCACCATCGGTCACATTGACCATGGCAAGACGACGCTCACGGCGGCAATCACCATGTACTGCGCGAAGAAGTACGGCGACAAGCTGATGAAGTATGAGGATATCGACAACGCTCCCGAGGAGAAGGCGCGGGGCATTACCATCAACACACGGCACGTGGAGTACCAGTCGGAGAAGAGGCACTACGCTCACATTGACTGCCCGGGGCACGCGGACTACATCAAGAACATGATCACCGG
>PMZS01000210.1 GCA_003170115.1 Spirochaetaceae bacterium
CGGATGGAGGGCGAGCATGTGGGATGTCTCCCACCCCCCCGCGTGGTCCCCCGAATCAGGATGAGTGTCGCGCACCATCAGGTAGTCCACACAGGCCCATGCGAGCATGCCGTGGTACCTGCTGTATCGCCTCTTGTTGAAGAGAAGCACGGCGGACCGGGCATGATCGATGAGAGGGTAATGGCCGGCCACGAGCACACCGAGCCGGAATCCCAGCGTCTCGGCTTCCGCCAGGATGTGGAGGAGAAGCTTCTGGTAGTTGAGGACCTGCTCGGTCGGGCTGAAGGGCTGGCGCTCCGGCTCGAAGTTGTCCGCCGGCAACCCCATGGCTTTCGCAATCTCATCCCGATCCTCGGCGTTCGCCTCCATGAGTGATTCGCTGCGGCTCTCACCGTAGTACAGAGGCGGGAACACGAGCCCCCCGCCCTTCTGCGCGCACAGAAGCGCGAGCCCCTCCGCCTGAAGGCTGTCCGCTCCCAGAGGGTTCTGCGGTCCATGCCATTCAATGGTCCCGATCGGGATGTAGGCCACGGGACAGTGCTCGCGCCGGACGCGGACCTGGTCGGGCCGGCACATGTGGTAGCGGACTTCCTCGCTCATGGGTTCAATGCTGTCACGGAGAATGGCACGGCGTCCAGAGCCGGGAATGTGCCATACCATCGATTGACCGTGCGGCACGCCGCCAGTAGGATTGCTCACGATGCGGCACGAGCACCGGCTGACCGTGCAGAGCTACGAATGCGATGCCAACGGCCACGTGAACAATGCGGTCTACCTCAACTACCTCGAGAGCGCTCGCGTCGCGTTCCTCAGGGGGGCCGGGATTTCCTATCGTGAGCTGCGAGAGCGGGGATTCGGCCTGGTGGTCGTGCGGATCTGCATCGACTACAGGAGTGAGGCCCGGATGGAAGACCCCCTCCTGGTGGTCACGGAGCCTTTGAAGAAACGCATCACGGGCGGCATTTTCAGCCAGAAAGTGTACCGGGAAGAGGCGACGGGCCCCCGCATGCTCGCCGATGCGGAGGTCACGTGGGTCTGCGTGAACGGCAGGGGAAAGCCGACGAGGATCCCCGCCGTGCTCGACCTGGCCTCACTCGATCCCGCCCTGCCGGAGGGGACCGCGTGAGACTGGGAGAGTGTGCGGAAGCCCTCGAGCTTACGATGAGCTTCATGGGCATGAAGAGCACGATCCACCCCGTCGTCCTCTGGGAGGGACGCGAAGGGGTCACGCTCATCGACGCCGGCTTTCCGGGGCAGCTGCCGGTGATTGAAAGCGGTCTGACGGCCCTCGGACTGAAGTTGATGGACGTGCGCCGGATCTTCCTTACGCACCAGGACCTCGATCACATTGGCTCGGCGGAAGCGCTCCAGGCTGCCACGGGCGCGGAGGTTTCCGCGCATGCGGCGGACAAGCCGTACATAGAGGGCGAGAAACGCCTCGTAAAGATGGACCCCGGACGGTGGGAAGACCGGCTGAAGGCGATGCCGGAGAAGCTGCGCCACCAAGCACGCCTCATGATGTCCTCCCCGCCCACGGTGAAAGTGAAGCGGGTTCTGCACGGCGGGGAGCTTCTTCCCTTTCACGGCGGCATCGATGTGATCGCCACCCCGGGGCATACCCCCGGGCACGTCTGTTACTTCGTGAAATCGCAGGGCCTTCTCGTCGCGGGGGATGCCCTCCGGGTCGAGAAGGGAGAGCTGGCCGGCCCCAGCCTCAATGCGACGTCCGACATGCCGGCGGCCATCGCCTCCCTGAAAAACCTCCTCGCCTGCCCCATTACGGCGGTGCTGTGCTACCATGGGGGGTATTTCGACCGGGACCCTGTCGCCCGGATCCGAGAGCTCGCTGACCCAACCGTCCCGAGGGGTTCAAAATGAAGATTGGAATATTCACGACACTGTTCGGCGACTGGCCGCTGGAAAAAGTCGCACAATACGTCGCCGGGCTCGGGTATGAGGCCGTTGAGCTACCCCTCTGGGAAGGCAACCGGCACGTGTCCCTGCAGGACCTCCTGAAGGGCGGAGGGAAGGCGCTGAAGACGATGCTCGCGGACAACGGCCTCGTCATTTCCGGTTTGAACCACGGCGTGGCGGGCCAGCTCTCAATGGGCCCCCATGATTCGAGCACGGACATCTGGGCACCAGGCATGAGCCCGGAACAGAAGATTGCCTATGGCGTCGAGCAGCTGAAAATGGCCGCCCGGGCCGCCGGGGAGCTCGGGGTGCCCGTGGTGAACGGGCTCATCGGTTCCCACGTCTGGGACAAGTGGTACATCTTCCCGCCGGCGAACGAGAAGCTCTACGAGCAGGGCTTCGCGCTCTTCGCGGAGCGCTGGAACCCCATCCTTGACGAGTACAGGAAATGCGGCGTGAAGTGGGGCCTGGAAGTGCATCCCACGGGAATAGCCTACAACATCGAGACGGCGCAGAGCGCCCTGGCAGCCCTGGACGACAGGCCCGAGTTTGGCTTCAACTTCGATCCCTCGCATCTGGTGTGGCAGCTGATCGACCCGGTGATCTTCATCAAGAGCTTCGCCGGTCGCATCTTTCACGCCCACGCAAAGGATGCCGAGCTGCAGGAGGACGAGGTCCACCGCTCGGGGGTCATCCCGACGGGAAGCTGGACCCGGCGCGACCGCGGTTTCCGATTCCGCGTGCCGGGTTGGGGCCAGGTGAACTGGAGACGGGTGATGACCGCGCTCGTCTCAACCGGATACGACTACATTCTCTCCTTCGAGCACGAGGACCCTGTGATGTCGCCCGAGGACGGAGCCGAGAAGGCAATTGAATACCTGAAGCCCCTCATCATCAGGAAACCGCTTACGAAGGTCTGGTGGTAGGGGATGATTTTTTAAATATTGCCAGCAGGAAGATACCCGGCATTTTCATAGTAACAACTTTTTTGATGGACATCACTTTTTATAATACTTTTTGCTTACCTTCCTGCTGGCGCAACAACTTTTTGATTGATTAAATCCTAACGTAAACACACCCGAGCGCAATAGTCCAAAAGGCTCATTTTAAAGAGTTTATCATATTGAGGAGCTGGACTTTGTTTCCAGCCCCAGTCTTCTGATAGATGTGATAAACGTGGTTCTTCACCGTGAGCGTTGAGATATAGAGCTTTTCCGCAATTGCGCTGTTGCTGAATCCCCTTGCCATCATCTCGATGATATCGCTCTCCCGGTGGGATATTCCGAACCTTCTGACGAACCCCTCCGGAAGATCGAACGTTGTGCTGCGGGAAGGCAGCATGAAGTACCGTGCAAGGTAGAAGAGCGCCATGATTACGAATCCCAGGTAGTAGGAGAGCTGCTCGAGGGGAAATTCCCGCAGGAAGCTCGGGGATGTCGGGATGTCCTGTACCACAAGCTGGGCCGCGGCGAGCGGCGCGAACACGCCGAGGAAAATGAGAAAGCTGCGGATGGGAGGACGCAGCCACTGGTTTTCGATTCTCTTGAACCCGGAGAGGAGGATCGCCGCCGCGGGAACGTGCACCCCCAGGAGCGCGAGGTAGTCCACGTTCCACAGAACCGCGGCAGGCCCGGTGGTGGACCAGAGAAGAGGTGCCGCCTCCCTCAGCCCGCCCAGGAGTCCCACGGCAAGGGCCAGGAGCCCCACGAGGATCCGCACGCGGGAAGAAGACGGGATGCGCACCACCTGCAGCGCAAGAGAGAGCAGGTACCAGGTCATGCCGGCATTGCCGAAGAGGGCGAGCACGATGCCGCTCACCGTCAGCCCGGACCCGAAATCCGCGGCCACGGCTTGTTCGTATGTCTTCAAGGCCTCGGCGACCAGGATCAGCGTCGAGGCGGAGAAGAGCAGGGCGAAGTCGCGGATACCCGGCAGGGAAAGACGCCGTGAGGCAAAGAATGAGACGACGATGAGGGTGACTCCGCCGGCGAAACAGAGGATGTAAGCCGCCAGAACCGCGTGAAGCACCCCTGTCTCCCTTCGGTCTAGACGGGGAGGACCCGGATGGCCGGATCCAGCTCCGCTTTCAGGAAATCCTCGATATAGCTCAGAGTCCCCACTGTCGCGCTCGGGCAGCCTTTGCAGGCACCGAGGTACTTTATGTAGACCTCCGTGACCCCGTCCGCCGACTTCATGTCCACCACCTCGAGGTTCCCGCCGTCCCGAAGGAGGTTGGGCCGGACCTTTCCATCAAGCACCTCCTCGACAGCCCGGTGTTTCTGGATGAGTCCCAGCTCGCCGAAGGGCTTCGGGCCTGTTGTGGACGCCTCCCTCTCCATCTCGGAGCGGACGTCCTTGAGGATGTCGACCAAGTAGTGCGCGCGCGACTCGTGCCCGCCGGGCCGGATGCACGACTTGCAGAAAGCCCCGGCTTTCGTGTAATGCGTGATCTCCTCCACGGTCTTCAGGTCGTTGATCCGGATCACGTCCCTGATGGTGCGCAGGCTCACCCGCGCGCACTGGCAGACAATTCCCTCTTCTTCCAGGGAATCCATGTCGACACCCTTGTATTCCGAGGCGGCCTTGCGGATGACGTCATATGCCATGACGCTGCAATGCATCTTCTGAGGCGGAATGGCCGATGTCGCATCATCGTCGCGCAGGGCGTGTTCGACGTCGATGTTCGTGATCTTCATGGCCTCGTCCACCGTTTTCCCGATGATCATTTCGCACATCATGTCGCTGGAAGCGATCGCCGTGCCGCACCCGAAGGTCTTGAACTTTGCGTCCCGGATGCGGTTCGTCTTCGGATCCACCGCCCAGAACGCGCGGATGGCATCGCCGCAGACCTCGGCCCCCCAATCGGCCACCACCAGCCGGGCTCCCAGCGCCTCTGCCTGTTCCCCTGTGATCTCCCCGAGATGCCGGGGATTGAGCATGCGGTCGTTCACCTTCCGGGAATAGCTCTCCCAGAGAGTTCCGCCGATCAGGTCCGACTTGGCCATGAGAGTACTCCTTGAGGTCGCATGTTTCAGCGCACGGCGCTGGGCGAGATGGTCCGCAACCGCGCAATCCCCGCGCGCAGGGCGGCAATCGCGGCGTCTATCTCCCCGTCCGTCGTGAACCGGGACAGCGAGAGGCGCACGCCCGTGTGCGCCAGCTCCGTATCGATGCACATTGCGACAAAGGTCGGGTTCGGTTCCAGTGACTCCGAGGCGCACGCGCTGCCGGTGGATGCGGCGACGCCCTGACGATTGAGCTCCCAGATCATCGCCTCGCCTTCCACCCCCTTCACGCTCATCAGGATGGTGTTCGGCACGCGCAGCTCGCGTCTGCCGATGATGGTGATTCCCTCTATTGACGAAAGGGCGTCCTCCAGCCTGTCGCGCAGGCGGCGCACTTCGGTGCTTTCGTGGGAGAGACCATCCACGGCGAGCTGCATGGCAAGTCCCATGGCGATGAGGAAAGCCACGTTCACCGTGCCGCCGCGGCGCCCGCCCATCTGCTCCCCGCCGTGCAGGAGAGGGGAAAGCGTGACCCCGTGGCGCACGTACAGGCCCCCGACGCCCTTTGGCCCGTGGAATTTGTGCGCGCTGAAACTGAGGAAGTCCACCGGCACGTCCTGCACGTCGACGGGAAGTTTGCCGATTGCCTGGACGGCGTCCGTATGGAAGAGAATCCCCTTCTCGCGGCAGAGGGCCGCAAGTTCCCTGACTGGGAAGATCAGGCCCGTCTCATTGTTTGCCCACATGATGGAGACCAGCGCCGTCCGGTCGGGGTGAATGTGCTCCCGCAGAATGTCGGCATCGACAATTCCCTCCGCGTTCACGGGGAGGAACGTGATTTTCGCGCCAAGGCCCTGGAGAAATCTGCAGGTATTGCTCACCGCGGGGTGCTCCACCTGGGTGGTGACGATCTCCGTTTTCCGCCCCGTGCGGATCAGCTCGTACCAGATGGATTGAAGGACCGTGTTGTTCGATTCTGTCGCGCAGCTTGTCACAAGGATGTCGTCGGTGTCCCGGGCATGGATTCCCGCATACAGCCTGTCGAAGGCGAGACGCATGTAGGGATGCACTTCCGTGCCGAAGGTGTGCAGCGAGTTCGGGTTGCCGTAGAGCTGGCACCAGAACGGCTCCATCGCCTCCTTCACGCGTGGATCGAGAATAGTCGTGGCATTGTTGTCGAGGTAGATGCGCTCCATTTCCTCAATAATATCAAAAAAGCCTGCGGAGGCACAACGCCCGGTATGACGGAACCGAGCGTGCCTATTTCACCTTCTTTCGAAGCTTTCGCCCGGTGGGGTGCGGCGTCTCGGGGACGGCAATCGTGGCTCGCTGCCGCGCGGAGAGCACCGCCATCAGGATAAGTGCTGCCGCGATGAGGAGGACGTTCAGGATCTGTCCCGTGGTGAAATTGAACCAGGTGAATTGCGAGGAGAAGTTGTCCAGCTTCACCAGCGTGATCGGGTAGCCGTAGCCGCCGAATCCCAGACCCTTGTCCGGCTGGCGCACGTACTCGATGAAGAAGCGGATGACACCGTACCCGAGCATGTAGCAGGCGACGGAAAACCCCTTGTAGGGCCTGCGCTTCCGCACGATGAACCACAGGATCAGCCAGAGGACCAGGCCTTCGAAGAAGGCCTCGTACAGCTGCGAGGGATGCCGGGGGAGGTTCACGAGGCCCGATGCGGGGACGGGGAGTCCGACGGAGCCAGCGTAGTCCTTCACCCATTGCTGGTTGGCGGGGAAGCTCTCCGCGTTCGGGAAAATCATCCCCCAGGGCGCGGTCGTGATCCTTCCGTACAGCTCGCCGTTGATGAAGTTGCCCAGCCGCCCGAAGGTGTACCCCAGCGGGATCCCTGAAACGAGCATGTCCCCCCAGCCCAGCATGTCGAGTTTTTTCACCTTCAAGTACGTGAGGATCGCGATGGTGGCGCCCAGGACTCCGCCGTGGTATGACATGCCGGCGATACCGGTGAGATGCACCCTGCCGTCCACCACGGCAAAAGGAAGGATGATCTGCAGGGGATGCTGGAAGTAGTACCCGCTGGGATCGTAGATGGTGACGGCGAATGCGCGCGCGCCCACCAGAAGTCCGATGATCGCCCAGAAGAACATGTCGAGCACCGCATCCCTCTCCGCCGCGCTCGTCGGTTCACCGGGCTGTCCGTCTCTTCTCCTCAGCTGCCACATGAAAAGCAGGTACGTGATGGCAAAGGCAACCAGGTACATGAAACCGTACCACCTGACGGGCAGCCCGGGGATGATTTCGGGCCGGATCCACGAGGGGTATGGAATATACGACAGCATGCGGATCTCCTTCCGAGCTCTACCTTACAGCTTTTCCACGATCCTGCCCTGCGCCGGATCGAAGCGGAGACTGATCATCTTTTTCTCTGTACGCGTCTCGTAGCGTCGACCGTGACTCTCGAGAATGACCCCGGGGTAAAGGGTACCCCGCACGACAACCTCGGAGGGCACGTGCTCGTCGTACCTGTCGCGCAGCGTGATGAGGCGCATCTTGCGCTGTTCAATGAGCTTCAAGGCCTGGACTTTCTGCACTCGCGCGCGCGAGAGCATCGTGGCGGCCTGGGACTGCGCGGGAGCCACGCCGACCGTCGCGCCGGCCGCCGCCACGGACTCGGAGGCACGCTTCTCAAGAACGAACATCTCGGTGTCCAGGTCGGCGACCCTCTTCGTGAGTGCCGCGACTTCACGCTCTTCCCGCTCGATCTGGTCTTTTACGAGGAAATCCTGGCCGAAGGAGACGACAGTGCGCACGCCGCTCGGGGAGCCGATGTTCTGCGCCTCCACGCCGCGGCTGGCCCGCACCTCGCCGGCCACGAGGGTGCCCTTTTCCGTGTCCAGCTTCAGCCTCCCGTTGCACTTCACCTGGCAGCGGACGCACGCGCCGTGCAAGTGCACATCCCCGATGGCGAGGAGGACCGCCCGCTCGGCGAACTGGCCCTCGATGTCCCTCTTGGATCTCAGGACCGCTTTCCCCTCTCCCTTGATTCCCTGCCCCACCGTGATGCTGCCGTCCGCGGAGAGCAGGGCCGCCTCCACCGCCGCGCCGACTTCGAGAATCCCCTCCGCCATCACGGTGAACCCCGAACGCACGGATCCGCCGATTCTCACAATGCCGGGGAACTTGATGTTGCCCGTGGCCATGGAGACATCACCCTCCACGGTGTGGGCCTCCGTCACGGAAAGCACACCGCCGTCCCGCACGAGCTCTCCCGCGCTGTCCGAGGTGAACCGGATGCTCCCGTCCGGCCGGAGCTCCTCGCGGATCCCGCGGCCTGCCTTCAGGGTCTCCTGCGCCTCGGCGGGAACCGTGAGAGTCTTCCCTGTCACGTCCCAGCCGTCCTCCGCGAGAGGGTCCCGCGGCCGCACGGTGGCCACCAGCTCGCCTTTGCGGATTCTGCTGATCCGGTCCTGGATGCGGAAATCGGCGCGGCCGTCCTTGCGGAGGGCCAGGGCCTGTCCGGTGGCAATGTGCACGTGGAACTCGATCCTCTTCTGCGCGTCCATCCGCGGCGGCCGGCCCTCCGCAATGGGCTGATCGAGAAAGCCTTCGCCCCGGATGAGCCTGTCCATGAGAACGAGCACCTTCTGCTCGTCGATGCCCTTCTGCACGCCGGCCTGCCGGATGCGGGCACGCGCGTCCTCGGGGGATATCCGCGCCCCGTCTCCCTCCGGCGGGAAGAAGGAGACGGATGCCTTCATGCGGTCGGGAGCGAGGGTCACCTGCATCTCGGCGTCCCGGTGGGGCCTGACCCTCAGGAGGATGACCATGCCGTCGCTTCCCTTTTCCAGGATCCCGGGTTCGGTGGCCACGACGACGTCCTTGCGCATCGCCACGCCCTCGAAAAGCCGGACCACCGCGGCCCCGGATCTCAAGGGGCTGATCGCGGCGCCGAACGCGTCTACCCCCGGCTGCCCGCCCAGGGAAGGTGAGATGCGAAGGACCTCTCCGTCCTTCTTCATCCGCGCGACAGCCTCGACTCGTGCGAGGGGGAAGGCGGCAAGAGAGGCCAGGGATTTCAGCGCCTCTGGACGGGCGGCCGCCGTCGCCCTGATGGCGGCCGCCTCCTGGGCCGGCAGGAACAGCGCGCGCCACTCCACCTTCGGCTCCGAGCCCGGTTTCGCGGCACGGCCGGAGACCAGGACATAGTCGGCCAGCTCCGCGGCGGTACCGGCAAAGAAGGCAAGCAGGTCTTTGCGCACGGCAACCGGATCGAAGCCCTTCACCTTGCTGGCACGGATGGCCTCGCTCACCGCGGCGGGGGTCAGCGGGGTCCCCCCTCCCCTGCCCTTCCGCAGGAACAGGACAGCCTTCAGCTTGTCGGCGGACACGGTTACCACGGCGACGCCGTTCACGGCAGGAGAAAGCGGGGCGGCGGCGAGCGGCGCGCCGCGCAGGATCGCGTCCTGCATCATCGACTCGATCNNCCGTCGCGGGAAACGGTGACGGTGATGGAATGATCGCGGAAAGGGACCACGTCGCACCAGTTCACGCCCCTGCGGAGGAACCCGGTCACGTCCGCCTTCACGTCCCCGCCGGACCTCGTGACTCCCTGAAGAAAGAGAAAGCCCGCCTGCTCGGGCCGGGGGGCCTGGACGAGCCGGCCGAAGACGCTCTTGCCTTCCTTGCCCTGCGTGCCGGGCCGGACCCGTGCAACGACGCTGCCCCGAGTGACGTAGCCCGTTCCGCTCAGGTTCGGATCTATGACGACATCTTCCCGGACGGTGCGCTTTTCCACAACCACTTCGATCTGCTCCCGCGCGGGGAGAAAGGGAAGCGCGGCTTTTTTCAGCACCTTTTTCTCTGTCTTGATGCGCTCTTCCCGCAGCCGGAATCCCCGCGGGGGCGGCGCCTCTTCCAGGAACCTGCCCGCGACCCTGACAAGTCTCTCGGGCACGGGAAGAGCTTCAAAGACGACGCTCTCGGGGGTAGGGGGCTGGG
>PMZS01000250.1 GCA_003170115.1 Spirochaetaceae bacterium
AGCTCGATCGCGCCGCCCTGGAAGTGGAAGCCGAGACCGCAGGCATTGATCGAGATGAAGAAGGCGTGCAGGGCGCACCTGATGTACGATGTGGTGAGGATCGTGGGCTTCAGCACGAGCAAGGCATGCTGGAGGAACACCGGCACCGAGATGTCGAACCACAGCCGCGCGAGCAGTATGGCGGCCCCGATGGCGCAGAAGTCGCTGATGGCCTTCAGGATGGGCAGCGAAAGGATGGAGGCCAGCACGCGAGGGATGACGATGTACTGGGTTGGCTCCACCGCCATGAGTCGAAGCGCGTCAAGCTGGCCGCTCATCTGCATGGAGCCGATCTCCACGGTGAAGGCGGTGCCTATTTTCGCGGCGAACATCATGGCGCCGAAGAGGGTGGTCGCGGCGGAGAGCAGGAGGTAGATGCTCGCCGCCCCGGCCCAGTTGATGACGCTGAATTTCGTTCCGTACCAGCCGGCGAGCCATGCGAACATGGCTCCCTCCACGACACCGGCAACGGCGAGGATGCCGAAACCTTCCAGCATCACCCGCACGATCTGCTGGCCGAGCTGCCGTATGGGGAATGGTTCGCGGAAGAGCCAGAAAAAGAAATTCCCGTACATGCTGGCCGTGGACGCCCCGGCATGTTTCCATTCCTGGACGGCTTCACTCTTGGCGTGTGGCATCTGGCAGCGATAGTAGTAACGATGCCCGGAGGTGTCAAGCTTTTGGATTTTCGCGCGCGAAATCCTGCTCCGAGTCGCAGATGAGAGCGGCGGTTCCGTCCGCGCCTTGACAATCGAAAGGCACCACGGGACACTCTGCCGATGCTCTTCCCGCGGACCGTCGACCTGCTGACCAGGGTTTTGGAGAATCCGGTCTTTCTCTCAGCGCTTTCGAGCTGGTTTCTCGCCCAGATCCTCAAGTCCTTCATCATGCTTGCCCGCAGCAGACCCCGGACGGCACGGGAAATCCTGGTGAATCTCTTCTGGGCGACGGGCGGCATGCCCAGCAGCCATTCCGCCGTCGTGGTTGCCCTTGCCACATCCGCGGGATTCGTCGAAGGTCCCGACTCGACCCTGTTCATCGTCACCCTCTTCTACGCAATTCTCACGTTCCGTGATGCGCTGGGTGTGCGGCGCGCAGCGGGTGCCCAGGCGAAGGTCATCAATCAGCTCATCCGCGATCTCTCCCCGCGATTTCCTCTGCGCAGCAGGCCGGTGAAGGAGATCGTCGGTCACACCGTCTCCGAGGTGTTTGTCGGATCGCTTCTCGGGTTCTTCATCGCGGTCGCGTTCTGCACGCTTTGATGAAGCGGAAGAAAACGACGCGCGAGGTTCAGCCCCGCGCCTCGGTGAAGGCGGGCGTGGCACTTGCCATGGCTCTGGCCTCCGTGTGGGTGACGAGCCTGCCGGGGCTCTCGGATCGACCCACCCGCGTGTGGCGCGGCTACGAGACACTCCTGATCCGGGAGGACGTCGCGCCCCCCGGGGCCCTCGGACGCGTCGTGAGCGCGCTGGGTCCCGGCGTGGTGAGCGAGCTCACGGCTCCAGTCAGCTTCTGGAATTTCACCGGGGTTGAGAACGTCCCCGTTGACCGGATGGACGCGAGAATCGATCGCAGTGATCCGCGGCATGACCGGGTGATGGACGCTCTGCCGGGCTACTTTCGGGCGTCCACTGAATCCGCCTCCGTGATGCAGCGCGCGGGCCGGGGCGGCGGGTGGAGCTTTGCCTACATACCCGCGCGGCGCGCCGCCGTGGTGGACTACATGAGGATCGCGGCCATTCTGGGACTGCCCCGGCACGGCGCCTGGAAGCTGGCAGAGTTCGACCCGGCCGAGTTCCTGGTTTCAGCGGCCGGCCTGCTCGTGCTGGCCGTAATGCTTGCATACCCCTTTCGAAAGGAAGGGCGCCTCCCGCTGCTGCTTTCCGGTGCGGGGGCTCTGCTCTGGATTCCCTTTCTGCTTCCGGGAGGCGTCGCGAGGCTCGCCCTCTCCCTTCTTCTGCTCGCGGCGTGGTTCCCCGCGGTGGAGGTCTTCATCGTTCTCCATGGCTGGGACGAGAAGCTCCTGCGGGAGGCGCGGGATCCACTTGTGAGATTCCTCGCCGCGGCCGGCGGGGGCCTCGTTCTGCTCCTCCCCGCCAGCGGCTTCTCCGCCGCGGCGCTCATCTCCTGCGCGGGGTCTCTGACGGCATCCGTTCTCCTGGTCGTCGCACTCGCCCTGTTCTGGGGCCGGGCCCGGCGCCCTCGTCGACGACGAAAGAAATTTGACCCCGTGCCAATCGTCAGGCCCGCGGCAGATCCTTCCCGCCCGGGCCCGGCCGGTTTTCTCGTCGCCGCTGTCGCGGTTCTGATTGTCGCCGCGATCGGCTTCCTCCGGAGCACCCCGGTGCCAACGCCGCTTCCCGTTCTCGGCGCGCGGGACTTCTCCTGGGAGTCCCTGTCCCGACTCGGCCGGCAGAACAGGGCTCAGCGACTTCCGGACGTGTCAGACCTCGTCACGCACGAAGCGTTCCAGGAAACACTTGCCTTCGGCCGGCCGTGGGGGCTGCCTGGCCGCGACGAGAGGGTGTATGTCCGGGAATACTCGATGAACCCGAGGTCCGCAACGATCGTGCCGGGAATGAGAAGGGTGAAGGTGTTCGATTCCGCGTGGCTCGGCGCGTTCCTCCTCCGCTCCCTCCCGGGGAGCATCGAGCGGATGCTTGTGACCCAGCGCAGGGCCATGGCGGTCGCTGTTCGCGGCCAGCTGAGGACACTGTTGAGGGAGCTTCCCGTCGCCGTGCTCGTGATGTTCGTCTTCTCAACGTGGTTCGCGTGGGACCGGCGGGCGGCACCCTTGATGAAGGGCGTTCTTCTGCGCTTAAATGGCACAGCACGGCGAGACCAGGTCCCATGACGTACCCAACGAAACTCCCGAGGGGCGGGGTTGACCCGCCGGCAGAGACACTTGTTCCCCGCGATTCGGGAATCACCAATGCCGCGGTTCCTTCCCGCGCGCTGATTCCACTCCTCCAGCATTCCGGAAAGCCTGCTCTCTGCCTCGTGAAGCCCGGGGATCGGGTGAAGGAAGGGATGCTCATCGGCAACGCAGACGGATCGCGTTCCGCCAATGTGCATGCAACGATCCCGGGGATCGTGGTCGAGGTGGGTGAGCATTGTCTTCCCACGGGAGAGGTCTGCACAGCCGTGGCCATCGAGCTGGGGGGGGAATTTGAGACCTCGGGAAAGCCCCGTTCGCGGAGGGAGTGGGAAAGCCTTTCGCGGCTCGACCTTCTGGAGCGGATCAGGCGAGCCGGCGTGGTCGGGCTGGGCGGCGGATCCATCCCGACCCATCTGAAGCTCGCCATCCCCCCCGGCAGCGCCTCGTCGATTTTCGTGGCCAACGGTGTCGAATCGGAACCTTCGATCTGCGCCGACGACGCGCTTCTCCGCGAGAAGCCCTCCGATATCATGGAGGGTCTGCGCATCTGCCAGGCGCTCCTCACACCGGCGCGTACAGTCATCGCCCTTGGAGAGCAATCGGAGGACCTGGTGCCTGAGTTCGAGCGTCTCGTCCGGCAGAAGGGGATCAAGGCCGATGTGGCGGTGCTTCCCTCCCGGTACCCGCACGGGCACGAGCAGCTCGTGCTGGCGGCGCTCGGCAGCCGATCCCCCGCCGGCGAGCAGTCCGCCACGGTATTGAACGTGGCCACCCTGTACGCCATCTTTGAAGCAGTGATTCTGGACAAGCCCCTCATCGAGCGGGTGCTGACGGTCACCGGCTCTCCGGTGTCCCATCCCCGGAATCTCAAGGTCAGGTTCGGCATGGGCGTCCGGGATCTCCTGGAGGAGTGTGGTGGTCTCTCATCGGGGGCAGCGAAAATAGTCATGGGGGGCCCGATGCGCGGGGTCAGCGTCGATTCGCTCGACTTGCCGGTGACAAAAGTGACCTCCGGCATTGTCGCGTTTGAGGGCCTGGCTGCCCGTCCGCACGCGGAGCTCCCGTGCATCCGCTGCGGGAGCTGCATCGAAGCCTGCCCGTGGAATCTGGTGCCGACGCGGCTCTTCAAGCTTGTCCGCATTGGAGCAGCGGCCGCGGCGGAGCGGGAAGGACTTTCGAGCTGCACGGAATGCGGTTGCTGCGCCTATTCCTGCCCCTCCCGCATCCCGCTTGTCGCCGTGCTGCGCCAGGGGAAACACGCTCTCCGGGGATCCGATGCCTGACACCGAAGGCCGGACCGGTCGTATCGCCTTCTCGCTCATGCCGGCTCCACATCTGGGCGTACGGATGTCAACGGCGCGGATGACGTGGCTGGTCGGCCTCTGTCTTCTGCCCGCGGCGGGATGGGGTGTGTTTCTCTTCGGGACTCCCGCGCTGATCGTGCTCGCGGTCTCCATCGCGGCGGCGATTCTTGCCGAGCTTGCTTCGACCCTGCCCTTCGGACGATTCACCCTGCGCGACGGAAGCGCCTTCCTGACGGGATTCATTGTCGGTCTGCTCATGCCCGCCGGTGCGCCCGCCTGCGTACCGGCAGCTGCCTCCGCTTTCGCCATCCTGGTTGTCAAGCAGAGCTTCGGCGGCCTGGGAAGAAACTGGATGAACCCCGCGATGGGGGGGGTGGTGTTCGCACTTCTTTCATGGCCCGGGCCCATGTCGCAATGGATCGCTCCAAAAGGCGGCGCCGTGCAGGGTGCGGTGATGCCTCCCTTGGAGGCACTGCGTGCAGCCATGGCCGGGCCTGGCGCAAAGGAGACCACTCCCCTAGCCATCCTTTCCAGCTCCGGGTTCACGTTCAGTGATCTCGATTCCCAGGTCCTGGGCTGGATCAATACCCACGTTTTCTCGCCCATGGGAATCTCCCTTCCGCCGGGGACCTTCGATGTGCTGATCGGACACGTTGCCGGCGGCATCGGCATCGTGTCCGTGCCCCTGCTGATGCTGGGTGCATGGTTTCTGCTTTTCCGGGGCATCATTCGATGGCATCTCCCTGTTATGTACCTGGGAACATTCGCCATACTGGCCGCGGTCTTCGGTGGCCTTGGGTCTGGCAATGGGTGGTTTGCCGGTGGCCCCGGTTTCCATCTCTTTTCGGGCAGCCTCGTTCTCGGGGCATTCTTCGTCGCCCCCGATCCCGTTACCTCGCCAATGACGAACAAGGGCAAATGCATCTTCGGGATCGGGCTGGGAACCCTGACATTTTTCCTGCGTTTCTTCGGTTCCCTGGGCGACGGGGTCGCCGCATCGATCGTCCTGGGCAACTGCGCGGCCCCTCTTCTGGACAGGTGGACATCTCGCAGGGTGACGGGAACCCAGGGAGGGGCCGCATGAAATCAGAAGACCCTCCTGCCCTGCTGTTTCTCGGCCTGTGCCCGGCCATTGCCGTTTCCGTCCGTGTCATCGATGCGCTCTGGATGTCCGCGGGAGTGATGCTCGTTCTCCTCCTGTCGGGTCTCGCCATGGAGCTCCTCTCCCGGGAAAGCTCCGGGAATGAGGCACGACACTCCTTTGACCGCGGCAGCCCAGCCGCTCGCTGGATGCGAGCACTGGTCGTCACGTCCTTTCTCACCGCCTCCTTCGAAGCGGGCCTGCTGGCCCTTGCACCTGCAGCCAGCGCGGCCCTCGGCATTTATGCTCCCCTCATTGCCGTGAACTGCCTTGTGCTGGGCAGGGGGATGCCGGGCACCCACAACCTGCCGACGCGCCGGACCGTCGTCGGGCTGCTCGGGCGAGGAATCGGGTTCGCCGCATCCCTTGTGGCGATAGCGCTGGTGCGGGAGGCGCTGGGAGCGGGCACGATCACCCTCTTTGCTTTGGGCGGCTTCGGGGGCACCATTGTGATACCGATGCTCGTCGAGCAGCCGCTTCGAGCCCTGGGTTTTGCCGGCGGAGGCCTGCTGTGCCTGGGCTACCTCGTGGCCGTCTCCCGGGCAATCTCGCGGCGCGCGGCGGCGAATCCCGCGGGCGGGGAGGCGGCGCAATGAGCTGGGCGGCCATCATCCTGACTTTCGCCCTCGTCGACAATGTGATCCTCTCGCGGCTCCTCGGCGTGTGGCCGGCAGCCGGCGCACGCGGAGGCATGCGGGCGGCGGCAGGTGTCGGAGGATTCATGGCAGTGCTCATGGCCGGTTCGGCCGTGGGCGGGTGGGCGCTGGACTCGCAGGTGCTCGTCCCGCTGGGATTCACGCTCCTGCGAACGCCGGCCTTCGTGTTTCTCGTGGCGAGCCTTGCGCTCGCGCTGCAAGCGTTCAACGGACGCTTTCTGCCTTCCTTCCTGCGAGTGACGGGAGTCTCTATCCCCGAGATCGGCATCAATACCGCCGGGCTTGGCCTGGTGCTCATCGCAACCCGGGGCGAGTATTCGGCACCTGAGAGCCTGGTGGCAGGGCTGGCTGCCGGCGCGGGGTACTTCCTCGTGACCGCCATGATGACGGCGATCCGCGAACGGCTGGAAGTCGAGCCCGTTCCACGCGCTTTGAAGGGCTTCCCTCTCCAGCTCATCACCGCGGGGCTCATGGCGTACGCGTTCATGGCGTTCGACAGGGCATTTCTCGCGCGCGTTCTGGGCGGGTAGGTGCATTGGGAATGGGCAAGACGCATGTCATCATCGGGACTCACAACCACCTGCCCCTCGGCCGCAATGAGGAGGCTGCCGAGCGGCTCTACCAGGACTCGCTGAAGCCGTTCCTGGCGGTGCTCTACCGGTACCCGGGATTTCCGGTGACCCTGCATTACAGCGGGATCCTGATGGAGTGGCTGGAGGAATCGCACCCGGAGTTCCTCACGCTGCTTGGCGAAATGGTGGGCCGGGGCCAGGTCGAGATTCTCGGCGGCGGCTACTATGATCCAATCCTTCCGCTCATTCCGACAAACGACAAGCTGGGACAACTGGAGAAAATGACCACGTGGCTGCGTGTCCGTTTCGAGACACGGCCGCGTGGCTGCTGGATCGTGGAAAAGGTGTGGGAGCAGTCCCTGGCGTCCGTGCTCAGCGCGAGCGGCATGGATTACACGTTTGTCGACGACCGCCAGTTCGCGATCGCCGGCGTGAATGAGGAAGACCTTTTCATGCCCTTCATCACGGAGGACCAGGGGAAGATCATCACGATCCTCCCTGTCTCGGAGCGCATGTCCGAGCTCGCGGCCCGGGCGGAGGCCTCGGCAGCTATCGCTTTCCTGCGCGCTTTGCCAGGTGGCGGCTTGCCCGGCGGCGCGGGGCCAAATCCTCCCCCGGTGGCGCCAATCGCGATTCTCATGGACGATGGAGCGGCCGCGGCGTCCCGTCTGCTCCAGAACGGATGGCTCGAGAGTTTCATCCGGCTCTCAGAGGAGAATGCGGCCTGGTTGGAAGCAACGACACCCGGGCAGTACTTGAGGGACAACCCGCCGGCCCGACGGCTTTTTATTCCCTCCAGCTCTTCCCTCGACATCATGCGCCTGGCTCTTCCCCCGGCTCGGCGCGAGGCTTTCGAGAGCGCCCGGGAGCACGCCGACCGGTCCTGGGGGAACCGCAGGTTCCTCGTCGGCGGTCATTTCAGGGATTTCCTCAGCCGCTACCCCGAGGCGTGGCTGATGTATGCGAAAATGATGAACACGCACGTGCTGGTGAGCCAGGTGCGGGGGGACAAGTACAAGAAGAAGGCCGCGCAGAACGAGCTGTGGAAAGGCCAGAGTCACCACGCCTACTGGAACGGCGGAACGGGCGGGATTTACGAGAACGAGCTGCGCAAGGCCGTCTACCGTTCCCTCATTGAAGCGGAGAAGATCACCCGGGCGACCGAGATATTTGCTCCTTCCATCCTGAGCGTCGACTACGACATGGACAACCGAACCGAGTACCTCTATCAGGGCTCGGAGCTCAACGCGTATATCCGTTCCCTCGGCGGCGCACTGTTCGAGCTGGATTTCCTCCCGGCGTCCTGGAACTATCTCGACACGATGATCGATCGCGAGGGGCCGCAGGAGAGAGGAGATGCCCCCGGTTCTGCGGCCTCGTACGAGCGAAAGGCGTTTCTCGACCATTTCTTCGCCCCGGGCGCCCGCATTGGGGATTTCCAGACCGGCCAGCTTGCCGAGTCGGGTGACTTCCTCTCTCGTCCCTACGAAATGGTGGAGCTCAACAGGGCCCTGCCCGAGCTGCTCATGCGCCGCGACGGCACGGTCACCCTCGATTCAATCGCGCAGCCCTTCCAGGTGGAGAAGCGGTTCGTGTTCCGTCCACGCTCGATCGACGTGTACTACCGGCTCACAAATTCCGGGAGCGCGGGAATGTCGGCGACATTCGGGGTAGAGATCAACGTGTCCCTCGCCGCGCGCTCGGCGGAGAACGGCCGGCTGTTTCTTCTCGACGAGGACCGCAAGAAGGAAATCTCCTCCGATGCCGCGGAGATCGAGGGCGTGCAGGGTTTGCTGGTCCATGACGTGCGTAACGAAGTCTCGGTCACCCTGTCATCGGTCAGGGCCTTCAGGTGCTGGAACGTCCCCGTGGAAACACCGCTGCCGCGGGCGGATTCGGGGTCCGGAACAAATGGAGGCTCGCGCCTGGAGTTCCAGTCGCACTGCTTTGTTTCGCTGTGGGATCTCAGCCTCCCGCCCGGGGGAAGCTGGGAAAATCACCTGAGCGTGGGGTTCGAAAAGACACAGTCCGCCTAGCGGCGGAGTTTACATGTCCGTCTTTTCCAGCACGGCGTAGCATGCATCGATCCACGGCGCGCTTTCCTGGTAATAAAACTCCTGCGCCATGAGAAACTCCAGAAGAGCATCCCGCGTTTTTCCCAGAAAATAGTCGACCTGGCCAAGGTAGAAACGCGTACGCGCCTTGAGATCCGCCTTCCGGGGGAGGCTCAGAAAATCCTTGAGCTTCTGCTGTGCGCCCGTCATATCTCCGCCCAGGAAGGGACCCTGGACGATATCCTGGAGCCGCGCGAGCTCGCCACCGGGCGTGGGGGTCGCATCGGAAGGAAGCAATGTCGGCCGCGGGGCTATCCTGTCGGGAAGCGTGAAGGACTGCTCAAGCGCAACGATGGACTTTTTCGTGGACTCCGATATGGGCCTCGCGGCGGGGAAGTCCGGTATTTTTGTCTCCGGGATCTCCAACCCCGACTGCACACCTCGGCTGATCGCCAGGGAGGGGAGAGGAATGCCGCGGCGCGAGGCCGCCGAAATGGCGGGCAGGCCGTGGCTTGATGTAACCAGCAGTTGTACGGGGTATGCCGTGGCGTTCGCGCCTTTCGCCAGGGGCGCCTTCCCCAGCTTGAAGAGGCCCGAGTCCAGGACCGCGAACCAGTAGTCGACCCCGGGGAGGGCTGCCAGGAGATAGTGAGTTGTGCCCGGATCCAGGGGCGTGGTCCTTGTCGCATTCAGGAGATCCTCGGATCTTGAAAAAGCGGTGGACCCCCAGAAGAGGAGCAGATCGCGGCTGTTGTCCGACACGGCGAAGGAGACCTCGATGATGTCCCCTTGCCCGGTCGGACTGGCCCTGACGCCCGTGACGCTGGCAGCCAGTTGCTCTTCAGGAGCGGTCGTCTGCGGGCCTGTGG
>PMZS01000144.1 GCA_003170115.1 Spirochaetaceae bacterium
CCGGCAGCGGCATCATCCACCAGGAGATGCCGCACGGCAATGAGAAGGGCCAGATGCACGGCTTCCAGCTCTGGGCGAACCTGCCCTCTTCAATGAAGATGATGTCCCCGCGCTACCAGGACATCAGATCCGGGGAGATCCCCGAGGCGGTCGATGACGACGGGACGCGAGTGCGCATCATCTGCGGCAGCTACGCCAATGCGAGCGGACCGGTGAACGAGGTCGCCGCGGAGCCGCAGTACCTCGACGTCCGGGTGCCTCCGGAGAAGCGCAAGTCCCTGCCCGTGGAAACCACGCGCCATGCATTCGCGTACGTGTTCGCCGGCTCGGGCAGGTTCGCCAACTCCTCGGGCCCCCGGCCGATCGCCACCGAGACGGTGGCCCCGAATGGGGCGACGCAGGGCGGGCTCGTCGCGGGCCTTGCGGAGGACCGCTGCCTCGTTCTCTTCGATTCGGGCGACGAGGTCACGGTGCAGGCGGGACCCGCGGGAATCAGGTTCCTCCTCGTGTCGGGCCATCCGCTGGGCGAGCCGGTGGCGTGGTCCGGGCCGATCGTCATGAACACGCAGGACGAGCTGCGGAGGGCATTTTCGCAGCTTCAGGACGGGAGCTTCCTCGATCAGAAATAACGCCGACCCCGGGTGCCGCTGTACCTGAGCGCGCCGGTCCATTAAGCTGTTCCCTCATTCCATGAACCCTTTGTCTTTCGTCCGGCACAGGTGGCGCGCCGAGGGTGGCTACCGCCAGGTGCTCGTCATGGCAATCCCCCTCATTCTCTCCACCGGCTCGTGGTCTCTCCAGGGCTTCATCAACCGGATGTTTCTTGTCTGGCATTCTCCCGAGTCCCTGGCCGCGGCCATGCCCGCCGGCATGGTGAACTACGCGATCCTGAGCATCTTCATTGCAACGGCAGGGTACGTGAGCACGTTCGTGGCCCAGTACCACGGCGCCGGCCAGGACGATAAGGTGGGCGGCGTGCTCTGGCAGTCGGTGCCGATTGCGCTTTTCGCGGGACTGGCGAACTGTGCCCTCATCCCGGCAGCTCCCGCCTTTTTCCGCTGGGTCGGTCACGTGCCCGCGGTGCAGGCCGAGGAGGTGACGCTCTTCCGGATCCTCTGCCTTGGGGCCCTGCCGGTCGTGATGGCATCCGCATTCTCGGGAATGCTCTCCGGCCTGGGCCGCACGCGTCCGGTAATGGTGGTGACCCTCGCGGCCACCGGCATCAACATCCTTCTGGACTACCTTCTCATCTTCGGGAGCTGGGGATTCCCTGAGCTGGGAATCGCGGGCGCCGGCTGGGCGAGCGTCACCTCCGGCTGCGTGCAGCTGGTCGCCTACGCCGTCCTGATCTTCGGCGGTCGGTATCGCCATCCGTATCGGACGCTGAACTGGCGTCCGGACCGCAAGGCCTTCCGGGCGCTCCTGCGGTTCGGGCTGCCCAGCGGCGTGCAGTTCTTCATCGACACGGTCGGCTTCACCGGTTTCATCCTGCTGGTGGGCCGGCTGGGCCGTAATGAGCTGGCCGCCACCAATCTTGCGTTCAATGTGAACACGATCGCCTTCATGCCGATGATCGGAATCGGCATCACCGTATCGGTGCTCGTCGGGCAGGCGCTGGGCCGCAACGATCCGGCGCTCGCCCGCGCAAGCGTGCGGTCCGCGTTCGACATGACGGTGCTTTACATGGGAACCGTGGCGGCGCTCTTTTTCCTGGTGCCCCGGGTGTTTCTTCTCCCTTTCGCCGCGGCATCGGACCCCGCATCTTTCCGGGCAATCGCGGACCTTACTGTCGCGCTCCTTCGATTCGTCGCAATCTACACTCTCTTCGATGCGTGCAACATCATCTTCGCTTCCGCCATCAAGGGCGCGGGGGACACGCGCTTTGTCATGTGGATGATCCTCTGCATGTCGGTGGGGATCCTCGTCATCCCGAGCTTCGTCGCCATCACGTGGCTGTCAGCCGGCGTGTACGTGTGCTGGGCGATCGCCTCCCTGTACGTCGTGTCCCTGGGAGTCGCGTTTTTCCTGCGTTACCGGCAGGGGAAATGGCAGGCGATGAGGGTGATCAGCCGCGGCGGATCAGGTTGAACAGGAGCGCGTCACCTGCGAGAATAGGCGGGCCCACACAGGCTCGGGAGGCGGGATGAAAAACACGACCGTTGTCAAAGAGAACGTGCTCTACGTATTCAACCTCATCGTCTCCATCCTCGTTGTGTACCTGATCATTCGCCTGATCGCCGCGACGGACGTGCGCAAGTCCCAGTACGTGACAATGCTCATCACATACCTCGTCCTCGTCATCGTGTATGTCTTCTTCGCCAAGGGACTGATGATCGGCCACTTCCGGGGGAATGGCGTGAGAGTTTCAGAGCACCAATTCCCGGAGATTCATTCGATATACGTTCAGCAGCTGCAGAAGCTCGACATCAGAGCAGCTCCTTCGCTGTATTGCGTGCAATCCAACGGCGTCTTGAATGCGTTCGCAACCCGGATGGCATTCAGGAATTATGTCGTCCTGTATTCGGAGGTGCTGGAGGCGGCGTTCGAGCACGGGGAGAGCGCCGTCGCATACATCCTGGCGCATGAGCTCGGACACGTGAAGAGACTGCACCTGCTGAAGAGCAAGTTCATTTTCTTCTCTTTCCTCCTTTTTCCGCTCCGGCTGGCGTACTCTCGCTCGTGTGAATACACCTGCGACGGCATCGCGAAAACGATGGCGCCCGGAGGAGAGGTTGATGGCCTTCTCATGCTCGCCGCGGGTCGACTGCTTGCTTCCCGCATCAACGTCCCTGAGTACCTCGAAAAGGCGGGATCCGAGAAGGGCTTCTGGGTCTGGTTCGCAGAGTTCATGTCCACCCATCCGAACCTGCCGAAGCGAATCAGAAGGATGCGAGGCGGCGCGTAACCCGATTCCACTATCCTGGTCCATACCCATCGAATGAGGGTCGGAACACGGGCGGCTCAGCTTCTCATTGCCAGAAGCTTTTCCTTCACCATCTCGTACAGGCGCCGCACGTCGGCGTCAGTCGTGTGATAGCCGGTGCCGGACGTCTTCTGACGGACCACGACGTAGGCGTAGTCCTTGTCGCCGCCGGGCTCGCGCTCGTAGTCGCCGAATCGCAATGTACTGATGGCCTTGTAGGTATCGCCCGTTCCCTTGCATAGAAACACGCAGTACATGTAGGGCACGCTGCCGTTGGGGCCCTTGTTCACCGCGACCTGCATCTGGACGCCGAGGAAATCGGCCGGCTTGCGCCGCGGCTCCACCATCAGCCTGATGTCTTCGGGGATCTGGTGGTTTTCCTTGTCCTTGTCCAGCCTCAGGTAGGGGGTGATGATGATCTCACCACCTTCCGCCTGCTCGGAGGAGAGAATGGGCTCGAAGGCGCGCATGCGGAACGCGAGCTCCTGGGGAGTCCAGAGAGACACGTTTCCCGTGAACAGGAAGGGGATCAGCAGGACCAGGGCATCGGCGCACACCAGCGCCCCGAGCCGTCGCTGGGCGGAGGCAAGAAAAAGGGCCAACACGCACAGCACCACCGCGACGAACCATCCGAATCCCGCCCGATAGATCACGGAGTAGCGTTTCTCCCTTGTGAGCTGGAGGTTATTCCTGATCCTGTCGAACTCCCGGACCGAGCCCGGCTGCCAGTCTTCCTGCCCGATGTCCATCGGCTTGTTCTTGAAGTTCTTCATGAGCATGAAAAGCAGNNGGGAAGAAACCATAACCTCCCGGGATGAGGACCTGCAGGGCGAGCCCCACGGCGCCGCAGGTCGCGAAGATCGCCAACCGCGCGGGAAATGCAGCTTTCGAGAGCACGTATTTCATTTCCATCGTCGTTATACCTCCGTGAACGCAGGAGCCTTCGCCGCGCGGGGATTGCGGATTTCCGCGGTTCCCACACTGTGCCAGTACAGCGGGCAGGCAGCCTGGCAGGCGACAAAGCTCGCGCACCCCGCGCACTCGGCGGGAGCGTATTCCTTTGACTTGAAGTGCCGGGCGCGGTCCGAAAACCAGATGTCGCGGAACGACGACTCAAGGAGATTCCCCATCGGCTCGGGATACGACGAGCAGGGCAGCACGTCCCCGGATGGGGAGACCGAGAGAAGCCCATCCATGGCGGCGCAGGACTTGTTCCCCAGGCCCCGGGCGATCGTGTTGTAGTGGCAGTGAGGGATGGGTGAGTACCAGTAGAATGTCATGCCCTCCGACCGGGCGGCGGCGCGCACGGCATCGATGATCCCCCCCGCGCGGGAATAGGGAACGAGAAGCTCATCCGCGTGCGCCCCGTCTTTCGCGCCGCCACGGGGCAGGTACAGGTTCATTGCGAAGCGCGTTATGCCGAGAGACTTCAGGAATCGGGGCATCGGGGGCGCCATGTCCGCATTCGCCGCCGACACGGTCGTGTTCGTCTGCACGGAAACTCCCGCTTCCTGCAGGTTGCGGATTCCCTCGAGGGTCGCCATGAATGAGCCGGGGCGCGCAGTCAGGAGGTCGTGAGTCACGGCTTCAGGGCCTTCCACGCTCACCTGCGCGGTGCGCAGGCCGGAGTCGTACAGGTTCCTCGCCCGCCGCGGGCTTGCGAGAATCCCATTGGTGATGAGGTTGACCTGAAGGCCGCATTCCCGCGCAGACCTGATCATGCCTTCCAGGTCATCGCGGAGCAAAGGTTCGCCGCCGGTGAACGAAAAGAAGGGGATCTTCGCGTCTTCCTTGAACACGCGGATCACTTCCTTCACTTCGGCCAGGTTCATCTCCCTGCTGCCGGTCACCGACCTCGGCGCGCCCGTACACCCCGCGGTCCCGCATCCCGCGTAGCAAAAGACGCACGCGTTGTTGCACCGATACGTGACGGCGATCTCACCAAGGATCGGCAGGGACGTGTACTGGAACGTGTACGGAACGGTTTCATACGGCGCGCGCCCGTCGGTCGCGCGTTGCCCGAGGTACAAGGCTCGGATGTCCGAGACGAACGCCGCCACCTGTCGGGCCCGGTCTTCGTGTTCAATCCCGGGGAATCGTGTCGCCCTGCCTCCCCCCAGCATATGGCGCACGACGGCAATGCCCGTGGCGTTCGACTTGTACACCTGGTTGGGCGGCAGGATGACGACCCCGTCTTCCTCCCGGGCAAAGATATGGGCGCCCGCCTCCCGGAAAAAGTCGTCGATCCACTTCAGTGAATCCACCGGGCGGCCGGCGCGCCCTCGAAGCATGGGCATGCCTAGTGCGCGCTCCCCGAAACGCACGCGGAGTGGCAGGCTGAGTGACATGCCGAGTGGCATGCGGAATGACAGGCCTGGTGGCATGCGGAATGGCAGGCGTTGTGACATGCCGAGTAGCAGGCATTCACCCCGGCTGTGCTCAATTGCGGGGGCGCGAAGCACCCCTTGAAGCAGGAGGCGGTTGCCATGAAGGCCTGGTAGCCGGCGTTGAAATCGTGCGGCAGGTGGACCTGCGAATACACGGCGGTGTTCCAGTAGATCCAGCGGTAGGAGGACCAGTAATAGTAGTAGGGAGCGGCCTTGTCCTCCGTCGTCTCCTCTTTCTGCTCCAGCTTCTTTCTATAATAATCCCGTGTTGCGTCGATGTCGCAGTCCCAGATCTTCTCCTGGAGCCTGGCAAGGACCTTCTCGAAGAAATCCGCCAGCAGGCCGGAGAGCACGAGCCCCTTCGTGTCGAAGGACTGGAGGAACATCTCCTCGTACTCGTTCTCTGCCCTGCGCGCGGTGAGGATCTTGATCTGGAGGGGGTCTTCTTTCACGATGTCGATGATGCCCTGGCGCTTCANNTCCACGGGATGCAGGTCTTCGGCGATCTTCCCTTTCACCGTGTAGGTGCCGGCAAAGAGCTTCGGCGGTATCCAGTTGTCCCCCGCCCATTTGATCCCCTCCACCTTCTCCAACGTCCTGCCGAACCCGCGGGTCTTGAGAATGTACAAGAGCACAACCAGGGCGAGCAGGACGAAGAGCGTGACCGAAACGGCAATCGGGCCGGCCTGCGCGCGCGGCGCGGCAGCGGCTTCCGCGACGGGGGATCCACCGGCGCCGGAGGATTACCCGGGGCCGGAAGCGGCACTGGTGCTTTCCGTCAGAACGCCGGCGGCCATGGGGATGGCGGCCCGGTTCAGGTAGAACTGAAGCCGCTGTGTCTGGGAGGCAGGGAGATTCTGCTGGTGAAACCGCAGCGTGAGGTAGTACTTCCCGTCCGAGCCCTTCGATCCATATGCGTCGATGCTGTTTTCCTTGTTCAGGTACGGCTCGGTGCGGAAGCCGGCCTGCGTGAGGATCTCCTGCTCCACCTTTTCACCCGGCACGACGATGGGCAGCTCGATCCTGATGGTACGATGCCCCATCGGGTAGTCCCACTGCTCGGCCGCCCAGTCGAAATAGAACAGCTCCCCGAACTCCGTTGACTTCGTCCAGCCTATGCGGCCGGGCCCCGCGAGATCACCTCCGTAGTTCAGGAAATACATCGCGCGCCCGGAGAAGGCGCGGCCGCCTGCCAGGACCACGTCGTATTTCCCGCTGCCGAGGTCCCTGATGCTGAGTCCTACGCGGACGTTGCCCGGCAGGTCGGCGTAGCTTTGATTCATGTTGAACACGGTCTGCACCGCGTCGCCGAATCCGCCTCCGGCGGCGCCCTGCAAATAGAACCCGTGCATCTCCCCGCCCGAGGCCTGCCAATCCAAGCTTTCGAGAAAGTCGGCCTTGCCGTCGATGCGCACCACGACGTCCATCTCCACCGAGTTCAGAGTGACGGTCGTGGCGTACGCTCCGACTGCCGCGGCGCAGAGAACGACCAGCGCGACCAGGTGTGCCTTTTTCATTTTTTCTCTTCCAGTTCCTTCATGATTGAAAGGCGCTCTTCGCCGCTCACCCCCAGCAGGTCCTCCGTTGCGCGCTGCCGGACGACCGTCGCGCAGTCCACGACGTCCCGGGCGAACTGCTCCGCGGGGGCCGGCTCCTCCCCCGAACCGGGCAGGCCGTACCTTCGGCCGGTCGCACTCTCATCCCGCTCCCCGAGGAAGACCTGGCAGATCTCCAGGACGCGCTCGATGCGCTCATTGGCCAGCGGCGAATAGGCCTTAAGCTCCCTGCATTTATCCAGGTACGAGCCGGACTCCTGCAGGAAGAGCTCCACCGCGCGGCTCATCCGCTCATCGCCAAGCCTCAGGACGGAAATTCGCTCCCGAAGCGACGCATACCGGGAAATCTTCTCCCGGACTTTCTTCAACCTGTCTTCGTCACTTTCGGCGACAATTTCCCGAGCCCCCTTTCGTGAGAAAAAGAGGGTGCCGGCAAGGACAGCATAGGCAACAGTGATCACCACGATCGGCAGGACGATGCGCGGACGCAGAAATACGGCCGAGAGAACGACAAGGCCTGCAGCCGAGAGCACGAGGGCGAGGTGAAACCTCGAGCGAAGGTAGAGGAGGAAAGGCCTCGTGATGGGCATTGGGTTCTTTGTATACCGTCTTCAGTGGATCTTCAATACGAGACGGCGGCCCTTGAGTTGCTGGTTCGCGCCGCTGTCGTGTCGATCGTGAGCTCGGCGGCGGTCCGCCTCTTCTCCTTCTCGCGGGCCAGCGAGAGGTACATTACAATCGGTTCGCTGATCGCGACGATGAGCACCGTGACTATTACGATTCGCCAGATGCGCGGGCGCCGATGCTGCTCAACCTGAGGATCTTCCGTGGAGCGCATGATCTGTTCTCTCGTGCTCAGAAAGTACTATACCGGGGAAGCGAGAGGGTGGCGAAATCGTGTCTTTTTCCGCAAAGATTGTTGCGGAATTGTTGCGCTCCATTTTTATTCTCAATACGGACCGGCGCGTGCTACACTGAGAGCGTGAGCGAACCACTGTCGCCCCTCGTGGCAATTGTCGATGACGAGGAGCACCTTCGCGAGACCGTCTCCCGCGCCCTTCGCAAGGAGGGGTACCGCACCGCGGTGTATCCGGACGGCGCGGAGGCCTGGGAATCATTCTCCTCGGCAATGCCGGACCTCGTGATCCTGGACATCATCATGCCGCGCATGGACGGGCTCGAGCTGTGCCGGCGCCTGCGCGCCTCCTCGGATTCCGTGCCGGTCATGTTCCTGACTTCCCGGGACGAGGAGTTCGACAGGGTGCTGGGGCTGGAGCTTGGAGCAGATGACTACCTGTGCAAACCCTTCTCGCTTCGCGAGCTGGCGGCGCGGGTAAAGGTGCTCTTCCGGCGCGCCGGCCCGCGGGCCGTGGATTCCGGGCGCGAAGAATCAAATGGCGACAGGCTCAGTGTCGGCTCGCTTTCCCTGGACACGCGCCGTTTCACCGCGGCATGGAACGAGACTCCCGTCCGGCTCACCGTGACCGAGTTCCGGATCCTCCACGCCCTTGCCCGGCAGCCCGGCTTCGTGCGGACGCGGGAGCAGCTCCTCGCCGAGGCCTTTCCGCATGACTCCTACATGAGCGATCGCACAATCGACTGTCACATCCGCCGCATCCGCGGAAAGCTCGAGGATCTGGAAGAGGGATTCGACGGGATAGAGACCCTGTACGGCCTGGGTTATCGGCTGCGGGGGGAGTAAACGGTGCGCGGAACGGCGCGGACCTACCTTTCCCGGATGTGGGTCCGGCTGCTCGCCTTCAACGTGCTGATCGTGTTCGTGCCCGTGGCCGGCGTTTTGTCGCTGGGCACATACGAGCGGCAGCTCTTGAGGAGCCTCGAGCGTTCACTTGTGCAGCAGGGACGCGTCCTTGCCGCCGCGCTCGAGGATTCGGGACCCCGCCTTCGGGATAACTCCCTCCGCGTGCTGCGGCACATGCGCCAGAGGCACGACGCGAGGCTCCGCGTGGTGGATGCCGGGGGAGTGCTGATCGCGGACTCCGCCAGCATCGCTCCCGTCGATGCCTCGGCTGAGAGCGTGGCCGCGGATCCTTCCGCCCGTCAGACGCCCGCGGATCTGCCGGCGGCGCGCACGGCGCAGGAGACATTCCTCTACAGGCTCGCATCCTTTCCCATCCGCCTGTGGAGGAAGTATCTTCATCCGCCGCAGCCTCCGGCGGAATCCGACGAGTTTTACGCGGGAGCCCGGGTGCTCAGCGGCCCGGAGATCCAGGATGCCCTGGCCGGCCAGTACGGCGCGGCTACCCGGGTGACGGCGGGGCAGCAGTCCCTGACGCTCTACAGCGCGATTCCCATTCCAAACCGGGGAAGCATCGTGGGTGCCGTGCTGGTGTCACAGTCCACCTTCCGGATGTTGAGCGACCTGTACGCGCTGCGCCTGGACATTTTCCGGCTCTTCCTCTGGTCCGTTGTCACGGCCGTCGTGCTGAGCCTTCTCGTGTCGGCAACGATCACCGTGCCCATCCGTCGGCTGCGCGACCAGGCACATGCAATCCTGGATCCGCGCGGACGCCTCCTCGGCGGGATCGTCGCCTCCCGGGCCCGTGACGAGGTGGGAGAGCTTTCCCGCAGCCTCGGGGAGCTCACCGCCCGGCTGCAGCGCCACGTGAGGCAGATGGAATCGTTCGCCTCCGATGTCTCGCACGAGTTCAAGAACCCCCTCGCGTCGATCAGGAGCGCCGCGGAGATCGCGAACTCAAGCCGGGATCCCGAGGAGCGACGCGCAATGCTTTCCATGGTCCTTGAGGACGTGAGCCGGATGGAACGACTGCTCACCGGCGTGCGGGAAATTTCACGTATTGACAGCGGCGCTGTTGATGGGGAATATGACGCCGCGGTGGACGTCAAGGAGATCGCCGCCCGCGTGGTGAGCGCGGCCCGCCGGCGCTCCAACGGAACCCATGTGACCTTCGTCGTCGAAGGGGAGGGGGCGACGGCGTGGCTTCCGCCGGTACGCCTCGAGCAGGTGCTGGAAAACCTCGTGGACAACGCCGCCAGTTTTTCCCCGCCGGGCGGGGTCGTGCGGGTCTCAGTGGGGAAAGATGAAGGGTTTGCGGTGCTCAGTGTTCGTGATGAGGGCCCGGGAGTTCCACGCGAGCACCGGGAGCGCATCTTCGACCGGTTCTTCAGCTTCCGGCCGCGTGAGAAGAAAGGTGCGCACGCCGGTCTCGGCCTTTCCATCGTGAAAGCCATCGCCGAAAGCCACGGCGGAACGGTCACGGTGGACAACACTGCCGGCGGCGGGGCCGCCTTCGAGGTGCGGCTTCCGTCCTCAGCCGGCGCCGGCACGTGAGCAGGAACCACCCCCTATGGACGTTTTTCGGAAATTGATGTCATGAACGCTCGCGACACTTTTCTGGCAACGATGCGGTTCGAAAAAGGGTCGCAGAGCCTGAAAGCGGAGTTCGGCTACTGGACCACGACCGTCAAACGGTTCCTGCGTGAAGGCATGCCCCGTGTGCAGGTAATCCCCGACACCCTGTCGGACAATGGCACGATCAGCGGCGCAGAGAAGGCTGATCCCGCGGGCATAGAGTTCACCGATCTGAATGTGCGCTCTTTCTTCCACCTGCAGTCCTATGCCGCGAAGTTCCCCGTCAATTACAGTCCCCTGTTCCCCGTGAAGGTCCTGGAAGAAGACACGGAGAGCAGGGTTTTCGTCGATCAATACGGCATCACGAAAAAGGAGAGGAAAACCGGGACATCGCCTCCCCTGGACATTCGATTTCCCATCGAATGCAGGATGGATTTCGAGGCATACAAGGAGCATTACTCCCGGGATTTCAGCACACGGCTCCCCCGGGACTGGGAGCAGCTTTCCCGCCGCCTTCCCGCGCGCGATTTCCCGATCCGCCTCGGCGGCTTTCCCTATGGGTTCCTCGGGCTGCCCCGGCACCTGCTGGGAACGGAAGGGCTGTTCTTCATGATGTATGACGACCCGCAGCTTGTGAAAGACATCAACGATTTCTTCCTGCGGTTCGTCATGGACTACTGGTCCTCCCTCATCGAGACGCTGCGGCCCGATTGCGTGATGATCTGGGAGGACATGGCCTCCAGCACCGGCTCCATGATCAGCAGGGAAGCCTTCAGTGAGTTTCTATCCCCGTATTACGTGCGAATGGTGGACTTCCTCAGGCAGCACGGAGTGGAAAACATCCATGTCGACTCGGACGGGTATATCGAGGAGCTCATTCCCCTCTGGGTGGAGCTGGGCGTCACGGGGCTTTTCCCCATGGAACGCAAGGCCGGCAATGACCTTCTTCGCATACGGCAGCGATTCCCGCGCCTGCAGTTGCTGGGGGGCGTGGACAAGCGCATCCTTGCGTCTGGAAAGGGGGAAGAGGACATCGATCGGGAGCTTGCGATCGTGAGCCGGACCCTTGCGCAGGGAGGATACATCCCCCACATCGACCATCACGTGCCGGACGACTCCTGCTGGAAGAACTTCAGGCTCTACAGGGAGAAGCTGAACGTCCTCATCGACTCAACGTTTTTGCGGTAAGGACGTCCAACGCCGCGCCGGCATGAGTGGGAGAAGCAGCCTCGCCTCGTCATGCGCACGCTTCAGAAAAACACGCTTCAGAAAAACTTGACAGCCAACCGGAATAATGTATAATCCAGTGGTCTCATCTCTGTAAATTATTTTCTTCAATCCCGACTTGTGCCCGGCTTTGTGCGGGCAGAGGATGAGAAATTATGCCGAACGTGCGGGATGCACAAACCATGAGCGTAACCGGAGAGTTGCTTCGCACGGAGGGGCTGACGAAGACCTTCCCTGGTGTCGTGGCCGTGGACGGCGTGGATTTCGATGTCCGCGTAGGGGAAATCCACGCTTTGGTCGGGGAAAACGGCGCCGGCAAGAGCACCCTCATCAAGGTCTTCGGTGGAGTGTACATCCCCGACAAGGGGAAGATCATCATGGACGGGAAGGAGGTCGCCTTCTCTTCCACCCACCAGTCGCAGGAAAGCAAGATCGCCGTCATCTACCAGGAGTTCAACCTCGTGCCGGACCTCTCCGTCGCGGAGAACATCTTCATCGGCCGGGAGCCGAAAACCGCGCTCGGGACGCTGATCGACTTCCGCCGGATGAACTCGCGGGCAGCGGAGATCCTCGCCACCCTCGACATGCCCCTCAACGTGAAGAGCTTCGTCGCCGACATCTCGGTGGCTGAGCGCCAGATGGTGGAGATTGCCAAGGCGCTGTCCCACGAGTCGCGCCTGATCATCATGGACGAGCCCACGGCCACTCTCACGGAGAAGGAAGTCCGCAAGATATTCGAGATCGTGAAAAACCTCCGGGCCCGGGGAGTGTCCATCATCTACATCTCCCACCGGCTGGAAGAGGCCTTCGAGCTGGCCGACCGTATCACGGTGATGCGTGACGGCCGCAAGGTAGGCACCAGGCAGATCGCGGAAACGAACAAGAGCGAAATCATCGAAATGATGGTCGGCAAGGTGGTCAAGGACTACTTCGCGCAGGCCGGAACAAGCACGGAAGCACGGGAGCCCCTTCTCGAGGTACGGAACTACTCCGTGGCCGACGCTGTGGAGGACATCAGCTTCACCCTGTACAAGGGCGAGATCCTGGCTCTCGCCGGGATCCTCGGGTCCGGCGTGCACCGAATGCTGCAGTCCCTTTTCGGCGTCATCCCGAAAAAGAGCGGGGACATCTTCTTCCAGGGCCGGAAGGTGAACATCGATCGTCCCCGTGATGCCATCAGGCTCGGTATCGGGTACGTGACGGAGGACCGCAAGAACGCGGGTCTCCTGCCTGCGATGTCGGTGCTCCACAATCTCACGATCATCATCATCCGTGCGCTCTCCTTCCTCCGCGGGCTGTTCATCAGGGACGGGGAGGAGAGGCGGCGCTTCGAGGGGATACGCACGACGCTGGACATCAAGATGTCCGGCCCCGGGCAGCGGATCATCTATCTCAGCGGGGGCAACCAGCAGAAGGTGCTCATCGGGCGGACGCTCCTCACCGACTGCAAGGCCCTCATCCTCCTGGAGCCGACCAGGGGCATCGACGTGGGGGCCAAGGCGGAGATCCACAGGATGCTGCGGGCGCTCGCTGACAAGGGGCTCTCGGTGATCCTCACCTCCTCGGAGCTGCCGGAGCTGGTGAACCTGCCCGACCGGTGCATCGTGCTGTACAAGGGTCGGAAGGCGGCCGAGTTCACCCGGGAAACGATGGACAGCGAAAAGCTCGTGGCAGCCCAGATCGGCCAGTCGTCCGGCGAAGGCAGGGCGCACGTATGATTCGATTCCTGAAGCTCTATGAAAAGTTCGGCATCTTCATTTTCATTTTCGCGGGCGCCGTTTTTCTTGCGTTCGCCACACCGAACTTCCTGAAGATGGGCACGATCCTCAACATCATTGCCCAGGGAAGCTACGCCGCCCTGGTCGGGTATGGAATGACGCTGGCGGTCACAAGCGGGGGATTCGACCTGTCGGTGGAATCCGTCATGGCTCTGGCGAGCGTGTTTCTTGCCATTCTCATCCCCGTCATCGGGATCCCGCTGGCGATCCTCGCCTCCCTGATCGTGGCAACGTCCGTCGGAGTCCTGAACGGCCTCATCATCTCCAAGCTGAAGGTGAACCCGCTGATCACGACCCTGGGCATGAGCACCATCATCAAGGGCGTCGCGCTCCTCGTGGCAGGGGGCAAAATGATCGTCATTTTGCAGAAACAGTTCATGGTCATCGGCACGGGCCGGACCCTCGGCATCCCCAATCCGATCTACGTGATGGTCGCCCTCTTCATCGTCTTCTACTTCATCGTCTACCGCACCTCCTTCGGGCGGCACGTGGCGGCCGTCGGCTCCAACGAGAGCGCGGTCAAGATCTCCGGCGTGAACGTTGACGCGGTGAAAATCGGCGTCTACGCCCTCGTGGCGCTGACGGCGGGGCTGGCAAGCGTGGTGCGCACGTCCCAGGCCCTCATCGGGATGCCGTCCATGGCGCCGGGCTTCGTCCTTGTGGTCCTCACCGTCACGATTCTGGGAGGCACCAGCCTGACCGGAGGCCGTGCCAACCTGTGGGGAACGCTTCTTGCGGGAGTTTTCGTCTCCATGATCTATTACGGGCTGAACCTCATCAACCTGCAGATCTTCTACCAGATGCTGTCCGTGGGACTGGTCCTGATGCTGGCCTTGTTCATCGAAGGCCTGAGGCTCCGCTACCTGAAGGCGGCGAAGGCGAAGGGGATCAAGGTATGAAAAAAGGCTCAGCGCTCGTGTGGGCGGCGAACCGATGGGACAATTTCGGCCTGCCGTTCCTGGTCCTGGTCCTCCTCCTCGTGTTCTCCCTGCTTTCCTCCCCGTTCCGCAGCGCGTACAACCTGGTGAGCAACCTCT
The DNA here is from genome assembly GCA_003170115.1 of Spirochaetaceae bacterium. Lineage (GTDB taxonomy): Bacteria > Spirochaetota > Spirochaetia > SZUA-6 > Fen-1364 > Fen-1364. The sequence goes on from PMZS01000144.1 coordinate 14,243, forward strand.
CCTTCTCCTCCCTGGGGCTCATCATCGAGACCTACAACCTGGTGCTGCTGCCGGCCTGGCTGACCAGCTACACCCTGCAGGATAAGCGCTACGACGTGCTGGTGAACGGCC
>PMZS01000163.1 GCA_003170115.1 Spirochaetaceae bacterium
GACTCTCAGGAGAAGTTCCTGCAAGACTTCGTGGCAGCCTGGACCAAGGTGATGAACCTTGATCGCTTCGACCTCGCCTGACCGTAATCAAAACGCTTACACATATAGGGGGGCAGCTTCTCAATGGCTGCCCTCTTTTTATTGACTGATTCCGATTTTACTGCTAACATACGCCAACAGCCTATGGATAACCCGCTCATAAACACAAAGAGCTTGGGGATCGCCTTCCTCCTTATAGCGATGGCCTACATCGACGCTGCAATCGCGGCCTTCCTCATCGGATGGGCTACAGGTGATAAAGACCCCATCCTCATTGCTTTCACAGCCGATATCGCAGCCACGCTCGCGATATACGCCTGGGCCAGAGTCTTCCGCAACGCCAGCTTCTACGACCCGTACTGGAGCGTCGCGCCCGCGGTCATCGCCCTCTGGTGGCTGACCCGGTTCGGCGGCCCGGGCGGAGTGACCGTCGTGCGGCAGGTGGTCGTCACGTTCCTGGTACTTGCCTGGGCGGCCCGGCTCACGTGGAACTGGCTGCGCCGCTGGAACGGTCTCAAGGACGAGGACTGGCGCTATGCCGATTACCGCCGGCTCGGTGCCGGGTACTGGCCGGTCAGCTTTTTCGGGTTTCACATGATGCCCACCGTGCTCGTCTTCATTGCGTGCCTGTCACTCGTGCCGGCACTCTCCTGGAACAGCCGGGGCGTCGGCATCCTGGACGTGGCGGCGGTGCTGGTCACGGCGGCGGCAATCCTCGTGGAGGCGGGCGCCGATCGGCAGCTTCGCCGCTTCCTCACCCGGCGCACGCCCGGCCAGATCCTGGATACCGGCCTGTGGGCCCTTACGCGGCACCCGAACTATTTTGGGGAGGTACTGTTCTGGTGGGGGCTGTGGCTGTTCGGGCTGGCCGCGGACCCATCGCGGTGGTGGACGATCGTGGGGCCCGCGGGTGTCACCGCTCTGTTCCTCGGCATCAGCGTTCCCATGATGGACAACCGGATGCTTTCCCGGCACCCCGGCTACGCGGCTCACGTCAGCCGGCGTTCGGGCTTTCTGCCGTGGAAGGTGAAGCCCGGAAGAGAGGAGACGACATGAATACTCTCACGGACCGATTTCTCAGGCACCCGATCGCCGACAGGCTGAAGAGACCGGCGGCGGTCCTGCAGCCCATTCTCGCGCGCAAGGGCAAGCCCACGGTTGACCTCGAGAGGCTGGCCCGTGAGACGGAGGGAATCGCGCGGGTGCTGCCCGCCGTCGAGGTGCAGTCACCGGGGCACTGGGCCCGGACAGTGGCATCCCTCGGTGACGAGGTCGACGCAATCATTCCCGTGAGCGTCCCGGCGTACCCCACCGAGATCTGGAACGAACACCCGGAGCCGCTCGTGCGGCGGGGCATCCCGGTGGTCTTCTGGCCCCTCATGGAGTACGACGAGCCTGATTTCTGGCGCTGGTCGGCCCGCGACATGCTGAGCAGCCTCGGGGTGAAAGTCCACCTCGTGGCGTCCATGGCGGATGGTACAGCGCTGCTGAAGGCCTTCGGCACGCGGAGATTCCTGTCCGCCGGCCGCATGGTGGTCTTCGGAGAGCAGAACTTCCCCTGGAATGCGTTGTCCGCCAGTCACAATCTGACAGTGAGCCTCGGCACGCGCATCGACGTTCTTCCCCTCTCGTCGTTCCGGGAAAGGTGTCCCTCTTTCACCGACGCGGCCCTCCGCGCCGCGTGGGAAGAGCGCCGACAGAGATACGTGCAGAAGGACGTGCGCCTGCCCGAGCTGGACCAGGCCCTGCGCGTGTATCTCGCCATCAAGTCGATCCTCGTGGAGCGCGGCGCCTTCGCGTTCGGCGTGAACTGCTATGGGGACCTCATCATCAACGGCGGGCGGGATGTTCCCTGCCTCGCGCAGGCCCTCCTCCGGGAGGACGGGTACATCACCTCGTGCGATGGGGACTTTCTTGCCATGGAGAGCATGGCCCTGGCCAGCGTGTTCCTCGACGCCCCGTGCATGATGTCCAACATGTACCCGGTGAGCTACGAAGGGGCGCTTCGGGACCACTTCGGTGACCCCCTGAGTCCGGATGAGAAGCAGTACCCGAGACCACGGTGGAAGAACCTCGCCCGGCTGGGCCATTGCGCGTTCGTCGGGATCGTCTCTCCTGAAATGACGCCGGACGGGCGCACGGCGCTCCGCGACTTCGGCGGGACCTGGGAGATCAAGCGCGACGGCCGGGGGTGCGGCCTGGACGGGGACATGCGGGGCGGCACCCGGGCAACCGCAATCGAGCTGAAATTCGACGGTCGAACCCTGCTGCTGGCCCGGCTGAATGTCCTTGAGACGACTCACCACGGACTGCCCCATTGCGAGACGACCGCGCTCCTGGAGTTCGACGACCTGCAGAAGCTCGTGCAGAACATCTCCCGGGAGCATACGGTCATCCTGTACGGCGATCACGTGAGGTCACTCGAGGTCCTGGCGGATTGCCTCGGCTTGAAATGCATCACCTGCTGAACCCGGGATGAAGCTCGTCGGCCTGGACATCGGCACAACCACGATCTGCGGCCTCGTCCTGGACGCCGGGTCAGGTGAAATCCTGTCCGTGGCCACCCGGCCCAATGCCTCGCGGCTTTCGGGGAAGGAAACCTGGGAAGCCCTGCAGGATCCGCGCGTCATATTGGAGACCGTGCACGGCATCCTGGACGCTTTCCTCGGCCAGCATGCCGATATCGCCGGGATCTGTGTCGCCGGCCAGATGCACGGAATCCTGTATGTCGACAAGGCGGGCCGGGCGATGAGCCCGCTGTATACATGGCAGGACGGCCGGGGTGACCTTGCGGGCGCCGACGGGTCGAGCACCGCATCCCGTCTCTCCGAGGCGCTGGGCAGCCGGGTGAGCACGGGAATGGGGTTCGTCACGCACGCCTGGAACGCGGCTCATGGGCTTGTCCCGAAGGGGTCCGCGTCGCTGTGCACGATCTCCGACTATGTGGCCATGGCCCTCGGCCGATGCGCGGCACCGCGAATGGACACGTCCAACGCGGCAAGCCTCGGATGTTTCGATCCCGCCCGGCGTGACTTCCGTCGAGGCGACATGGAAGGGCTCGGCATCGATGCCGGGCTCTTTCCCGAGGTCACGGACTCCTTCCCGATGCTCGGGGAGGCGCGCCCGGGCGTGCCCGTCTTTGCCGCGGCAGGCGACAACCAGGCCAGTTTCCTCGGGTCGGTCCGCGATGTTCTCTCCACCGTCCTCTTCAACATCGGGACGGGCAGCCAGGTATCCCTTCGCCTGGAATCCGCCGATGATATTCCCGGCCTGGATCTCCGCCCCTTCCCCTTTGGAGGGTACCTGGCAGTCGGCGCCGCTCTCTTTGGAGGCAAGGCCTACGCGCTGCTCCGCGGCTTCTTCGAACGCACGGTGCGCCTGTTCACGGCAGGGGAGCCTGCCGTGAGCTGGGAGACCATGAACGCGGTTGCGGAGTCGGCGATGCCCCCCGGCAGGCTCTCCGTGGACACACGGTTCGGCGGCACGCGCGCGGATCCCTCGGTGCGAGGCAGCATCTCCGGCGTTGGCCAGGACAATTTCACCCCGGAGCATTTCATTCTTGGTGTACGGGAGGGAATCGCCGCGGAGCTGCTGGATTTCTACCAGAGAGTGCCGGCGGCCAAACGCGCGCGCGTCACCTGCATGGCGGGATCCGGCAACGGGATCCGTCTGAACCCCGCTCTGCGCGAAGTCTTCGAGCGGCGCCTTGGAATGCGGATGCAGGTACCCGCGCATCGCGAAGAGACCTCGTTCGGGGCCGCGCTCATCGCGGGGGTTGCCGGCAGAGTGCTGCCGAGCCTCAAGGCTGCCGGGCAGCTCATCCGCTACGCGTAAGCTGCGAAGAAAGCTACATTTGCGTACCACATAATAAGAAAATCTACAATTCAGTAGGAAAGCCGATACCTGGCCGAATCACCCCATTTTTCACTTCTTCTTTCCCCATAGAGACTTAGAGACCAGCGGAAAGATTGCGAGGTTTGGCATGGATTATGCTTTAGCCATTGCATAATTCTTCCGCTTTTTCATTTCGAGGCGCCCGGGAATCGTGAGGCCTCGGTGGATATCGCATGGAAGATACCTGACTTTTTGACGAGGAGGTTTCTGTCATGGCCGATGCAGTAATGAACTCCCCTTTGGTGAAGCCCAAGCTCGGAATGATGGGCGCCACCATGAACGCGATGGCGCTCATCGCGCCAGGGGCGTTCCTCTGGATCACCTACCAGCTGCAGGCGGCGGCCACGGCGCCCAGCGGCGCGTCGGTGGCGGCTGACATCTGGGCGGGCATCGTTGTCGCGCTGGTTCTTGCTTTTCTCACCGCGATTTCGTACTCGCAGCTTGCGAAGTTGTATCCCGAAGCGGGGTTCGCCGGCGCAACGTATTTCGCGGAGAAGGCCTTCCTGGAGCGCTCAGGAGCCAAGCGAGGCGCGCCGAACTCAATGGCCCGCATGGCAAAGCTCAGCACGGGCTGGGCGGCTCACCTGTTCTACTGGGTCTACCCGGGAGTCATGGTCGCCTTCATGGCGATCCTGATCAGCTACATCTACAATCAGCTCACGGGAAAGAGCCTTTCAATCCTGGAGCTGACCCTCATCGGGGTCATATTCACCATCGTGACGGGCTACATCGCCTATCGCGGAATTACAGGCTCGACTTTCACGTCGATCGTCATCAACGTGATCCAATGGGGCACGCTGGTCATATTCAGCGGCCTTGCCATCTATTACCGAATCCACAATCCGCAGGGCACGGGCGCGTGGACCTTCAGCGGGGCCTGGGACGTCGTCAAGCCTCACACCCTGAATGGAGTGTTGATCCAGTCGACTCTGGCCATCCTGATCCTGGTGGGCTTCGAGAGCTCCACCTCGCTGTCTGCCGAAACGAAGAACCCGAAGACCACGATACCGAGGGCAGTAATCGTTTCCCTCATCGTTCAAGGACTCCTGGCGTACCTCATCGAGTACTTCGCGACCGGCACGATGATCAGCGACAAGCTGACCGGCATCGTCGACGGCACAACCGTCACCGGCATGGCGGCGGCTGCCGCATCCGGGGCGCCGATCGGCGATCTTGCCAAGCTGATCGGAGACAACGTGCTGCATGGGATCGGCTTCGGCCTGATGATCAGCATGGCGGTCACGGTCGCGATCGCGGTGATCGGAACCACCCTGAGCTGCATGAACACGGCAATGAGGATCTCCGGCGGCATGGCAGCGGACCAGGAGCTTCCTTCCATGATGGGTTTCATCCACAAAAAGTTCGCCATCCCGCACGTGGCGCTCATCGCCCTGATCATGGTGAGCGCGGTCATCGGGGCAATCGGGGTGCGCTCCGTGGTGGGTCTGACGGGGATCGCGCTTGCATCGAACCTCGGCACCTTCGTGCTCTATGGACTGACCTGCACCTGGACGATTGTCGCCTACAGGAAGAGAGCCGATCACAACATCCTGCTGCACGACATCATCCCCGCGCTCGGTCTTCTTGCCAACGTCGTCATGCTCATCGCAATCGTGTACCTGTATGCAATCGGCAACGCGGATTCCCAGAACGAGGCGTACATCATGTTCGTCATCGCCGGCGGCTGGCTGGTTGTCTCGATCGCGTATGTCGGTGTCACGAGCATGAAGAAGTCGTACAGCATGAAGATGATTTCGGCGATGATCCGACCTGAATCTCTCAGCGTTCTCCTGGAGGTGCTCAAGGATGAAGATCTGATCCTGGGGATGACAGTGACAAAGATCAGGGGATTCGGCAGGCAGCTGGGCAAACAGGCCACCGGAGAGGGGAATAGTGATCCGGATTTGAAGTTCACCAGCGACAAGATCTCCCTCATCCCGAAGATCCGGGTGGATCTCGTTGTCAACGACTGGGACGTCCCCAAGGTGATGGAGGTCATGAGGGAGGCGTTGTTCACGGGGCAGGTGGGAGACGGAAAGATCTTCGTCATGGATGCGAAAGACGCCATGAGGATCCGCACAGGGGAGAAGGGGGTACTGGCCGTATGAAAAGGATAGAAGCGATCGTTCGACCCGCGAAGGTGAACGAAGTGTATGCCGCGCTGGAGCTGGTGGGCCACCCGGGCATGATGATCTCGGAGATCGAAGGCCACGGAAAAACAAAGGGTATCGAGCAGCAGGTGCGCGGAAAGACGTACAAGGTGGACTTCATCACGAAAGCCCGCATCGAGCTGGTGGTGGAGGACGCTGAGGTGAACGGAATTGTCTCCGCGATCCAGAAGGCAGCGTGCACGGGCCAGATCGGTGACGGGAAGATATTCGTCCACCCCATCGACGATGCCGTGCGCGTGCGAACCGCGGAAAGAGGGGTTGCCGCCATCCGGTAGAAGATCGGCCGAGGCGTGTGGAAGTTTTTCATCACTGAGAGAAAGGAGAGAGTCAGTGACCAGGGAAATAAGGGCGATCATTCGGGAGGACGCGCTGCAAGCGGTGAAGGAGGGCCTTCGGGACATCGGCATTGTGGGCATGAACATTTTCGATATCCGGGGTCACGGGAGGCAGGGAGGAGTCGACCAGTCGTGGCGCGTTTCCAGCTCCAGGATGGACCTGCTTCCGAAGATCCAGGTCAACATCGTCCTGAGCGAGCACAACGTGGAGAAAACGATAGAGGCGATCATGAAAGCGGCACGGACCGGCAAAGAGGGTGACGGCATCATTTTCGTCTACCCCGTGGAGGACGTCGTGCGCATCCGCACGGGAGAGCGGGGTCATGATGCGTTGATGTACCCGGACGATATTGACGCGCGACGAGCAAAGAAATAGGGCCCTGGGTTCTTCCTTGCCGGTGCGCGGCGGACGTGTGAACATGCGCGTTCATCCGTCGCACACCTTTTTCAGAGGGCATAGTGGAGCCTCAGCTCAGCCCGCGCCGGCTGACCGCTTCCTCCACCATCGCGAGGTAATTCTGAACGGGGATGTAGCTGGGCACCGAGTTGCCCGATCCCACGGCGTAGCGGCCCCGGGGCCCGCACTCGTCCATGAGCTTCCCGATCTCCCTCCTCACCTCTGACGGTGTGGAGCGCGTGAGGATATTGATGTCCAGTCCGCCGAGCACTGCAATGCGATCTCCGTACTTCTCCTGGAACTTCTGGACCGGCATGATCCCGTTCTCGAAGGAATGCTTGCCGTCGATCCGCACGTCCTCGATCAGGTCTTCCATGATCGCGGCGAGGTTGCCGCAGGAGTGCAGGAAATAGGGCCTGCCCGCGTCGTGCGTCATTGCGGCGAACTTTTTCTGCCACGGCAGGACATAGGTGCGCAGAACATCCGGCGCAAGGAGAGTGCCGGTCTTGAAGCCCATGTCATCGCCCTGGAAGATCGCGATCACACCATCGAGGTCGAGCAGGTGCGCGTAGAAGCCGGTGAGCAGGCCGCCGATCCGGTCCGCGACCGCCCGCACGAGATCCGGCGCATCGTAGAGGGCCATGCAGAGCCCCTCGTAGGACATGATCCATGACAGGTGCTCGTAGATCCCGCCTCCGTGGCAGGTGATCATGCCCATGTCTTCCGGCAGGTGCGAGCTGATGTATTCGAACGGGAAAAAATCGAACTCCTCGATCTTCGGCCACGGGTAGCGCTCGAAATCCTCCCAGCTCGAAATGGCGCCATGGTGCTGATCCGCCCATGCCCTCTGCTTGGTCGAGCCCGGCGCGGTGTCGGCTAGCTCCAGGTGGGATTCCTGGAAGCCCATGTCCTGCTCGAAGCGCACGAAGTCGTAGCCCATCCTCAGCCAGAACTCGACGAATGTGTCCAGGTACGCCTTCTGGGCCTCGCGGGCAGGGGCGGACTTGCGCACCTCGTGGCTGGTCCCGGTGGAGCCCGCGGGCACCCACGGGCGGCCAAGGAGGTCTTCCACGATCGGCCTCATCACCACGTCGTCCACGAGGTACTCGACGAGTGGAGGAACCGCTTTCTTCCGTCCGCTCAGGACATCGAGGAAATGCACGGAATCGGGACGGGGCTTTGTGAGAGGCAGAAGCGCGCTCATCGGGAATACCCCGCGATTCCGGCGGCGGACACTATTTCACCGAAATACACGCGGTGGTAGTCCTTTGCGGGGTAATGCGTTTCGGTCGAGGGATCGAGGAAATGGCTCGGATCCAGGTCGCTGAAATAGGTTTTTCGACACTCCAGGATGAGCTCCGCCTCGTCGAAGGAAGGAGCCGACACGTGCCGGGAGGCTATCGGCGTGAAGCCGGCCGCTTCCGCCTTGTTTCCCTCCCTTCCGGAATGGCTGCCGCAGTACGAGAGTTTCTGTCGGTGGATCTCGGGGAACGCGCTGAGGGTGAAAACGCCGGATTTCTCCATGAACCCGAAGGTGTATCGGGTCGGCCGCACAACGACGAGCGCGAAGGGCTTGTTCCACATTTCCCCCAGGCCGCCCCATGACACGGTCATGCAATTCCAGTCTCCGGACGGGAAGTCTCCGGCGGCGAGCAGGAACCACTTCTGGTGAAAAAGGTGGACGGGCAGAATGCTCAGTGCTTCAAGCCGAATATCCGCGCGCTGCATGGGGGATCCTCCGCGCCGCCATTAAACAGGTCGCTTGACTTTTGCTCAAGGGGCCGGTGTAATGGCGCATTATGAGCAAGCAGGCATGCAAGGGCGATCACGAGGGACATCTCTGCGTACTGGCAAGCACCGGCAAATTCGGGCAGATCAAGGAAATCGCGCGCGCTCCACGGTTCATCTGCTTCAACTGCGGCCGGGTGGCCGAATGCGAAGTGAATCTCTGCAATCCAATGCCCATCGACTGATCACCCCTTCCCTTTTCACGCCCCATCCTCTACGATCATGGGCAGCCGATGCGCTTCGCCCCGCTGGACCGCCATTTCACGGGCATCTCGGTTCCCGTCGCCGCCCTGCGGTCCGCCGCGGACTGCGGTGCGGGTGAGTTCGCGGACCTCGCCCCTCTCGGCGAGTGGTGCCGGGATGTGGGACTGGACCTGATCCAGCTCCTTCCCATCAACGACACGGGAACCAACAGCTCGCCCTACAGCGCCCTCTCGGCGTTCGCCCTTCATCCCCTGTATCTGAACCTGGACAAAGTTCCGGGTGCCGCGCGATACGCGGAAGAAATCGCCCGCTTCCGGGCGGAGGCACGGCGCAGGTTATCGTACACCGCGGCTCTCACATTCAAGCTTTCGATCGTGGAGCGCGCATACGCGGACAACGCCGCCGCCATTGCCGCGGATCCGGGATTCACGAAATGGCGCGGAGAGAATCCCTGGGTCGTCCCCTATGCCGTGTTCACCGCGCTGAAAAGGGAAACCGGCAATGCGCCGTGGTCCTCATGGCGCGAGATGGCGGATCCTTCCCCTGCGCAGATCGCGGAATGGTGGGCTTCCCACACGGCGCCGTGCCTGCCTGCCGCATGGGTGCAGTACCTGCTGGAGACGCAGCTGGCGGAGGCCTCACGGGATCTGAGCGCGATGGGGGTCTTTCTGAAAGGCGACCTTCCGATCCTCATGAGCCGGGAGAGCACGGACGTCTGGGCGGAGAGGGCTTTTTTCGATCTCACGGGAATCGCAGGCGCCCCCCCCGACATGTTCTCCCCCGACGGGCAGAATTGGGGGTTTCCGGTTTACGACTGGGAGAGCCTGGGGAGGGAGGGCTACCGGTGGTGGCAGGACCGGCTGCGGCAGGCGGGCAAGTTCTTCAACGCCTTCCGGATCGACCACGTTCTGGGATTCTTCCGCATCTGGCGGATTCCGCGGGGAGAGGTCACCGGGCAGCTGGGGAGGTTCTCTCCAACGGCTGGTCTTGCACGCGCCGACCTCCAGTTATTGGGCTTCGACAAGGGGCGGCTGAGGTGGCTCAGCGTGCCGCACGTGAACGGCTCGGAGGTTGCGGCGGCTCTCGGGAGCGACGCGGAACGAGTGGCCGAACGCTACCTCAGCCGCATCGGCGCGGAAGATCTGTACAACCCCGCACCGGAGTACGACAGTGAGTCGGCCCTGCGGGCGCTGGACGAGCCGCAGGCGGTCAGAAGCTTCCTCCTTTCAGTGCATGCGAACAGGACCCTGCTGGAAGATGGCCCGGAGCTGTTCCATGCGGCCTGGGACTTCGAATCGAAGAGGGGCTGCATGGGCCTTCCCGATGAGGAGAGGAGAAAGCTGAAGGACCTCGTGGGCCGACGCAGGCGGGAATCCGAAGAGGATTGGGAAAAGACCGGGCGCCGGCTCCTCTCCGTGCTGAAAAGCGCGACAGACATGCTCGTATGCGCGGAGGACCTCGGAGATGTGCCGCGCTGCGTGCCCCGGGTGCTCGAAGGCCTGGGGATACTCGGCTTGCGGATCGTGCGGTGGGCACGCGAGTATGAGAAAACGCCGCCGGGGCAGCAGGCTCCTTTCACACCGCCCTCCCGGTATCCCCTGCTTTCCGTCTGCACTCCATCCGTCCACGACACGTCGACCATCCGCGGATGGTGGGAGGAAGACCCCGTCGAGCGCGAGCTGTTCTTCCGCTCGATGGGTGAGAACGGGGCCTGTCCTCCGCGGATGACAATGCCCCTTCTGGAAAAGGTCATTTCGTACTGCGGCCAGGCCCGCAGCCTGCTTTGCATGTTCCAGGTCCAGGATCTGCTGGACCTGGACGAGACCCTCTGGTCCGCGGATCCGAAAACGGACCGGATCAATGTGCCGGGCACGGTCACGGAGGAAAACTGGACGTGGCGCATGCCCCTCGGGGTCGAGGAGCTTTCGCGGAGGACAGCGCTGGGCGCGAAGATACGCGCCCTGTCCGCGGCCAGGAGACAGCGGCCGGCCAAGGAGACCACTGCATGAGCACCCAGGGAGCCCGATTCAGCTTCCACGTGTCCCGGGCGGCCCGGGTGAAGTACGGCCTTTCGCGGGACCTTTTCTCCACCAGCGGCAACGTGGTCTTCCTCGACCTTCATGCGGCGCAGTTGTTCACCCAGCGAATGAACGAGACGCGGCGGCAGGCGGGTGTGGTTCCCGAGGATTCCCTGCGCGCCGGTGACATGAACGCCATGGGCCTGATCGACGAGATCCTGCACTACGTGGCCGGACTCTACCGGCAGCGAATCGAACCGGGTGTCTTCACCCGGGCCCTCGAGTTCGCGCAGAAGCGCCTGGGGCGCGACGCCATGCAAGGCGCGCTGGCCCGGTTCCAGGAGGAGTTTCCGTCGGCCGATCCGCATGCCGAGGCTCTGCCGGAGATCGTGCTTGAAGAGATGCTCCTTCTCTCCCTGGCGAACGCGAATCCCGCCTTTGCCCCCTTCTCCGAGCTCTTCGATCAGGCGGCGCTCACGGGCACCGCGTATGCGCCCCTGGTGGAAGCGGTCAGAGAGTTCTTCGGAAGCCAGCCTGTCTTCGGTCCCGATAACCAGGATCTCGTGACCATGCTCCGCAGCCCGGCGCGTGCCGCGCCGGCCTCCCTGGCCGGGCAACTGGAGTACATCCGCACGCGCTGGGGCTCCCTGCTCGGAGATCTTCTCCTGCGGCTCCTTACGGGAATCGACCTGATCCGGGAGGAGGAGAAGCTGCGGTTCGGCACATTCACTCCCGGTCCGCCCGAAGTCTACGAATACGTGGGGCAGACCGCGGAAGTGGAGGCGTTCAGCGAGGACAAGGACTGGATGCCCCGGGCAGTGATGATGGCCAAGAATGCGCTGGTCTGGCTGGACCAGCTCTCCCGTGCGTACGGCCGCGAGATCCGGCGGCTGGACCAGATTCCCGACGAGGAGCTGGACCGGCTGGCGCGGTCAGGATTCACCGCGCTGTGGCTGATCGGCGTCTGGGAGCGGAGCGGCGCTTCCCGGGAGATCAAGCGCCGCATGGGAAACCCCGAAGCAGAGGCATCGGCATATTCTCTCTTCGACTACGTCATCGCGGCGGAGCTCGGCGGCCAGGGATCGCTGGAAAACCTCAAGGGGCGCGCGTGGCAGCGAGGGATCCGCCTGGCCAGCGACATGGTGCCCAACCACACCGGCGTGGACTCGCGCTGGATGGCGGAGCACCCCGAGCGGTTCCTCTCCTGGCCCCACGCCTGGCCGCCGTTCCCGTCGTACACTTTCAACGGCTCGAACATCTCCCAGGCGCCGGGGCTCGGGGTGTACCTGGAGGACCGCTACTGGGACAGGAAGGATGCCGCGGTCGTTTTCAAGAGGGTGGATTTCTCCACGGGAGACGCACGCCTGATCTACCACGGCAACGACGGGACCCACATGCCCTGGAACGACACCGCGCAGCTGGATTTCCTCAATCCCGAGACCCGGGAAGCGGTGATCCAGACCATCCTCCACGTGGCCCGCATGTTTCCGCTCATCCGATTCGATGCCGCGATGACGCTCGCCAAGAAGCACTTCCAGCGCCTCTGGTACCCCGAGCCCGGCCGGGGCGGCGACATCCCCTCCCGGGCCGGCAACGGCATGAGCCGTCATGATTTCGACAAGGCAATGCCGCTGGAGTTCTGGCGCGAGGTGGTGGACCGCGTGGCGCGGGAGGCGCCGGACACCCTGCTCCTCGCCGAGGCCTTCTGGATGCTTGAAGGGTTCTTCGTGCGCACCCTCGGGATGCACCGGGTCTACAACAGCGCATTCATGCACATGCTGAAGAACGAGGACAACGCCGGCTACCGGCAGACCATCCGCAACACCCTGGAGTTCGATCCCGAGGTGCTGAAAAGGTTCGTCAACTTCCAGAGCAACCCTGACGAGCAGACGGCGATCGAGCAGTTCGGGGACGGGGACAAGTACATCGGGGTGTGCACGCTCATGGCGACGCTTCCAGGGCTCCCTATGTTCGCCCATGGCCAGGTGGAAGGATTGAAGGAAAAATACGGGATGGAGTTCCGGCGCGCCTACTGGAACGAGACGCCGAATGCCGACCTTATGGCGCGGCACGAGCGGGAGATATTTCCCCTCCTCCGGCGGCGCCACGTTTTCTCCGGCGTGCAGGGATTTCTCCTGTACGACTTTTTCTCCACGGACGGATCGGTGAACGAGGACGTCTTTGCCTATTCCAACGGGCGCGGAGAGGAGCGGAGCCTGGTGCTGTACAACAACCGATACGCGGAGGCCCGGGGCTGGGTGCGAATGTCCGCCGCGTTCGCCGTGAAGACGGGAGACGGGAAGAGGCTGGTGCAGAGATGCCTCGGGGAGGGACTTTTGCTCCCGAACGATCCGGTGTGCTTCACCGTTTTCCGCGACCATGCCACCGGCCTGCAGTACATCCGCGGCTGCCGCGAGCTCTGGGAGAAGGGGCTGTACGCGGAGCTGGGCGCCTATCGCTGCCAGGTGCTGCTGGATTTTTCCGTCGTGCGCGATGACGACAAGGGCCGGTGGTCGGGGCTTGCGGCGGACCTCGCCGGCCGAGGCGTTCCGAGCATTGACGCGGCGCTCAGGGAGCGGGAGCTGCGCCCCGTCAGGGAGACATTCAAGGCATTGCTGGAGCTGCCGGCTCACTCGACCCACTCGGCGCAAAGTTACTCGGCGTTTCTCGAAGCGGCACGGCCGTTGTCCTCCGGGAGGCTCGATGCCGCGGCCGCACTGGAAATGTTCAAGGAGCTGCAGGAAGACTTCGAAAGCAAGGCGAAGGATGAAGCGGCGAAGGCTTTCCTCCGGGCGTGGACTATCCTGCGGTCACTGGCGGGCTCGTTGCCCGCGGTAAGTCCAGTCCCGGCGTGGCTTGAGGAGTGGATGCTCGTGGACACCCTGGGAGGATGGCTGAAAGGAGCCGGGTGGGATCAGCAGACTCCAAGCCCGGCCCTTTTCGGCGTCCTCATGTCGATCCCGGAGAAGCCGGCCAGAATCGACTGGGGCTCCCTTTTCTCACATCCCGCGGCGGAGCGGCTCTTCGGCGTTCACGCCTTCGAAGGCACCCGCTGGTTCAGGAAAGAATCGCTTGAGATGTTCGCCTCATGCGTCTCCCTGCTTCGCGGACGGAGACCCTCGAAACTACTCTCCGCGGCGCGAAGCACGGGGTACCGGTGGGAAGACTTCCTCACGTCGCTGAAGTCTCCCGCACGGTAGCCGTGCCCCGGGGCATCCCGAGCACGATCCAGATGCTCGCCGCGGCGGCGGGAATCCCGATGAGGAAGGCCCACCGGTAGCCCAGGGTGGCCCAGAGAACGCCGCCGAGGAACGGCATGGTCACGGAGGCGACGTGGTTGGCGGCCACGCCCATGCTGAGCGTCGGCCGGTGCTCGCTCTTCGGCGCGATCTTGTTCACGTACGTGGTGAGGCCGGTGTTGAAGATGAATGTCGCATTGTCCAGGATGTACACGGCGTACAGGATGTACTTGCCCTGCAGGAAGGCGTAGCCGAGGAACATGATCGTCACGAACGAGTAGTAGAAAACCAGCACCTTCTGCTCGCCCACCTTGTCGATGAGCTTTCCCACCCGGGGCGACGTGAAGTACCCGATTCCCTGGATGATCGCGGAGAGCACCAGGATCTCGAGGAGC
>PMZS01000003.1 GCA_003170115.1 Spirochaetaceae bacterium
TCCTTGATCACCTCGGCCACCGTGCTGTGATCCAGGCGCTTTCCTTCCCACACGTGGTGCACGATCGGCCATCCGCCCACCATCACCACCCCCACGATCACCTGCGGGTTTCGAGACTTCCCGTCTCGACTGTAGCCGTGGCGAGCCAGCCCCTGCGGTCCTGTGCCTTCGAAATACGTGCTGGTGATATCGTAGAGCACCAGGTCCGGCTTCAGGCTGAACAGGTCCCGCAGCCGTGCATATAACGCCCTCTCGATGTCCTCCTTGGCCGCAAGCAGGTGGTCCAGCGTGCGATACCAGCTGTCCAACTGCTGGTCATGCACGCGCACGCGTCCCCGTTGACGCCATCGAGGCACAAAGCGTCTGCCCCCTCGATCGCAGAAGTAATCCGTCTCCAGCCAGCCGGCCAGCCCGTGCTCGCTTGAAGGGTGGATCAACCTGCTTGCGATCAAGACAAACGCCCGATCCGCCCAGCTGGCTGAGGTCGTCTTTCCAAAAAGTCGGTCCAACAGATCCCACAACCCCAACTCTTCGAACAGTTTGCCCGCCACCAGCAGAGGGCCCCAGGTGAAGGTGTCCAGGATGTCGACGTCCTTCTCCTCCTGGCCTTCCAGCTTGGGGGTACCTTCCAGGATGCGACGCAAGTTGGGAAGCACAGCGCTGAGCATGTCGCGACGGCCAAGATCGGCGATGATGCGTTGCTTGACCTTGCCGTTTTCGCGGTAGGCCTCCACGACGCGCAGGTATTCGTTGAAGGAGCCGTTAGAGGAAGGGACTTTGACGGTCCTGACGTACATGCCTAATAGTAGCACGACTCAGAGTATCATTGTCAAGGTAAATATGACGCTAAATAGTGTAAATTGCAGTTATTGTGTCACTACGTTTTCAGCCTCCGAAGAAGACCAATTATCCAAAAACCCAATAAAAACGGGCCTTTCTGATTAGGCGGATCACGAAATCACTGCGAGAAACCCCGAACATGGGCTAGGATATTTTGTCCGGGTCGAGTTTGTGGCTCATTGACGCGCACGGCATGGGAAGAGTCTGCGCTCACTACGAGTGCATGGGCGCGGGCCTCGGAGCGCGCGAGATCGGAGTCAGGTTCGCCCTCGGCCCGGAATAGGTTCAGACCTCGTTCATTCAGCCCTTTTCAGTAAACGTAACGTACACGGAGAACAAGCTCTTTGAAGCTCAGACCAATGTTGTCCAGATTCCCATTTTCGCTCATTTCCACGTAAAACCACTATAATTCTTCCAACTTCAGCGGCCGATCCACATCACCCGTACACAAGAAGACAGCGGGCTTGAGCCTATTTACTTTACTATTCCGGCACGATTGGACGAGTTCTGAGGTTCACTCGCATTGAAGAGGTGGTCCGAGTGGGATGTTTTTCCGCAACAAAGAACTTGACAAGCTCTACCCAGTGTGATTCAATTTCAAGAAACGAAGAGGTTAGTCGAGGTAAAGGTGGGCGGGTAAAAGGAGTCCCTCATTATCTCATACCCTGAGAGAATGTCCGGATCGTTGATCCGGCGGATAGAGAATTCGAGGAGGCATCTGGCATGAAGCTTGGAATGAAGGTTTCCCCGGTCATTCTAGCCCTCAGTGTCGCTGTCGCGTTCGTGTGGGCGGGAATCGCGAAGGAAGCCTCTCTATGAGCATTCCTTCGCGCAAGCAGGATAACACGCATATGACGAAGTACGAGGGGTATCAACGACTAGCTCAGCTTATCCGTGGCTATGCGGTCACAATGACGACCCGCACGCTCAGCAGCCATGTGGGCAGCTGCCTGTCCATGGCGGAGCTAGTGGCGGTGCTTTACGGGGGGATCCTACACGTCAACCCGAAGGATCCACTGTGGCCCGATAGAGACAGATTCATCCTGAGCAAGGGGCATGCCGCTGCGGGGGTATACGCGGCGCTGGCGGAGAAAGACTTTTTTCCAAAGGAATGGATCAACAGCTACTACAAGAATGACGGCAAGCTCAGCGGGCACATCAGTTTCCATGTTCCTGGAGTGGAGTTCTCTACTGGTTCCCTTGGACATGCTTTGCCCGTGGCCCTGGGTATGGCTCTTGTAGCCAAACGAAAGGGGAAAAAGCACCGCATCTTCGTGCTGATGAGCGAAGGAGACTGCGACGAGGGCTCCACCTGGGAGGCTGTCATGTTCGCTGCTCAGCATCACCTCGACAACGTCGTTGCCATAGTCGACGCGAACAGAATCCAGGCGCTGGGGAATGTTGCGGACATCATCGACCTGGAACCGCTCGCGAAAAAAATCGAGGCGTTTGGCTGGTCCGTTCGAGAGATCGACGGGCACGATGTGCAGCAGATCGAGAGGACTCTGCTTGATATCCCCTTTGACAGCGGGAAGCCCTCTTTCGTTATAGCCCGCACCGTCAAGGGCAAAGGGATCAGGTACATGGAGAACACGCTCAGTTGTCATTACCACTGCGTTCCCCAAGAGAAACTGGCCGAGGTCTTGGTAGAGTTAGGAGTGGAAGATGCGTTCCCTGTTTAATAAAACCTTATTAGAGATCGCCGAGAAAAACGAAAGGATCTACCTGATCGTGGCCGATATCGGCTTCGAAGAGGTTGAACGCTTTGCTGAAATCTTTCCGGACCGTTTCTTCAACGCAGGGGTTGCGGAGCAGAATATGACCGGCATGGCCTGTGGAATCGCCATGGAAGGCAATATCGCCATTACCTACTCCATCGCCAACTTCCCTACGCTGCGCTGTCTGGAGCAGATCCGCAATGACGTCTGCTATCACAAGGCGAACGTCAAAATCGTTGCCATCGGCAGTGGCTTGTGCTACGGAGCCCTGGGGGTCTCACACCAGTCCACCGAAGATTTTGCCATAATGCGTTCGCTTCCCGATATGGTCATACTCGCCCCGGCGGACTTTGCCGAGGCTGAGGCGGCTATCCATAAAATGATAGAGCACCAGGGCCCAGTGTATTTCCGCTGCGGCCGCAGAAATGAACCTCCTGTTCATAGAGGAAAAATTGATTTTGAAATCGGCAAGGCCATCCAGGTCTGCGACGGCGGAGATATAACTTTGATTGGCACAGGTACTGTAACCCACCGGGCTTTTCTGGCAGCGGAGCTCTTGAAAAAGAGAGGCATCAAAGCTCGGGTACTGAGCATGCATACCGTCAAGCCCATCGATGCAGAGGCGATCACAACCGCGGCCAGGGAAACGGGAGCCATCGTGACCGTAGAGGAGCACAACATCCTGGCAGGTCTTGGGGGTGCGGTAGCAGAAGTGCTGAGTGAATCTGGGATTGGAATCCCTTTCAAGCGGATCGGTATTCCGGACACTTACGTTCATCTCGTTGGCTCCCAAGACTGGCTCCTAGACCATTTTGGCTTCTCACCCGAATCAATCGCAGAGACAGCTCAGAAGGTACTGGAGAGAAGGAGATAGACTCGCAGGAACCGCGCAAGACCGTCTTGCAGCTTCGAGCACAATACGATTCGGTGACTGATGAAAGTGTGCATGCGTTGCTGCCTGACCCTGTTAATCGCGTTAACCATGGGAGGTACTTGATGAAGAGGTTTGACGTATCATCGGTGTCGAAAGAGCTGAAAATTAAAATGTATATGCGGATGCAGCAAATACGGATGTTTGAGACAAGGACAATCGAACACGCGAAGCAGAAACTGATCAGGGGACCGTTGCATCTTTATATCGGAGAGGAAGCGAACGCGGTCGGGGCATGTGCGGCCCTTGAGAAGGGCGACTATGTAACGAGTACCCACAGGGGCCACGGGCATTGCATTGCCATGGGTGGGGATTTAAAGAAGATGTTTGCGGAGATATGTGGTCGCACAACTGGATACTGCAAGGGAAAGGGCGGGTCGATGCATATTGCCGACCTCGACCTGGGGATTATTGGAGCAAACGGAATTGTCGGAGCAGGCATGCCCATAGCGGTTGGGGCGGCGATCGCAATGGACAACCAGAGCAGGAAGAACGTCATTCTATGCTTTTTCGGAGACGGCGCGAGTAACACGGGTTCTTTCCACGAAGCGTTGAACATGGCATCGATATGGAAACTGCCAATTGTGTTCTACTGCGAGAATAACCATTACGCCATAAGCACGTCGTCGAGCGATTCGCTCAACATCCATGACATCAGCATCCGAGCATTGTCATACGGGATTCCCGGCAAGACGATCGACGGCAACGACGCACTGGAAGTATATCTCACTACCAGAGAAGCGCGGCAGCGCGCCGTAAACGGCGAAGGGCCGACCCTGATCGAGGCGAAGACCTACAGGACCATCGGGCACTGGATCGGCGATCCCGTGAGATACAGGACGGGAAGCGAGGAAGAAGAATGGCGGGCAAAGTGCCCTATCAGGCGACTGCGCGATTACCTTTTGGGCACGAAAGAGGCGACCGAGGCGGAAATCGCACACATCGATACGGAAGTGAAGGCCGAGATCGACGAGGCGGAAAGGTTTGCACGCGAGAGCTCGGATCCAACGCCGGACGAAGCCCTGAGCGACATATACGCATGAGTCGATAGGGATGGAACGCGAGGATGGAATGAGCACGGGCATAAGAATGAAAGAAATCACTTACGCACGGGCGCTTTGGGAAGCCTTTGATGAGGCAATGTCACGGGACGAGAGGGTCTTCCTGATGGGCGAGGACATCGGAGTCCACGGGAATATTTTCGGAGCGATGTACGGGCTGCAGGAAAAATATGGGGGCAAAAGGGTACGATCCTCGCCGATTTCTGAAGTTGCAATTGTCGGGGCTGGAGTCGGTGCAGCAGCGCTTGGAATGAAGCCCGTCGTTGAGATAATGTTCGTCGATTTTGCGACGATCGCAATGGATCAAATCGTGAATCAAGCCGCCAAGCTGCACTACATGACGGGCGGGAAAGTAAAGATTCCCTTGGTTATCAGAACCCAGGGAGGGGCTGGAACAGGAGAAGCCGCGCAGCATTCACAGAGCTTGGAGGCGTTCTATGCGCATGTGCCAGGGTTGAAGGTTGTGATGCCCAGCACTCCCCATGATGCGAAAGGCCTTCTGCTTCAGGCGATAGAAGATGAAAACCCAGTCATGTTTATCGAGCACAAATTGCTCTATGCGACACGAGGGCCGGTTCAGGAGGGGTATTACACGATATCATTCGGGAAGGCGGAAGTAAGGAGAAAAGGGAAGGATGTAACCATCGTGGCATATTCGAAGATGGTATTAGATTCTCTCGACGCCGCAGAGGAATTGTCGCAAAAAGGGATAGAGGCGGAGGTGATCGATCTCCGAACTCTGAATCCGCTTGATACAGAAACAATAATAACTTCACTCAGAAAGACCGGGAAGCTTCTTGTCGTGCACGAAGCATGCAAGACGATGGGATTCGGCGCGGAGATCATGGCGCGGATTGCCGAAAAAGGAATCAACGTGCCGATGCGGAGAGTCGCGGGTGAAGATACCCCCATTCCATACAGCAGGGTGCTGGAAGAGAGGGTCATCCCGAACAAGGGGAGGATCGTCAACGCGGCTATCTCATATTTCGATTGAGTCCGATGCGCCAGAAGGAGGGCCCAATTCGATGACTTCGCGGGAAAGGGTAATCTACGGTACAAGGAAAACCCGTGGATCGGCTTGCGTTCAACTTCCGTGCCCAAGGTAGAAGTTTTCCAGGAGCTGCAGCGCTATTTCAGTCTATCTAGTATTGAAGATGTTGTTATTCTGGCCAAATCGGATTTTCGTGATGCAGTTCGTTGCAAGCATGGGCGGAGTACGGTCGGTCCACCTG
>PMZS01000267.1 GCA_003170115.1 Spirochaetaceae bacterium
GGGGAGGGACGCCTGCCGCGGCGACGAACGTGACCGGCTCCGTCTTCTTGCGCGCGAACCCGCGGAAGGCCCGGTCGATGGCGCCCGCATCGATGCCGGACTTGACCTTCTTCTCGGAGAGAATGGCCATGATGCTCTCAATCGTGATGTCGGCGCCGTTCTCATCCGGTGTGACGGTGATACGGACTTCGATGCCCTGCTCGTCGATTTCGAGCTTCAGATCGCCTTTCAGTGCCATAGGAGGTCTCGTGCGCGGCCGTAACCGGCCCGTATCAGCATAAAGGAAGAAATGTTACCCGACAAGTGTGAAGACCGCCAATCCGACGAAGACGACCGCGAGGCCTAGCTTCACCTTCCCCATATGCGCCTGGAACGCCGTGGTGATCCTGCCTGAGCTGACGCCGAGATAGCTCGCCCCGAAGACGACCAGGAGCGGAAGGATGAAACAGAGGTTGTACAGGGCCAGGAGCCCGATGCCGTCGAGCCGGCGGTGCATGCGGGCGAGGTAGCCCAGCAGGGGAAGGTAGACCTGGCCGGTACAGGCGAACTCGAACAGGGACACCAGGAAGCCCAGCACGAGAGAGCTGCCCGCCAGCGCCGCAATGCGGACATGCGTGCGGATCGACGCATGGATCCGCTTCTTGAACGACGAGGGGAGCTGCAGGATCATTTCCGCCGCGCGCCCGGCCCGGATCAGCGCGTAGTCGTACACGGAAAGCCCCGCGAATACACACAGGACGCCGACGAGCACCCAGCGCAGAATCACGGACACCAGGGAAACCGCGGTTGCCGCCCTCAGCGCGGTGAACAGCCCCAGCCCGATGAGGAAGTAGGAGAGGAAAACGGCAAGGGAAAACAGCGCGCCGATCACGAGCACCTCTCTCCTGCCTCGCCCGGCCAGCGCGAGAGAGGCGAGGAGGAAAATGAGGGTCGTGAATGCGCAGGGATTGACGCCGTCAATGAGGCCGGCCGCGATCACGGGGAGCACGGCGAGCCTTTCGGCGGCGGGTAATCCGGGGAGGGGTGAGGGCTCCCGCGCGGGACTGACGGGTCCCGCGCCGAGTGACGCGAGCACGTCCCGCAGTTTCTCGCGTATCACACTGTCTCCCTGGAGCAGGACGTCTCCGACGCGAAGCGCGGGAATGGCCGTGAGCGCCTGTCCGTGCGCTGAAGCGAACGCTGAAAGCTCCTCATACTGCGCGGTGTCCAGCAGGTCCCGCTGGCTCACCTCGATCCGGCGCCCGAGGCTCTTTTCCAGGCGCGGGATCTCGACAGAGAGAAACTCCTCGCAGCTCCGGCAGCCAGGGGTGTAGTAGTAGGTCACCAGGAGCGGCGCGCTCGGAACGGCAGGCGTGCCGGCGCCCGGACTGATCTCTGGAGACTGTCGGGTCCCGGCGCCGCCAGCGGCGGGCGCCGGCTTCACTTCGCGCACCGTCCCCCGCATCCAATAGTACGAAGCGGAGGCGCCGGGAAGGTCTGTCAGCACCAGGAAACCCTTCGTCGTGATTCCATGATCATCGGTCGAGTCGTAGCGCACGTGAAAGACAGCCTGGGAACCGCTGGGGATCGTCTGCGAGCCCGGGATGACACGGTTGCACGAGCAGGTGGGAAACAGGGTCACCGTGACCGTCGCCGGCTCGAGGTTTGTCACGGTGACCTCTCTCTGGATCACGGTTCCCTGCTCGATCATCCCGAACTTCCACTCCGCGGGAGAGAAGGTCAGGCGCGGCGCAGGCGCCGCGGCGAGCAGGGTCGGGGACAGGGCGAAGGCGAGGAGGCAGCCGAGGAGCGGGCGTCGTGCCATGGGTCAGGACCGGCTGTCTTCCCGGGCGCGGTGCTCGAGTCGGGCGCGCAGGAGCGCATTCTCCCTCCGGAGCGTGGAGAGCTCGATCTGCTGGGTCCGGACCGACTCGACGAGATCCGCCAGGCCGAGGGCGCCTGAGTTCAGGAGATCCTCGAGGTCGCGGCGCATGCCCTTGAAGTCCTCTTCGGCCTCCGCCTCGGGACCGGGTGATGTCCCATTCGACCATGGCGCGCCGTGCGGCTCATCTCCCGGGGCGGAAAGCAGCTTCTCCGCGATGCGATACAAACCCCGGGAGAGAACACATTCGGGCTTGTACCTGAGGATCGGGATCCGGGAACCCAGCGCCACCGACTGCAGCTCGTCGCGGAAGATCACGCCGAGGTAGGAGATGTCGATTCCAAGGTATCCCCGGACCGACGCGCGGAGCTTCTCGCCCTTCTCGGCATCGGCGGGGTCCTCCACCATGTTGAGCACCAGCCGGGGCCGCAGCCGTTCCAGCGCGTGAGTGAGGAGTGCGTGCCCCTCGGGGTCCTCCCGGGCAATTGTCTCCAGTATCCGCGGCACCGAGGCGCGCTGAAGACCGCCCGCGCGATCCCGGCGCAGATCCTCCAGGACCGCGAACGCGCGCGACCGAAGGTCGACGGTGGCATACAGGGCGCGGAAGACCACGTTCTTGAGAAACAGGTAGGCGTTGAGCATGGAGGTCAGCGCGGGCGTGGTGACCACAATGCCCCCCGTCCCAAGGAGGAAGAAGTCCAGGGCGTTCGCCCCGGCGCCCGGTCCCAGGTCCAGCACCATGATGTCGAACGTGAGCGACTCCAGGCAGCGCACCAGGCGCTTCTTCTGCGCGTTTTTCAGGATCGCCGTGCCCGGCACCTCGGCATCGCCCGCCACGAACGAGAGGCCGTCGTACTCGGTGGGCAGAATGATCTCGTCAATGCCCGTGCGCGGCACGGACAGAAAGGTGCCTATCCCCTTGTTCACGCCGCGGATGCCGAGCATGGTGTGGGCATTGGAGGCGCCGAGGTCGAGGTCCACCAGCACCACTTTCTTCCCGGCTTCGGCCAGCGCAATGGACAGGTTGGTGGCAAGCAGGGATTTGCCGACGCCGCCCTTGCCGCTTCCAATGGGGAGGATCATCATGGCCCAGGCCGCCCGTCGCTGTGCGAACTCCTAGTGAAAATCCCGCACCTCCGCCTCATTGTACTCGGGCAGCCGCGCTCCCTGGCCGCTCGCGGGGACCCGCGGTTCCTCGACGCGCCAGCCGATCAGCACCCCCAGGAAGAGCAGGTCGAGGAGGAACACGCCCAGGAGAACAGCCCCGCCGGGAATCGCCTGCCGGCCGATTCCGGGGATCTCGCTGCCGGCCACGATCCGCAGGGCGCCTGATACCGCCAGCATGATCAGGGAAAAGACACCCAGGGCCTTGCCGAGGCGCAGAAGCGCGATCAGCGGAGCATAGCGTGCGGGAAACAGCGCGAGCATCCCGCCGCCCGCCGCGATCAGCAGGCCGCCTGATCCCACGACCAGGAGCCACGGGAACACCCATGGCCCGGCACCCGAAGTCACACGGAGCAGGGACGCAAAGAGGATGAGCATGAGAAAAAAGCGCACCAGCTCCCACAGGGAGCCGGCAAGGAGCAATCCGCGCCGCACCGACATGCTCCACGCAGTGTAGCCATGCGGCCGCCGAGATGCAACCCTAGCCATGGACGCGCGAATTCTGTACATTGACAGGCAGGGCTGGCCGATCGAAAATGGCCGACCTAGGAGTTGTGATGAGACCATTCAGCTCGCGCGAAAGAATTGCCTGGACCGTGGTGACGGCGGTCCTCCTTGCCGGCCTGGCGTTTTTCGCCCTGTCGCCCCGGCTTCTGGCGGGAACGACGGAGGATGAGACGCAGGCCTATCTGTCAACGCTGGGGCAGGTCTTCCGCGAAGTCCGGGATACGTACGTGGACGCCAACAAGGCGCTTCCGAAAGCCCTGTACGAAGGGGCGCTGAAAGGCATGTTCGACGCCCTCGGCGACCCGTATTCCATGTACCTCACTGCCGGCGAGTGGACGGACATGACCGACATATCCACGGGCAGCTTCGGCGGCGTGGGCCTGGAGATCACCAGGGTCGACAAAGTCGGGGCCCAGGTGGTATCCGCCCTTGAAGGCACTCCCGGCTACCGCGCCGGAGTGACGGCGGGGGACATCATCGTCAAGGTGAACGGGAACTCGATGGCGGAGCTCACCCTGAGCGCCATCCGGGACACGCTGCGTGGCCCGCCCAAGACGGATGTCACCGTGACGATCAAGCGCGGCGACGCGGTGCAGTTCGACACGACGATCACGCGCGATATCATCCAGCTGCGGACCGTGAAATACACCATGATGCCGGGCGGCATCGGGTACCTGCGCCTGTCCGAATTCACCCCGCAGTCGGCCGAGCAATGCCGGCAGGCCATCCACGCCTTCATCGACGCGGGCTACACCTCCATGATCCTGGACCTGCGCGGCAACCCCGGGGGGCTCCTGAACTCCGCGGTGGACGTGGCCAACCTTTTCATCGACCAGGGGCTCATCGTGCAGAGGAAGAGCGAGCGGGTGGCCAGCGAGAACATGGTGTACAACGCTCGTCGCAGCCGCATGCTCGTGGATCCGAAGATCCCGGTCGCCGTCCTCGTGGACCGGTATTCGGCCTCCGCCGCGGAGATCGTCTCAGGCGCGCTCAAGGACTACCATCGCGCCACCCTCATCGGGGAAAAGACATATGGAAAGGGTTCCGTGCAGAGCGTGCAGGGGTTGGGGGACGGGGGCTACCGTCTCACCACCTCGCGGTACTACACCCCCGCCGGCGCCGCGACGGGCGTCTCGATCGACCATAAGGGAATCGAGCCGGACCGCAGCGTCGCCGAGCCCGCGCTCAACGATGCCCAGCAGAAGGCGCTCAATGACCTGCTGAACGGCACCTTCGTGAAGGACTTCGTGAAGGCCCACCCGAACGTCTCGGACGAAGAGATCATCGCGTTCATCCAGGACATGCACGCCCGGGGAATCGCGCTGGATGACCGGTACCTCCGGAGGCTGGTCCGGGTCCAGCAGAACATCACGAACAACAATCCCCCGCCGTACGATCTGGATTTCGACGTCGTGCTGCAAGCGGCCGTGAAGGCGCTCTCCAACCACGAGATCGGGATCGGGGCATAAGGACAGGACCGCGACGGAGGAAGGGTGCCTCCCCCGGGCGGCTCTTCCGGGGAGGCACCACAGAGATGAAGCAGTTCCTGCTGCCGCGATGGTACGCGGGGGAGCCGAGGATCTCGCTGTCGGGCGGAGATTTCCGTCACGTCGTCCGGGTGCTCCGCATGCGGGACGGAGACGCTCTTGATGCCGTGGATCCGCGCGGCGGACTGTACGAGATGCGGATCGTACGGGTCGGCCGGGCGCAATGCGAGGTTGAGCTCTCGGCGCGCCCCCGGGAGCCCGGTTCCGAGACTTCCCCATCCCGCACGCGGGATGTTCGAATCACCCTCCTGCAGTGCTTGCCAAAAGGCCGGAAAATCGATCTCATTGTCCGCCAGGCGACGGAAGCGGGTGTTGGACGAATCATGCTCCTGGTGAGCGAGCACGCCGTTGTGCGTCCCGGAGAGGATGACGGCAGGGTGGACCGGCTGCGGAGGATCGCCCGGGAGGCGCTTCAGCAGAGCGGCACGCCCGTGCTCCCCGAGATCGAGGGGCCACGGGACTTCGCATCCATCTCGGGTAAGGACTGGGGAACACCCCTTCTCTTTCACGAGAAGCCCCTGGGGGAGGAGCCGCTGCACACTCTGCTCGCCGGACGGCCGCACGCCGTGAGCCTTCTCGTGGGACCCGAGGGGGGGCTCTCCGGGGCCGAGGTCGACCGGGCGCGGGCAGCGGGATTCCATCCCGTGCATTTCGCCACCGGCGTTCTGCGGGTGGAAACGGCGGCAACGTACGCACTCGGAGCGGTCATGACGATTCTACAGGAGAGAGACGCGTGGATACCGGTTCAGGAGAAGTGAAGCGCATCAAGGTTCTCGACGTGCCCGTGGACAGCATGGACCCGGACGTGGCCGGTGCCGTCATCACGAAGCTCCTGGAGAACGGCGAGCACAACCAGATCGTGTTCCTCTCACTGCGGGGGCTCCTTCGCGCACGTCACGATCCCGAGCTCATGCGCTGCCTTCGTGATGCCGCGCTCATCCTGCCCATTTCCCGGCCCATCGTGAGGGGCGCCCGCTTCCTCGGCGCCGGCTCCTTGAGCCTGATCAACACCTTCGAGCAGACCATCCGAATCCTCAGCGTCATAGAGAAAACGAAGGGATCGGTCTACCTCCTGGGAGCGCGAAAGGCCGTCCTGGAAGTCGCGGAGGAGAACCTCAGGGGCTCGTTCCATGGAATCAGGGTGGTCGGACGATTCTACGGGTACTTCCCGAAGAACGTGGAGGGAGACATCGTCACCGCGATCAAGAAATCGGCTCCTTCCATGGTCCTGGTGGGAAGCGGCGTTCCGGGGAAGGACAAGTGGATCCTCAAGCATCGCAAGGAGCTGAATCCCGGCATTTCGCTCTGGGGCGGCAACTGCTTCGAGATCTTCGCGGGACGGGAGAAGCAGATCTCGCGGAAACTTCATGCCGCCGGCCTGGGAGTGCTTTCCGGCATCGGCCGCCGGCCCTGGCGTCTCGCGGTAGTCTTCCCCTACCTCTACTACCTCGTTCTCCTGCTCGGGTACAAGATCTTCAAGCTATAAGGCCGAAAGCTTCAAGCGATCGTACACGTCCCTGACCCGCGTTTTCAGCCGCGCGGCTATGCGCCTCCCCAGCGACTCTCGAAGAGAGGGAACGAGGAGCAGGAATCCCGCGACATCCGTCACGAATCCCGGGGTGATCAGGAGCAGCGCCGAAACAAGGAGGCCCGCCAGGTCCACGGCATCCCTGCCGGGATGGCTCCCGCGTGCCAGGGCAGCTCTCAGGCACGACGCGGCGCGACGGGCCTGGAGCACTCCCACGAACGCGCCTGCGGCTCCTGCCACCGCGGCCAGGATGAGGATGAGAGAGTTGCCGATCAGGCTCCCGAGGTAGATGAACAGGAAGATCTCTCCCAGCGGCACCAGCGACCATGCCAGAAGAACGAGGATGAGCTTGAACAGGAAATCCCTGTCGAAGAACACGAGCAGCGTGCGAATCGGAGTCATGGGGTATGATTCTACCAGCTCAACGGGAGATCTGCCAACCTTCCGCCGTGGAGACTCACGCCGTGAGGTCGATGCGTGCGCCAAGCGAAGCATCCTGGACGGCCTGTTGGACACCCGCTTTCAACAGCTTTTCAGCGGTCTTCATTGCCATCGCCTGGGACTCCTGCAGCATTGCACCGAGATCTTCGATGGCCTGCGCGAGGTCGGCTCTGGCGCTTCCGATTCCTGGTACCATATTTCCTTATCGGCAGCCTGAGCCATAAAGCTCGATTTTCCCACCGGTTGACAATCCGCATCAGCCGGCGCATGATGAGATTGAGAATCACTCGCAAAATGGAACCGGTGGACCACTTTCGCGGCTTCTTGAAGAAGAACGGCCTTGCCTTCACTTCTGCCCGCGCCGCGATCCTCAAGGGGATCGTCGCGTCACGCGGTCATTTCGACGCGGACGCCCTGCACGAGCAGCTGAAGCGCGTGGGGGAATCGCTGTCCTGCGCCACGGTGTACAGGACACTTCCCCTGTTTGTTCAAAGCGGGATCATCAAGGAGACGTTGCGCTCGAAGGGCCGCGCACGCTACGAACCGGCGTGGGGCCTCGAGCACCACGATCACCTGGAGTGCGTTGCCTGCGGCCGGATCATCGAGTTCAGGGATGACGAGCTGGAGCGGCTGCAGGACAAGGTCTGCCAGAGGCACAGCTTCCGGCCCGTGGAGCACCGCCTGGGCATCCGCGGCTACTGCTCTGAATGCGGAAAGAAGGGAACGTGACACGCATCGCCGTGGTCGGCCTTCCCAACAGCGGCAAGAGCCAGCTTTGCAACAGCCTTACCGGCACCTACGCGCTGGTGTCCAACTATCCGCAAACCACGGTCGCCGTCACGACCCACCGCGTCAACATCGAGGGCCGTCACTGGGAAGTCACGGACACCCCCGGGCTGCACGGGCTGTTCATCCAATCGGAGGAGGAGCTGGTGGTCCGGACCCTCCTCTTTGAGCGCCCCCCGGACGTGCTGGTGCAATGCGTGGACGCGAACCGCTTTCGCGAGTCGCTCCTCCTCACGGCGGATCTTCTCGGCCTGGGCATTCCCCTCGTCCTCGTGGTCACCGCCGTCGGGGAAAGCGCGCGTCGGGGCATCAATCTCGATACGCCGTCCCTCGGGCGGTTCCTCGGGCTCCCGGTGGTCGCCTCTTCCCGTCCCGGTGCGGGGGTTCCCGAGCTGCGGCACCTCCTGCTCAGGACGGTCCCTGTCCCGCCGCGGCTTGATTTCGGAGCCACCCTGGAAGGGGCCATCGGGCGGACGATGAATCTGCTCTCCGCTTCCGCCGCCTTCCCCCGCGCCTCGGCCCTTCTCCTCCTGGAGAACGACCTCTCGTTCGTCGGCGCCGCGGTGAACGGCCGTTCGGCGCTGCTGGAAGAAGTCCGGACCGGCCTTGCAGGCACGGCTCCCCGGCTGATCGCCGAAAGAAGAAACCATTGGGTGGACGATGTGGCGGGGCGCGTTTCGAAGAAAAACGGAGGCGGGGCACCCGCGCCGCGGTTCTCCGAGACGTTCGCCCGGATGTGCCGCCACCCCCTGTACGGCCTTCCCATCCTCGCGTTCTTCCTCGGTCTGGTGTACGTCATGGTGGTCTACGTGGCCGGCGCCCTGTCGCTGTTCCTTACCGTGACGGTCACGGACCCGGTTGTGCGTGTCGTCGGCATCCTCCTGCCGCAGGGCTTCTGGAAGGACCTCCTGATCGGCCCGCACGGCCTGCTCACGCTCGGCCTGTTCAACTCGCTTACCACCGTCCTGCCGATTCTCTCGGTGTTTTTCCTGGTCTTCGGGCTCCTGGAAGACATCGGCTACCTCCCCAATCTCGCTATCCTCACCCGGCGGGTCTCCGCGAAGCTGGGCATCACGGGAAACGCCGTAATCCCCCTTGTCCTGGGATTCGGATGCAAGACCATGGCGACGATGACGGCGCGCACTATCCAGTCACGCAAGGAAAAGCTCATCGTCATCGCCCTCATTGCATTCGCGATCCCCTGTTCCGCGCAGATGGGTCTCTCCATCGCCATCCTCGGCGCGCACGGGGTGCGTTACTTCATCGCGGCATTCGGCTTGCTCGCTCTTGCCGAGCTGGTCGCCGGACTTCTCCTGAACAGACTCATTCCCGCCGATGCCACGGGCCAGTTCATCCAGGAGCTTCCCCCGATCCGCATGCCGCGCATCGGTGCGGTGGCCCGGAAAACGGCGTACCGGCTGCTCTGGTTTCTGAGGGAGGCGATCCCCATCTTTCTCATCGCCGCCGCGGCCATGTTCGCCATCGACTCACTCGGCCTGCTCGCTCTCCTGAAGACGGCGCTGAAGCCGTTCATCACGGGCTGGCTCGGGCTGCCCCTGGACATGGTGGACGCTCTCCTCCTCACATTCGCGCGCAGCGAAGCCGCGGCAGGCCTCATCCTGAAAATGTCCCACCAGGGTGTCCTGAACGGGGCCCAGAGCATCCTCGCCGTCATCCTCATCACGACCTTTGCCCAGTGTTTCGCCAATATCGCCGCCATTTTCAAGGAGGTGCGCGCCCGGGCGGCACTGATCATCATCGCCTCGATCTATGCGGCCTCTTTCGTGTACACCGGCGCCGTGCACGCCCTGCTCGCCGCGGCGGGGGGAGCCCTGGGGTTATGAACGGCATCACTGACCGGGACGAAATACTGGAAAGGCTCTGGCAGCTCGGCGAGCGCGGCGCTCCCACCGTCGAGGGCCTGCGCGCGTCCCTGAAAGGCAGGTTCGACGCCGTGGACCTGGAACGGCTCCAGGAGGACGGCATGGTGCGGAGGGAGGCGGAGACCCTTTCCCTCACCGGGCCGGGCGCCGCGCACGCGGAGAGGCTCATCCGCGCCCACAGGATCGGCGAAAGGCTGATCCACGACGTTCTGGGACGGGAGTTCGAATCGGGCGCGTGCGAATTCGAGCACATTCTTGCGACGGAGATCGTCGACGGCATCTGTACGCTCCTGGGCCACCCCCGCGAATGCCCGCACGGGTTTTCCATTCCGCAGGGAGAATGCTGCAGGGTCTCGGCCCGGTACGTGCAGAAAATTGTGGTGCCGCTCACCGAGCTGCAGATCGGGCAGACAGCGAGAGTGGCGTGGGTGTACACTCGCAGCGACCAGCAGCTGCACCGGCTTACTTCCCTTCAGATCCGTCCCGGCTCGATCGTGAAGCTCCACCAGGACTACCCGTCCTACGTGATCGAATGCGACGGTGCAAGCATCGCCATGGACGAGGAGGTGGCGCGCAGCATCAACGTATGGCTCGAAGGGGCCTCCGCGATCCGCGCCGAGGAAGAGCCCCCGCGGCACGAGCGGCCGAACTTCGCCAAGCCGCGGTGGCGCTGGCGCCTTGGCGGCCGCGACAGGGGACACTGAGAAGATCACGTGAGGAGGAATGGAAGATGACCTATCGAACAATGGGCAGGACCGGCGTGCAGCCTTCGTCTCTGGGCTTCGGGTGCATGCGCCTTCCCATGAGGGACGCGAGCACGGTGGATCGGGAAAAGGCGATCCCCATGCTGATGCGCGCATACGAGCACGGCGTGAACTATTTCGATACCGGCAAGTGGTACTGCGGCCAGGACTCCGAGCGCACCCTCGGGGAAGCGGTGAAGGGAATGGATCGCGGCAGGATATATCTGTCCACCAAGTACGCGCAGGGAGCGCCCACCGCGAAAGATCTGAGAGAGAAGTTCGAGACGAGCCTCGCTCTCATGGACCAGCAGTACGTGGACTTTTACCACCTCTGGGGCATCTCGTGGGAGTCCTTCCGCACGAAGATCGACATCCCCGGCGGGCCCCTGAAGGAGTTCCTGAAGCTCAAGGAAGAGGGGCTGGCCCGGCACCTTTCCTTCTCCTTCCACTCGGATGCGGCGGAGATCGGAAAGCTGGTGGACACCGGGTATTTCGAGAGCATGCTCTGCCAGTACAACTTCCTGGACCGCCGCTGCGAGGAAGGCATCGCCTACGCGGCCTCGCGCGGTCTCGGAGTGGCCATCATGGGTCCCGTCGGCGGCGGGCGCCTTGGCACCCAGAGCGACGTGATCGGGAAGATCCTGCCCGGGGGAGCCG
Organism: Spirochaetaceae bacterium; assembly: GCA_003170115.1. GTDB lineage: Bacteria > Spirochaetota > Spirochaetia > SZUA-6 > Fen-1364 > Fen-1364. The sequence goes on from PMZS01000267.1 coordinate 11,118, forward strand.
CCATGAGCACCCCGGAGCTCGCTCTTCGATTCGTCCTGTCCAACCCCTCGGTCACGGTCGCGCTGAGCGGCATGTCGACCCTCAAGCAGGTCGAAGAGAACGTCGTGCACGCATCGCGCTCCTCCTGGCTCTCCCCCGAGGAACAGTCACGAGTCCGCGCGGCGGCGGAGGAGAACCAGAAGTTCATGGACCTGTACTGCACGGGGTGCGGGTACTGCATGCCCTGTCCGCAGGAGGTGAACATTCCCAAGGTCTTCGAGGCCATGAACCTCAGGAACGTGTGGGGCCTCGAGAAGCCGGCGCGGCACATGTACGCGGAGATCGGCACCACTCCCTGGGTGAAGGGCAAGCGGGCCGATGCGTGCACCGAGTGCGGGGAGTGCGAGGAAAAATGCCCGCAGAAAATCCCCATCATCTCCCAGCTCGCCGAGTCCCGCAGGGCACTGGAGTAACCGGCCCCTGTCGGGTACTTGCGGCCCCCGCCCGCATCGCGTAAGCTCAAGACATTGAAAAGGTAGTTCCCATGGTGAAAGTGCTGTTCATCGACGACGATCCGCGGGCACACGCAACACTCCGCCTTGTTCTTCCCGATCCATATGTTCTCCTGTCCGCCTACACCGCGCGGCAGGGCGTGGAGACGGCGGCGCGCGAAGGGCCCGCCGTGGTGCTCCTGGATATCAACCTTCCCGACATGGACGGCCTGGACGCGCTGCGGCAGATCGCGGCGCGCCCGCTCGCCCCGCCCGTGGTCATGCTGACGGCAACAACAATCCGACAGCGGCTGCGTGCGCTTTTACCAAACTGTTTTTAGACCGCTAGGCAGCGGTAGACTTCGCCGGAAAAGCCAGCCCATGAAGCCACTTTGGCCACTCTCAGATTGCTCAAGGCATTCTCAGCTGCACGATTCTGTTGTTGGAATAATCTGCGATGTAGATACTCCCGTTTGCATCAAGCGCAACTCCATGTGGACCGTTCAACTCCTTTTTTCCGTTGCCGTTGGCTCCGACAGATGTCCAGCCTTTGCCGCTGAGGTCATTCAGCCGCACGACTCTGCTGTTGCCGTCGTCGACAACATAGATGTGTCCCTTTGAGTCAATTGCAATGCCGCGAGGACCGTCGAAATGCTTCGATCCGCTACCTGAGGCGCCGAATGCGGTCCACCCTTTGCCGCTGATGTCGTTCATGGATAGAACACGGTCGTTGCTGTAATCCGCGACATATATCTGCCCGTTAGGGTCTACCGCAACTCCGGAGAGGTGGTCAAACTGATTCACGCCGCTGCCTCGACCGCCGCCAAGCGTCGCCCACCCTTTGCCGCTCATATCGTTCATCACCGCGAGTCGGGTGCCGCTATATTCGGCCACATAGATGTGTCCACTTGCGTCCACGGCTATTCCGTCAGGATTGCCGAACTGGTTTCTGCCGGAGCCGATGCCGCTGCCGAGTGTGGTCCAACCCCCGCCGCCCATATCGTTCATGCGAACGATCCGACTGTTGCCCTCGTCAGCGACGTATATATGGCCGCTTGCATCCAGCGCAACTGCGGAAGGAGCGAAAAACTGCTTTGTGCCGTTGCCCTGGGTGCCCAGGGTGGTCCATCCCTCACCGCTCATATCGTTCATCCGAACGATTCGACAGTTTTGCCGATCTGCGACATAGATATGGCCGCTTTTGTCCACTGCGACGCCACTAGGTCCTTGGAATTGATTGGTGCCGTTGCCCTTTGTCCCGAGCGTGGCCCAGCCAGCCCCGCTATCGCTGCCAAGGGCGAGAAAAACAAACAAGGCGCACATCAATGCTAATAGCAATTTCTTCATGTCAAAGCCTCCAAGTTATTTCTCTACTGATAAATGGACATTTAAGCTCGGCGAATGCATCCTTTGTGATCAAGTAGGTGGGCTGATAGCCCTTGGAATAGCGCGGCGGCTATGCTTCGAGGTTTGGGCAATACGAGGTTGGGAATCCGGCACCGAAGTCGCCTCACCTCAGAAGAGACTACGCTTGGATCGTGTCAATACCTATCGTTATCAGTGTATGTTAGCTTGATAAGATGTCAATATAGCCGCACTCTCGCACTGGCGTGGAGTTTTTTGGGGACACCTGGACAGCTATCGCTAAATTGAAGGCCTTGGCAGTGCTGCTGCGTTTGCAATGGCCCCCGGGGCAGGATAGCTTGTCTTTCCGTCGGACCGGTCGTAGTATGGACCGCATCGAGAACGTGTCATGGTGAAAGTGCTGTTCATCGATGATGAGCTGACGGCGCACAAGACCCTGGAGCTCATCCTCCCGGATCCGTACGTCCTGATCTCCGCATACTCCGCCCGTCACGGAATGGAAGTTCTGGTGCGAGACGGACCTGATGTGGTTCTGCTCGACATCAACCTTCCCGACAGAGACGGCATGGCTCTCCTTCGCGAGATCCAGGCCCGGCCTTGCCCTCCTCCGGTAATCATGCTGACGGCGCTTTCCCAGCCGAGGATAGTGAAAGAATCGATCCTCGCGGGTGCGTGCGACTATATCGTCAAGCCCATCGAGGCCGTGGAGCTGCTGGGCACGCTGCGCACCGCGATCACGGGGGCCGACGCCCGCCGGGCCGCGGCGGAAGAGGTCAGCGACGCCCTGATGCAGGGGATGATCGGGGAGAGCGCCGGCATGCGCGAGCTGAAGGAGCTCATCCGGCGATATGCCCCGTCTGATTCCCCGGTGCTCGTTCTTGGGGAAAGCGGGACCGGAAAGGAGCGGGCGGCGCGGCTCATCCACGACGCCTCGCGCCGCAGGGACGGCCCGTGCGTCGCGGTCAACTGCGGCGCGCTTCCCGCCACGCTGCTGGAGTCGGAGCTCTTCGGCGCGGAGAAAGGCGCCTTCACGGACGCCGTGTCCCGGCCCGGGAGCTTCGAGCGGGCGGACGGCGGCACTCTCTTCCTCGACGAGGTCGGCGAGATGTC
>PMZS01000170.1 GCA_003170115.1 Spirochaetaceae bacterium
TCTATTGTCAATAATATATGCATAGCGGAGCTGCGGCGGGATGAGAATAACTTCAAAGGGCAGGTACGGGCTGAGGGCAGTAATCAATCTCGCCAGGACGAACCACAGCCGCCCCGTGTCGATCGGGTCGATTGCCACGCAGGAAAACGTCTCCTCCGAGTTCCTCGAGCAGATCTTCTTCAAGCTGAAAAAGGCAGGCCTGATCAGGTCAATCAGGGGCCCCGGTGGGGGGTTCGTGCTGAACCGCACTCCCGCGGAAATCTCGGTGCAGGATATCCTGGAAGCAGTTGGAGAAACGCGAGGCCTGACTCCGTGCACGCTCAGGCGGAAGACTTTGTGCGATCGGCCGGAGCCGTGTTCCGCTCACGAAATCTGGACGGGTCTGCAGAAGACAATGGAAGACTACCTGACGAATGTCACGCTCAAGGACATCCTTGCAAAAAACGGCAAGCATGTCTTTGCCAAGCTCGAGGCAGGCCAGGATTTTTCCATATAGAGGACCGCACTAGAGGTCCTCGATGTATCCTTCCCCCGACATGCGCAATTCCTCGTCGAGCCCGAGATCATAGGCAAGGTCGAAGGTGGAATAGCGCCTCCTCAGCAGCCGCATGTTGCGAAAAGGCAGCAGGACGTCCCGTGGCTGCAGGGCGAGCTCCCTGAGTGAGAAAGGGAAGCCGATGCCTTCCAGGATCTCCACGGCGGAGGCGAGCTCATCCAGCATACCGGCGGCAACCTCGGCAATTTGCGCCTGCCCGTTTCGGAAGGCCTCCAGCCGGCAGGCCAGGTCCCCCCGGTCGAACGTCCGGCCCGCCATTTCCTCGTTCACCTTTGACATGAACGGCGCGAGCCCTCCTTCCACCGATTCGCGCCACGGCAGCTCGGCATCGAACCGCCGCAGGCGCGCCATCTCGTCGAGGGAGAAATCCCCCAGGCGCGCATAGAGCGCCCGGTAGGAGTGCAGCATCATCCGGCTTGCCACGCCGGTCAGGATGCCGTGCAGGTCCCAGCGCCCGTTCCGCACCGAGTGCGCCGATTCCCAGAAGTGCGCCATTGTGTGTTCTGCGGTCGCGGCGGACCGCGAGCCTCCCAGGGCCTGCATGGCGAAGCCGGAGGAGAGCGCCGCATCGGTAAGCGTCCGGGCCGACTCGCCAGGATCGCGGCCCAGGTGCCGCGCCGCCGAGAGGGCGCCTCGCGCCGACTCCAGGGCGACGCGGGAAACCAGCTCGCAGTAGCTCTCCCCCGTGACTATCCGCGAAAGATTCCAGTCAAGGAAAGCGAGGAACTTTGCCAGGAGGTCCCCCAGTCCGGCCAGGTGCATTTCTCCCGGTGCTTTCTCCATGACGTCCAGGTCACAGACGATCACCTCCGATGCGCGAGCGTGCACCGAGCCGTGGAACCCGTTCACATTGATTGCAGAGGTCCCTGAGCTGTACGCATCTACCGACGGGGCAGTGGCAACGCACCAGTTCGGAAGGCCCATGTCAAGGGAGAGCCGCTTCACAAGGTCGCTGATGACCCCGCCGCCCACCGACACAAGGAGCTCCGGAGACGCTGCCTTCACCTCCGAGGCGAGCAGGTCGACCAGCGCCATGGTCGGGTGAGGCTTCGGCAGGCCGGGGAGCACTCGTTCCGTGATGCGGGTCTTCCCTGCCGCGGATTTCCAGAGTGTTCCCGCCGCGGCCTCCGTGTTCTCGTCGCTCAGCACCCAGAGGCGGCTGCCGCGGCCGCGGGTGCGCACGAGGAGCTCCGCCGATTCCTCCAAAGCACCGCGGGATGCCAGCACGGTGCGCGTCCCCAGCCTGTGCGACTGACCGCAGGCGCACGCGAGCGTCCCTTTCTCGTCGAAGTGCGACATGAATTCCCTGAAATGGAAGTCCTGCACGACCGAGAGTTTTACACGAATGCGGCGGCGAGGTATAGTTCACACGTGCCGCTCCTGGTATTGGATTTCGACGGGGTCATTTGCGATTCCGTGGAGGAATGTTTTGTCTCCTCGTGGACCGCGTATTACGCGCTGCATCGGCGGCTGCCGGGCGGCGAGCCACCGGCCTCCGCGCGCGCGGAGTTCCGCGCAATGCGCCCGTTCGTGAGATCGGGAGAGGACTTCGTATTGATCCAGGAGCTCATCGCGGAGGGAAGGTCCGTTCGTGATCAGCAGGACTTCGATCGAGCCTGGGCGCGCCCCGGAACTCCGTCACCGGATCAATTCAAGGAACTCTTCTACCGGGCACGAACAGATCTGCTTGAGAAAGACCGCCTCGCCTGGCTGTCCCTGAACAGGATCTACCCGCATGTCTCGGCGGCGCTCTCCGCTCTTCCTCCCGCTGTGCCGCTGTACATCCTCTCCACCAAGAAGCCGCAATTCGTGAGTGATACCCTTCGTGCGAACGGGATTACCGTGCCCGAGGCGCACGTGCTGTACAGCCACGGGGAGCCGAAGCTTACAACGGTGGAGAAGCTGAGAGAGACCCTCGGGTACGAGGAGGTCATTCTCGTCGAAGACCAGATCGACGCGATCCGGGGGAACACGAATCCGCGCATCCGCGCGTACCTGGCTTCCTGGGGATACGTGCAGGAAAGCTGGCTGCGGGAGAGCTCGGGCGTCCACGTTCTCAGCCCGGACGATTTTGTGGAATTGGTGGCTGCTCAAACCGCCTGATTTCTTTCAGGGGCGAAGTGTCGTGCCTTTCCATTCGAACGGGCGGCGTATGAAAGCCCTCACGGTGATGTACGAATAGAAAAAACCGAAGAAGAAGAGATAGGGAAAAAACCGAAGGTAGTATCGCGCGCGGTCCTTTCCCGGGTACAGACCCCCCAGGCCCGCGAGGAGGCCGATGCTGAGGAATGAGTTCAGCGACAGGACGGGGACGCGCCAATCGAGGAAACCGAGGGGCAGCACGACGAGGCTTCCCACCAGGTAGAAAAGCACGACGAAAATGAAGGACACCCGCGTGAAGAGGTCGGGTGAGAAAAGGGCCCCGGCGTTCCATCGGGTGTGCTGGTCGATGTAGCCCTTCCACGACACCTGCGCTCTCGTTCCCACCGCCCCCCGGTCGGAAATGCAGGCACGGACCTTCCAGCCTCCCTTGCGGCATACCGCGTCGAGGAGCATGGCGTCCTCCGTCACCGAGTAGCCCAGGGCGTGAAACCCGCCGATCTCCTTCACGGCCCGTGCCCGTATCGCCATGTTGTTCCCGAAGCACCCCGTCGGCGCGCCGATGCCGACGGACCCGAAATTATACTGGTTCAGCAGCGGCTGCTCGAAAGCCTGGAAACGCGGAAGGAACCCCCTGGCCTCCGGCAGCTCGATCCGGCCCAGCACCACTCCGACGCGGGGGTCGCTGAAATGGGAGAGCAATTCGTCGGCCCACGTCGGGGGAACGACGCAGTCACCGTCCGTGAACAGAAGCACGTCACCCCTCGCCCGGCTGAACGCAAGATCCAGGGCTGCCTGCTTGCCGGTGAGACCGGCGTTGTCATGCGCGTTGTGGATCACCCGCGCCCGGTCGCCTACCGTCACGCAGAACTCGTCCAGCAGGGCGCCCGTGCCGTCAGCCGAGCGGTCGTCGACACACAGGAACAGGACGTCCCCCCGGGTCTGCGCGCGCAGCGAATCGAGGAGCAGGGGCAGGGTCGCCGCTTCGTCGCGGACGGCGACTATCACCTCGGCCCGTATCCCGGGCAGGAGCCTGCCCTGCCCCCGCGCGCTCTTCTCTGCCGCCATGTTGGCGACGATGCCCGCGGACAGCGCGACGTGGATGGCAAGGATCATGGCGCCCACGACGGAAAATACGAGCAGGAATATGCCCATTGCCGGCAGAGCCTAAAGCAATCCCTTGCTTTTCACAAGCGCGGGGAATCGCTACACTCAACGTCATCATGGAAGTACGTGGCACGCAATGGCAGAAAGGGTCAGTTCTCGTCGCGGACGGGGCATGGGGCACCGAGTTCTTCAAGCGCGGGCTCATGCAGGGATCGCCTCCCGACGAGTGGAACCTTACCCACCCCGAGATCGTGCGCGAGATCACCCGCGAATACCTTGAGGCAGGCGCCGACATCGTGCTCACGAATACCTTCGGAGCAAACAAGTTCAGGCTCGAACCGCACGGGCTCTCGGACCGGGTAAAGGCAATCAATGCCTCCGCCGCGTCGATTGCGCGCGAGGTCAGCGCGGGCAGGGCACTCGTCGCGGGAGACATCGGGCCGTGCGCCCGTTTTCTCTCGCTGGGCGAGGTGACCCCTGAAGAGCTGTACGACGTTTTTGCCGAGCAGGCCCGCGCGCACGGCAACGGCCATTTCTTCCACGTCCGTCATGGACTCCACGACGATCCAGTCGACCCCGGCATCGCCGAGC
>PMZS01000302.1 GCA_003170115.1 Spirochaetaceae bacterium
GAGGGGGCGCGGCGCTTGCCTCGTTGACGGTCACTTCCGCGACTGTTGTATTCTTTGTGGGCAACGTGACAACGACCGGATCGCAGACGATCAGCGCCGGCACGCTCCAGCTCAACGGCACGCATTTGACGACCAATAGCCTGATCAACCTCACGGGCGCCGTGATATTGCAGGCGAATGTCACGCTCAGCACTCAGGCAGCGGCCGGCCCCGGCAACATACTTGTCAATAATGGTATCGATGGCACAACCGGGGGCGGTGCGGAATCACTCACCCTGAACGCGGGAACCGGCCTGCTTGTTCTCTTTGGAACAGTTGGAAGCGGGGACCCCACTTCCCTCACAACGGTCACGGTGGTGAATTCCGGCTTTTTCCAGATCTCGGGAATCGTGAACATCACCGGCGCTTTCACCGAATCCAACCCCATGACGGGCAGCACAACATTTGTTTCGGCGGTCTCGGTGGGAAGCGCAACCTTGCAAAGCATAGGTGGCGCAGGAACTTTCTCGATCAACGGCCAGTTCACGGCAACCGGCGCCATTTCGGTGACCAATGGGGGACTCTTCACCAAGAATGCGACCGGGACCATCATCGCTCCGGGAGGATTTTCGGCAACCGGTAATGTGAACACATTCGCGAACATCACGACGACCAACACGCTGCTGTCCATCGGCGGAAATCTCTCGATCGGCAATGGTACCTCACCCGTGCTGAGCACTCAGGGAACGCCGGGCGCGGGCAACATCACGATTGGCGGGACGGTTGATGGGAACTTGGGCGCCCCAGTTGAGACATTGACGCTGACCGCGGGCACCGGGACCGTGACTTTCGGGGGTGCGGTCGGGTCCGGGAATGCGACCATGCTCACGACCGTCACCGTGACCAGTTGCGGGGTGATGAATATCAACGCGGCGGTGAATATCACCGGAGTCATGTCTGTGACCAGCTCTGGACTGCTCACGAAGAACAACGTGGGGGCCATCACGGCAAATGGCGGATTCTCCACTACCGGCGACGTAAACCTTGCCTCCAACATTTCCACGGTCAACACGGCGCTCAGCATTGGAGGGAACCTGACGATTGCCCAGGCTGCCACGCCAACCCTCAGCAGCGGCGCGGGCGCGGGCAGCGTTTCGATTACCGGCACGGTGGACGGCACTATAGGACTGGCGGCTGAAACTCTCACGATTTCCGCGGGCACGGGAAGCGTCACATTCAGCGCAGCGGTAGGGAGCGGCAATCCCACGATGCTCACCACCCTGACAGTGACCTCCTGCGCGACGCTCAATTTCAACGCCGCNNCTCCAATATCAGCACGACCAACACGGCGCTCTCCATCGGCGGCAACCTTGTGCTCGCCCAGGGCGCGGCTCTGACACTCAACAGCGGCGCGGGCGCCGGGTCGATCACGCTCAGCGGCACGGTGGATGGCACCGCACTCGGTGTGGCGGAGACGCTCACGCTCATCGCGGGCACGGGAATTGTCACGCTTGGCGGCGCGGTGGGGACCGGTTTGCCCGCGATGCTCACCGACGTGACCGTGAGCAGCTGCGGCGCGATGAACGTCAACGCGGCGGTAAACCTTACGGGCGCCTTCAGCGTGACCAACTCCGGTCTCTTGACAAAGAACGCCGCGGGCGCAATCACGGCGAACGGCGGGTTCTCAGCCACCGGCGCGGTGAGCCTCGCTTCCAACGTGACCACCACGAACACTCTCGTGTCCATCGGCGGCCCCCTGACGCTGGCAGCGAACTCGATAATTGCGACTGGCAACGGGAATGTCACCTTCCTCTCGACGATCGACGGTGCCCGCACTCTCACCGTGTCATCGACAGGCTTGACTACGCTCACCGGGATCATCGGCGGGGGTACCCAGCTCCTGAGCCTGACGAGCACGCTGGGATCCGTGACGGTGCTCGCGAGCATCACCACGTCCGGCCCGGGCGGCATTTCCCTGGGCATCACGACAATCAATGCGGCGAGCACGCTTACGCCCGGCACCGGCACTTCCACCCTTCAAAGCCTGGCGGTGAACGGAGGAAACCTCACCCTCGGCGGCCCTCTGTCCGTTACGACCAATATCGTCATCTCGGCGCCTCGCACCCTTGACGACACAGCGGGTGCAGCGATCACCGTGGGAGGAAACTGGACCAACAGCGGAACCTTCACCGCAGGCGTCGGCAGCGTGACGGCAACAGGGGCGTGCGCGCTCACCAGTGGCGGATCGGCCTTCTACAATCTGACGATCGGAGGACCGGCGGGCGCGGTTACTCCGCAGGACCCTCTTACAGTCAGCCGGCATTTTGTGATCAACGCAGGCGGAACGTACTTCAACAACGGGCAGACCCTTACCCTTGGAGGAGGCGCCGGAGTCGCGGGAAACCTCATTGATTCCAATGGCGGCACGCAAAACCTCGGAACCGTACAGATCAGCACTGCCCTGAAGACGATGACCACGAACATACTGGCGGGCGCGCTCACGATCACGCTGACCGGCTCCCTGGATTTGAGCGGCAACGCCCTGACGGCCGGTCCATTCACAAACAACGGTACTCTCTTCCGCACGGGCACAGCCGGAGAGACCGCGCCCAAGACGAACACTTTTCCTGGAATCGTTGCCTACAGGACTGGCGCCGGGACCATCCAGACCTATGGGAGCAGTCTGGCGAACAAGGATTACTACATTCTACGGATCGATTCGGGGATAAAACAGGTAAACGCGGACTTGTATGTTGTTGATACCCTTTTTATCCAGGGAGGGACTCTTACGGTGCCTTTGAACCAGAAGATCACGATCGAAGGCATTTTTGACACATCCGGAGGCACCTTTAACTGCGGGACCGGGGAAGTCATCTTCGACGACTTTTCTACCTCCTACCCCACGTCATTCGTTTGGGGGAGCACGACATTCTATGATTTTACCTGTACGACTCCTTCAAAGCAGATAGCATTCGAGCAGAACGTGACCCAGCACATCGCCCCTGGAGGAGTTTTCAAACTCGTTGCCGGCGTTGCTGCCGGTCGGATCAGCCTCCTTGCCGCCGGCCCCCCCGTTCCTCCTCCTCCGCCGTACGCGGTTTTCCTGAATCCTGGCGTGAACCCGCCGGCGCCGCCGCCGCCGCCGCCGATGCTCGCGCAGCAATGGGGTCTCGACGTCCCCCTTACTGCAAGCATCAATATCGACTTTGTCTATGTCGAGCTCGGATACGCGACCCGTATTCTCGTGCCGGGCAGCATTACATTCAACGTCCACGACTGGTCCTTCAATTGGCGCGACATAGTTCCCGTGTTTGCGAGCTATACCGAAGACTATCAAACGGCCTACGACCCCGCAGGCAACGGAAACGGGAAGGTGGATCGAATCCTCGTGTCGACCGGCGGAGTCATCCTGAACGATGATTTCTCCTCTATTTCAGTATATGTCCAGGGTTACAACAACAATCAGCCGATCACCGGTGCGGCCAATTTCTCTACTGGTCTGAATCCGAACGATGATCAATTCTACATCCTCTTGCCCGAGAACTCCGATGTCGATACAAATGCGACCCCGAGATGGGGGATAATTACCAACAACTCACTGAAGGCCATTCTAGGAACGAACAAGATCGTCATCTCCTCCCCCCCTCCTCCGCCTTTTGGAGTTGGGCCTGGTGAGCTGCCGATCGACAAAGCTCCTCCGCTCTTCGCCTATACACTCTCGGTTGTCGGCCAGAACGAGCTCTTTGTCCGTTTCAGCGAGCCGGTTGTTGACAATGTGGGTGCAATGCTCACCACGGCCAGATTCAGCTTCCCTGGCAACCCGATCATGATCTTCACGAGGATAAGCCCCGCTGTAGGATTGGGAACCCAGGAGGCGCTCTTGACGTTGGCCAATCCTGTTACCGCCACGGATCAGCTTGCCCCGACAATGCTTACGGTGAACAACATATGGGACATGGCGATCGCCCCGAACGCGATGCCCGCCGCGGCAACCACGCACCGCGTCTCGGATATCGGGTTGGGTCTGATCAATGACAGCTTGTTCGAACCTCTTTTTGCCCACGACGAAACGCAGACCGGGCCGTTCCCCGGAGGCATCGGCCTTATACAACTCGGGGGCTTCGACGGCACCAAATGGCTGCGACGCCAGGATATCACCCTTGAAGGTCACATCCACGACACGGTCCCGCCTGCCTATCCCCTTGCGAGCAACACCAGGCTCTGGTACGACATCAACATCCCCTCGGCTCTCAAGGCTCCGAGCGGGCTCTGGTTGCCTCCCTTCGAGGATCAGACCCTTTTGAATGGATTTTCCGGTCTTGTGCCAACCGACAGGAACGGGGACATCCAGGCGAGGCAGAGGATTGAAATCAATCCTCCTCCCGCGAACGTGCAGCTGCGCGATTTCCTCATCCCCTCGAGCGACGCAAAGATGGTGGATGGGGTTCTTATCGAGTTCTACTTCAAGATCCTGGCGGGAGGCCCGATAGGCCAGAACCTTTACACAGCCCGGGTCGTGAATCCAGCCGTGGCCGGTTGGTGGCTGCGCGTGTTGCCCTGGGAGTTTGCAATCCACGATCTCCGAATGCAGCGCGGCGGCGTGCAGATCCTCAAGAACGTGATCAACCCCGACAAGGGTGAAGTCACGACCCTGCAGTTCACACAGGCGAAGGCGGGGAGCGTCACCGTGACGGTCTTTGACCTCTCGGGGAGCATCATCAGGGTGCTTGCCAGGGGCAACCGGTCCGCGGGCGACTACGGAATCACCTGGGACGGCACGAACAGGAGCGGCGCCAAGGTGACGAGGGGCCTCTACTTCATCAGGATCGTCGGCCCCGGAGTGGACGAGATCAGGAAGGTGCTCGTGGTCCGCTGAGATACCGCCCGTATCCTGCCGCGGCCCTCATGGGGTATAGTCACGCGCGTGAACGCCGCGCGGTCCCTGTACAATTTCTTCAAGTCGGTCCGTCTCGCGGTGGTGCTCATCATCGTCCTCGTTCTCCTCTGTCTTCTGTCTACATTTGTTCCCCAGGGCAGGCCGGAGTCCTGGTACCAGGCGGCCAAGGTCCTGCGCCTGGACAGCTTTTTCAGCTCGGCGATCTTCCTCGTGCCCGTCTGCCTTTTCACGCTGAACCTCGGGTTCTGCACGGTGGACAGATTCGTGAGAAGGGCGCGAACACGGGTGCAGCGCAGATACGGCCCGGACCTCGTGCACATCGGGCTGCTCATCCTGATCACCGCGGGCCTGGTCACGGCGCTGGGCCGGCAGGAGGCGACGTGGTCTCTCGCGGAAGGCCAGGAGGCGGGCATTGGCTCGGGGTACACCCTGCGCCTGCTCTCTTTTCAGTTCCTGCGATACGAGAACGGCAGTCCCCGCGAATGGATTTCCACGGTCGACGTCGTGCGTGATGGCCGTCGGGAGATTGCCGCCTACCCGATAGAGGTGAACCATCCCCTGCGGCTCAGCGGGATCTCCGTCTACCAGTCCTCCTGGGACGTGAACGGGACGCTGAGGCTGAAGGACTCGGAAGGCAGGGATGTCGCACCGCCTTCGCCGGGAGATTATTTCGAGCAGGGAGATTCGCGGTGGGTGTTTGTTGCCTACGAGCGCGACGGTGAGACCTGGACCGCGCGGTTTCAGCGCTCCGTGGGCGGAGCGCTTGCCGAAACCAGGGTCCTTCGGCCCGGTGACACCGTCGGGCCTTTCACCGTGACCGGGATTGCCGCGCAGGAAGTGACGGGGCTGAAGGCGGTCCGGGATCCCGGGCTTGCGCCGTTCCTCGTCGCCGTGCTTCTGGTCACCACGGGGCTGTGCCTCACGTTCATCCAGAAAAGGGGAGACACTTCGACATGATGGCCACCATCGCGCTCATACTCATCGTGACCGCCGCGGTCTTCCAGGCGGGTTTCCTCCTGCGAAGGGAAAACAGGCGTGATCCAGTCTCCCATTGGATCCTTGCCGCCGCGGCGGTTCTCCTGCTGGCGTCCCTGGTACACCGCAGCATCAGGATACAGTTCGCGGCAGTCACGAACACCTATGAGTCCCTGTTGTTTTTCTCCGCGGCGCTGTGCGCGGTGCTGTTCACGCTGCGCATCGTACGCCGAACCCAGGGGTTCTCACCGTTCGTGCTTTTCGGGGCGACGATCGTCGCCCTTGCCCTCCTTGCGATCTCCTCCTCGCCCCTGGCGCCGCGCGCCATCCAGCCGCCCATCCCGGCGCTCAGGTCTTTCTGGCTGGTGCTGCACGTCACCTTCTCCTTCATCGGGGAGGCTTTTTTCGTGGTGAGCTTCATCGCGGCGATCGTCTTCCTCGCATCGCGGGGGGAAGACCGGCGCGCGGAGATGGACAGGCTCGTGGCCGCCGCCGTCGGGATCGGCTACCCCGTGTTCACCGCGGGCGCGCTGGTCTTCGGCGCCATCTGGGCGGAAACGGCATGGGGAGCGTGGTGGAGCTGGGACCCCAAGGAGAC
>PMZS01000405.1 GCA_003170115.1 Spirochaetaceae bacterium
TCTACGTCACGCACGACCAGGTCGAAGCCATGACGCTGGCCACCCGGATCGCGGTCATGAGCGACGGAAAGTTCTCCCAGATCTCCACCCCGGACGACCTGTACGCCCATCCGGCCAACACCTTCGTGGCGAATTTCATCGGCTCCCCGTCCATGAATTTTGTTCCTGGCAGGATCGCCCTCGGCGACTCGAAGATCCTGGTCAGGACGGAGGATCGCATCGACTTCGACGTGTCGGCCTATGCCTTTGCCACCCGGCCTGCCGACAGGCAGAATGTGATCCTCGGCCTGCGTCCGGAGCTGTTCCATCGGCCCACGCAGGGCTCCGTGTCCTATTCGACGAGGCTGAACATCATCGAGCCCCTCGGCGCGAACGTGCTCTGCTATTGCAGCCTCGGGAAGACCGACATCGTGGCCAGCCTCAACCCGACGGACATTTCCGGTGCGAAATCCGACGAGGAGCTGCGGCTCTCCGTCGACTTCTCGAAGATATCGATCTTTGACGCGGCCAGTTCCCTGCGGTTGTGATTCACGAATGACACCGGGTACGGTGTCTGCCACGAATGACACCGGGTACGGTGTCTGCGTTGATGACTTTGCCGGCCGTTGGCCGGCGTGACAGCTGTCATTTTTCAAGGAGGATACGATGAAGAAAGCATTGGCGATCTCTCTCGTGTTCCTGGCGGTCATCTCCGCCTCGAGCTTCGCGCAGAAGAAGCAGCTCGGACCACTGCTTGTGTTCAACAACTGGTCTTCGGATGCCGAGATCGGTGCCTTGAACGTCATCCGCAATGCGTTCCAGGCACAGGGGGGGACGTGGAACGACATCACGATCGCCCACAACACCGGCGCCGACATTCCCCTGATCAACATGATCACGGGCGGCAACCCGCCCGACGTCTTCATCAACAACAACGTGAAGCTCCGTCGCGATCTGATTCAGCGAGGAATGCTTGCCGATCTTACCGCCTACTACAAGTCCCTCAACCTCGATAAAGTCCTGCCGCAGGCGTGCAAGGATGTCATGATGGTAGACGGCCGGGTGGTGACCGCTCCCATTGCCATCCACATCGTCGGCACGATCTTCTGGAACACGGCCGTGGCGAAGAAGGCCGGCGTTGATCCCAAGTCGTGGAAGGACCTCGACGCGATGTTCGCGGACTTCCCGAAGATCAGGAAGGCGGGAGTCATCCCCCTGGCCATCGGCGCCCAGCCGTGGCAGCTCGAGTATCTCCTCGGCTCCTGCATCGTGTACTACTCCGGAAACCTGTACGACAGTGTCTTCGGTCTCAACCCCAACAAGGCGGCATTCGATTCCAGGGAGATGCGCCAGGCCCTGGCGTTGTTCAGGAGGATCCAGAAGGAATCTGATCCGGGCAGCGCCAACCGCAACTGGAATGACACCACGGCCATGGTCATCAGGGGCGATGCGCTCATGCAGTTCCATGGCGACTGGATGAAGGGAGAGTTCGCCGGAGCCAAGAAGCAGATTGGCGTAGACTATGACACAATGCTGCCTCCCGGAACAAAGGGCGTACAGGTCACCATCGACGCGGAGACCTTCCTCAAGCCGAGCGACGACATCAAGAAGAACTCCGAGGAAGCATTCTTCAACATCATGCTCCAGAAGGACATCACGGAGAAGTTCAGCATCATCAAGGGCTGCACGCCGGTGCGGCTCGACGCAACCGCGGGCATCGACAAGCACGCGAAGATGGTCCTGGCCACTCTCGCCAAACCAAATTTCGGGCACCCTGTCAGGAACATCACGATGGATGACGATTTCGCTGGCGCCTACATGAGCCTGACGGACAATTTCTGGAACACGCCGGACATGAGCGCCGACGAGTACATCAAGCAGCTGCAGAAGAAATACGATGAGATTCTCGGGAAGTAAATGCCACGGAGTACCGTGGCCGCAAATGCCACGGAGTACCGTGGCCGCAAATGCCACGGAGTACCGTGGCCGCAAATGCCACGGAGTACCGTGGCCGCAGCGGCAGCGCGTTCGCGAGGTGATCACCTTGTGATCGCGGATTCGTGAATCGGCATCGGGCATCAGGGAGGCGGTCAGCCTCCCTGAACGCCCGTTTTGCATGGGCGACGCCGGAGAAGCAGAACAATCAAGAGGGAAGAGCGCATGACGGTCAGATCGAGGGAAGGAGCTTTCGACATCATCGAGGATGTCGGTTCGAGGCGCGTTCCCGGAAGCACGACATACGACCCGCACAGGCAAACCTACACGGTCACGGGCGGCGGCGAGAATCTTTGGGGAGCTTCGGATGAGTTCCACTTCGCCGCACTCAAGGTGAGCGGCGATTTCATCCTGACCGCTGAAGGCGAGTTCAAGGGAAAGGGCGTCAACGCGCATCGGAAATGGGGAATCATGTTCCGCCGGGGCCTGGACGGGAGCTCGATGTACGCCGACGCCGCCATTCACGGCGACGGCCTCACCTCGCTGCAATACCGCGAGAAAAGCGGCGCCGAGACGCTCGAAGTAAAAGCGGCGGTGACTTCCCCGGGTATCGTCCAGCTCGAACGCGCCGGGAAGGCGGTCATCATGCGCGCCGCGAAATGGGGCGGGGCGCTTGTCGAAACTGGACGTGTCACGATTGACTTGTCCGCCGAGATTTTCGCCGGACTTTTCGTGTGCTCGCACGAGGCCGCCGTGGCCGAGACGGCCGTCTTTCGCAACGTCCGATTCGACGTGCCCGCGGCCGAGGGGACGGACGGCGACAAAAACCCTTCGCCCAGCAGGCTGGAACTGCTGGACGTGGATACGGGCATCCGTCGCATTGTCTACTCGAGTGCCGGGCACTTCGAAGCGCCCAACTGGTGTCGAGATGGCAGGTCACTGTTGTTCAACCAGGAGGGCAGGATCTACACGCTCGCCCTGGACACGTTGAAGCCGAAGGTGCTCGATACCGGGCGCGTCACGGCCAACAACAATGATCACGGCATTTCCTTTGACGGGAAGTCACTCGCCCTCTCCAGCCATACGGAGCAGGCGGGAAGGAAGGCCGGCTCGCAGATCTACGTCGTGAGCGTCAACGGCGGGGAGCCGGTGAAGATCACCGATCAGGCCCCTTCCTATTGGCATGGATGGTCACCCGACGGCACGACGCTGGTCTATTGCGCCGAGCGCGAGGGCAACTTCGACGTCTGGGCAATCGGGGCGCAGGGTGGAAGGGAGACTCGGCTGACGACCGATCCCGGTCTCGACGACGGCCCCGAATACGCCCCCGACGGCGCGCATATCTACTTCAACTCGACCCGGTCCGGCCGCATGAAGATATGGAGGATGAAGCCCGACGGAAGCGGGCAGGCGCAGGTGAGCTTCGACGACTACAACGACTGGTTCGCCCATGTCTCTCCTGACGGGAAGCGGATGCTGTACGTCTCATATCCTCCCACGGTGCCGGCTGCCAGCCACCCGCGCAATCAGCGCGTCATGATCCGCGAGCAGGACCTGGGGAGTGGGAAGGTGCGGGTGCTCGCCCACCTGTACGGAGGCCAGGGGACGATGAATGTGCCCTCGTGGAGCCCTGACGGGAAGTCCGTGGCTTTCGTCTCCTACACCTACGGGAAACCGGAGATCTGAGCGATGGGACGATTGGCTGGCAAATGGTGCCTCGTGACGGGTTCGTCGAGGGGCATCGGGCGGCAGATCGCGATAGGATTGGCCCGGGAGGGCGCGAACGTCATAGTCCATTCGCGCTCGAAGGAGCACACCAGGGGCACCCTCTCCGCCCTGGAAAAGTACGAGGTGCGGACCGATTCCGTCGAGGGCGAACTGTCTGACCTCGCCGCGGTTGAGAGACTGACCCGGAGAGTCCTCGAGGTCCACGGAGGCGTCGATATCCTCTATAATAACGCCGCGATCCAGGGCGACCGCAAGGAGATCTGGGATACCGGTATCGATGAATGGAAGGCGGTCATCCAGGTCAACCTGTTCAGCATGGTGCTCTTGAGCACGGCCTTCGCCAGGGGCATGAAAGCGCGGGGATACGGCAGGATAGTCAACCTGACATCGGGAATCAGGGACACTCCCCAGTTATCGCCCTATAGTGTATCGAAAGCGGCGGTGAACAAATTCACGCAGGACCTGGCGTGCGAATTGCGGGGAACCGGGGTACTGGTCAATCACCTGGATCCCGGCTGGCTGAAAACGGACATGGCTGGCCCCGGCGCGGAGCTCGAGGTCGAAACGGTGCTGCCCGGCGCTCTTGTGCCGGCCTTGCTGGACAACGGCGGCCCCACGGGAACGGGATTCCGAGCACAGGATTACAGGGAGAGGAGCTGACGACCTTTGAAGAACCCGCGGCGCCCGAGAATCGTCGGCCTCTCCCACATGACCTTCCAGGCACGCGACGTCGAGAAGGCTCTCGCGTATTATCGCGACATTCATGGATACTCGGACGAGCTCCGCCTGACAGATCCCGACGGCCGGGTCAGCCACGCCTTCGTGAGGATCAACGACGCACAATGGATCGAGCTCAGGCCTGAGAGCGCACCGAAGACCGATCGCCTCATTCGGTTCGGATTGCAGGTGGACGATGCCAAGGCAATGAGAGCGTACCTCGGATCGCGGGGCGTGGCGGTCCCGAGCTCGACCTCCATTGGAGCAATCGGGAACCTGAGTTTCGACGCGAAGGATCCTGACGGGCACGTGGTCGAGTTCATCCAGTACCTCCCGGAAGGCTGGCCTGCGCGCGTGGCCGGACGGAGCCCGGGAGCCGGAGTCCTGTCACGGTGTCTCATGCACATCGGTTTCGACGTTTCCTCCATGGAAGATTCCATGGCCTTCTACCGCGACATCCTCGAATGCGTCGAGTTCTGGCGCGGCAGCAGCGACGATCGGACGCTCTCGTGGGTCCATTTGAAGCTGCCGGAGGACAGGAACTACGTCGAGTTCATGCTCTACGACGAGCCGCCGACGCTCGAAAGGCTCGGAGTACTCAATCATTTCGGGCTCGAGGTACCCTCCGTCCCCGCGGCGGTGGAGGAAGTGAGCAGGCGAATAGGGGGCCCTCGGAAATTCCCGCGCAAGGTGGAATACAGCGTCGGGACCTGTCGACACCGCCTTGCGAACGTCTTCGATCCGGACGGCACGCGGGCCGAGTTCATGGAGCGCGGAACCTTCGACGGATCCGTCACGCCCTCGTCCACCGTTCCCGCCCCGCGCTGAGCTGCCCGCTCAGTTCTCCAGGATCGTGATCTCGACTCTGCGGTTCCTGCGACGGCCTTCCTCACTGGAATTGTCGCCAATGGGCGAGCCGGCGCCCATCCCGCGAGCAGTCAGGCGTTCCGCGGTGACTGCTCCGGTGGAGAGAAGGAAGTTCGCCGTCGCCCTTGCCCTCTGCTCGGACAGGGTCCGGTAGTCGTCCTCCGTGTAGCCGGGGGCTCGCGCCGTGAAACCGGCTACGGCGATATCCCGATCGGGATACTTTTTCAGCATGTCCGCGATGCGGCGCAACTTGTCCTGCTCGGCCGGGAGGAGCTGGTCGGAGTTCGGGGGAAAGTTCACGTTTTCCAGGGTGATCTTCACGCCCTGGTCGGTCGACTCCACGGACACGTCGGGGATCTTCTGCGCATCGAGCTGCTTCTTGATGTCACCGGCCACCTGTGCACGATCCAGGGGCGCCGACTGAATGAGCTCGCTGTTCGAGTCGCCCTTGAACTCTACCTCTGCCCCCATTGTGAAGGAGAAGAGGAAGTCGAACGATTCTTCATAATGGACCGGCTTGCGGGCCGCGATATCCCACCAGCACTTCTGGTGAGAGGTGCCGGCAACCCTCGTCGGAGACATCAGTGTCGTTCCCTGCGGAGGCGTCACGGCGTGGAAGACCTCGTAATCGATGGTAAACACGGCGCATGCAACCCCATTCCGCGATTCGTTGGCAAGGTAGGTGTAGCTGACGGTGATGGGGAACTGGAATGGATCCTGAATCCCGAGGGTCGCGCGGAAATCGTGCGATTCGGTGCCCTTTGCGACCCAGCTCCCGCCGATCGAAATGTCCCCTTCGGGCAGCGTCGGCACGTTTCTCACCACGGGCATGAAGTACGCGGGGTCGATCGTATAGGC
>PMZS01000367.1 GCA_003170115.1 Spirochaetaceae bacterium
GATCGGTGCAGCTGTCCAGGAGCAGGAGATTGGAAAGCTCCTCCTTCGTGAAGAGGTTGTCCTTGTTCAGGGGGTAGTGCAGCCCCTGGCGCCCGCCCGTCACTATGTCGCTCAGGCCCGTCCAGTTGAAGACGAGGTCCGGCCCCGACTGCGACATGGCGGAGGCGGTGAGCAGCTCGCGGAACCCGCTGTCGCCCTTGTTGACGATGGTCACGGTGATGTTGTTCGCGGCCTTCAGGTTCGCCGCGGCGGCCTCCATGACCTTGTTCAGCGCGCTGTCTTTTTCATAGACGGTCCAGTATTCGAGGGATACCGGGGCGTTGTCCTTCTGGCCTCCCGCAAAGACCATGGCCGATGCCGCGCACAGCATCAGGCCGATACAGATGATTCTCCTCATACCTTCACTCCTTCCTAAGCTACACATTACCGGGACCGTCAGGCGACGCAACGCGTCCCTCGCGACGGTTCCCGGAAAGAGCCACTTCCAGCGTGACGATCTTCCAGGGCGGGAACTCCAGGACAAAGACGCCTTTCCGCCCCGGTACCATGTCATGGCGCCTCTCCGCGAGGTCTGTCCTGTGCATCGATTCAACAGGCATTCCGAAACTGAGTGACGCACGCACCGTCTCCCCGGAGCAGTTCCAGAGCCTCAGGATGCAGCCATCTCCCGTTTCCGCGTTCTTGAGCGCGCTCAGCACGATCTCTTTCCTGTCCACGCGAACGAAGGAATGACTGGCTTCATTCCCGCGGCCGCCCGCGCCCAGGCTGAGGACCAGCGGAGGGACCGCGAACTGGTGCGCCAGCTCCCGGACACCCGCGTCCTTCCACGATCCGGCGTGCGGGATGATGGAGTATTCGAAGAGGTGCTCTCCCGCGCACTGCGCCCCGGGGGTCGGCAGCGTCCACCCGCCGTTTCCCTTGCGGGCAAGAAGGTCGGGGCGCGAAAGCCACCCGACGCAGCGCAGCAGGGTCAGGGCGATGACGGCATTGCCGTGATCGTCCAGGATGACCTCGTGCTCCGGCACGCCGCGATTGGCGATCGCCAGCCCGCGTTCCCCTGAGAAGACACTGACGAAGCTCTTCTGCGGGTTCGTGGAGGGAGGCTCGACCCAGTCCGCGAAAGCCGAGGCGTCCCGCGGAGTGACGGGACGGTCGTCGACGGAGAAAATGCCCTCGGCACTGCCGAACCGGGCCGGCCCTCCCAAAGGAAAGAGGACGCGAAGCCTGTGGTCTTCCGCCGCGTTCCTGACCACGGTCCTCACGTCGATGCGGGGTGTTCCGCGGCACAGCGTGATTCGGGATTCGATCTGTATCTCGGCAAGCTCGCCGGACCGACTTTGCCGGTCCGGCGCGATGTGCGCCGGCGCTTTCAGAACTCCCCGCATCACCAGTGTCTGGTATGCCTCGCTTCCTTCCGCCGTGATCGACACGCCCGTGGGATCCAGGAAGACCTTCTTATCGTGCAAGGGCCATGAATACGTGTACTCGTCCCCCGCGTCCCCTCCATCCTCGAGGACGTGCAGCCCCTCGTACATCAGACCCGTCCTCTTGTCCTGCACGCGCAGGGAGGCATTCGTTGCCTGGAAGGTGACCAGGAAGTACTCGTTCTCCACCCGCCCGATCACCGGTGCCGCCGGCGGCGCCCCATAGGTGAGGCGGAACTCATGGACCGCAAAGCCGACAGGAGGAAGCGCGGGCACGGCGAATGAGAACTCAACCCGGCTCCCGCGATACATTTCCGGCTGGGTCTGGAGGCTGAGGTGCATCGTGTCCTCGCCGTTCACGGCGTGGAGAATGCCTTCCACCTCGTTGCCCGCCCCGTCACGCACGACGATGCCGGTGGGCACCCGCGTCTGCTCAGCCGGGTTGAACTCCTCCAGGACTCCCGTCTCGAAGTTGACCTTGCGCAGCAGCCGCTCACCGCTGACAATGCTCGCTCGAACCACGTCGCTCCGAGAATGGAGCAGCGGGTTGAAGACGGCAAAGCTCCCGTCCCAGGAGGCGTCGGCCTCGCCTGGAGCGCCCCGAATCGCCGTTGCTGCCTCCTCCACGATCGAGCCGCCGAGATCGTCCACGAACCTGTAGCGCTGCATCATCTCTTCGTGGATGGCGTCCACGCCGCAGCCGCAGATCGAATCATGCGGGAGATTGGAAAGCAGAAGGCGCCAGGCATGGCGCAGCTCCGCCCGCGGGTATTCACCGCCGTACAGGGTCCACACAAGGGTGGAAAGAGGCTCGGCATACTTCTCCAGCAGGATTTCCGCCCGGTAGTTCGCCTGCTTCAGGTACATCCGTGTGGAGATCGTTCCGCCGAGGAGGTACGCGCGAAAACCGGAGCGCAGCTCGCCCTCGACCTTCTGCAGGGGGAGACGCTGGGCTCGAAGAGCGTGAAGGTAGTCCGACAGGCTGGCGTGGCGCAGCTCATACCGCGGCAGCCTCTCCTGCGCCAGGCGCACGTTGGACGGGAAGCTCCTCTGGGGCGCCACGTGATCCACGCCATTCATCAGGAGGATCACCTTCCCGTCGGTGAGAGGCTCCAGCAGGCCTATCTTCAGCTTCAGTCTGTCCACGAACGCCTCAGGGTCTTCCGGCATGCACGCGGCAACCCCGTAGCTGAACGGCAGGTTCACTCCCAGGATCTCCGTCCCGTCCTTCCCGGCCCAGGTAAGCTCCGTGCGGGTGATGTCCGGCCCCAGGCCGCGCCAGAACACGACCTCGTTCATGCCCAGGCCCGTGAGGATCTGCGGAAGCTGCGAGGGGTGGCCGAACGAATCCGGGAGATAGCCGATATTCATCGACCCGCCCAGCTCATTGCACTGCCGCTGACCCTCGAGGTAGTTGCGGATGTGCGATTCGCCTGAAATCAGGAACTCATCAGGGAGAACGTACCAGGGGCCGATTGAGATTCGGCCGGCGGAAACGAGGGAGGAGAGAAGCCCTTTCTTTTCAGGTTGTACTTCCAGGTAGTCCTGGATCGCAAGTGTCTGGCCGTCCAGCATGAAGGTGTAATCGTCGTGGTCTTCGAGGATGGAGAAAAGCTCTTCCATGAGACCGACGAGCATGTGCCTGCTTTTCTCCCGGGTCATGTACCATTCCCTGTCCCAGTGGGTGTGGGAGACGACAAACACCTGCACGTTATCCCTCATTTCTTTGAATGCAATCGTGTGTCAATCAACAGTGACACAATGCGATCGCATTAGCAAGCAATATCTTCATTTGTACCGGCCGTAGACCTCGGCTGCCTCCATCATGGCGTTGATGTGCTCGGGAGGGGTTCCCGGGGGGATGTTTGCGCCGTCCTGGACGATGTAGCCCTTGAACGGGGCCAGCTTTTCGATGCACGCGCGAGTGGCTTCCCGGATTCGCTCCGGAGGCCCCTGCAGCACGAGAAAGGGATTCACGTTTCCCAGGAGCACCACCCTGCCTCCCATGACCGCGGCGATCCTCTCCAGATCCACCTGGTAGCCGAATCCCTGGTACTCGTCTATGGCCAGCTCGTCCCGGAAGACCTCGAGCAGGTGATCCGTCCTGCCGCACATGTGAAGGGATGCGCGGCCGTCGAAATGGAACCGCAGCCTCTTCTCCTGCGGCAGCACGAGCTCCCGGTAGGATTCTGCGGAAAGCCCCGCGGCCAGGTCGTCGGTCCAGGAGAGATCCCGATCCGTGAGGCCTTCTTCCTCCCAGCAGAAATCGAGATAGCCGATCAACTTGTCCGTGACAATGCGCAGCAGCTCCGCCACGAACCCGGGTTTTTCGTGAACTGCCGTAAAAAGCTCTGTCTGTCCCATCAGGTCGCCGGCGACACCGAAGGGGCCGTCAGAAGTGTGCGTAAGCGCAGGGTTCCGGCCAGGATGGAAGACAGGTCCCCCAAGAAACCGCACCGGGTATCTTTCCGCGACCCTGATCATTGCCCGCCGGTAGGTGATCTGCCGCTCGTTCAGATCGCCGTGGACGAAGTCCATCCCCTCAAGCCTTCGCAGGTCTTCCTCCGTCCGCACCCAGGCCCCGGCAACCCACGGGATGTCATTCTCGGGAAACTCCACGGCGCAGCCGAGGCTCCCGGCTTCGAATGTGTTCTCGAAATCGGTCCAGGCGCCGGTCCAGGCGCCGGTAATGCTGTACGCGTCGGTGCGGATGTTCTCCATGAGCCACTTCTGTCCGAGGATCTGGGCGCGCAGCATCACCTCGGGGTCTCCGTAGTACGAGCGAAAGGGCACGCCGATCCTGGGAAGGAGATAGCGGTAGGCGACAGCAGGAAGAACGGGCACCCGGTCGGGCTCCTCGAACCTGCGCGCCGCCTGCACTCGTTCCTGGCGGGTGAGGATTTCGTCGTACGGGACCCGGATCTCGATGACCTCGGCCGAAAATGCCTGCATATGACCCTCAAAAATTGTATTGCAATCGTGTGTCAATCAGGATGACACTGCGTAATAGTAATGGCAAGCCCTGCTTTCGACCAAGGAAGTGACGTGTGACAAAGAGAGAAAGGGTTGAAACTACCCTGGCTCATCGAGAGCCCGATCGCGTTCCCATGGGAGAAATCAGCATTGAAGCGGGCTTTTCGAACAAGCTCCTCGGCACGTCATTCCCCGACGACTACCAGCACTACGAGCGCGATCGCCGGGTCCGGGAGCGGCTCGACATTGACTTCGTGAACATGGGGGACTGGCCGGCATACGACCTTGGCGTGGATGATCGGGGATACCGGGTGTACCGCTCCGCGTATGGCGACCAGTTCGCGATGTCAGGCCGCTCACGGCACATCGTCCATCCACTTGTCCCATCCATGGACGAGGCGCGCACCTACCAGACCCCGGATCCGCGGCAGATCAAGGGCGAGATGGTGCGCAGGTTTGCGGCGGACCGGGACATGTTTGTCTTTGGCCAGATCGGTGGCCCCGTCACGATTCTCGACGAGGCACTGGGCATGGAAGAGTACATGATGGCCGCGCTGGAGAACACGAGCGAAATCCAGTTTCTCAGCGAGGCGGTGATGACCTTCGAGGCGGAGAAAGCCAAGGCACTTCTGGACGCCGGTGCTGATGCAATCCTCGTGGGCGACGACATCGCGTTCAATTCGGGCCCCTTTCTTCCCCCCCGCATCATGCGGCAGGTGGTTTACCCTCTCTACCGATGGCTCATCGCGGAGATCAAGCGCCATCGCACTGTCCGGGTTCTCCTGCACTCGGACGGCAGGCTCACCCCCGTGCTGGAGGAGATCGTCGCCTGCGGCTTCGAAGGGCTGCACTCGCTGCAGCCATCAGCGGGAATGGACATCGCCGAGATCAAGCGCAGGTACGGGAAGGATCTCGTGCTCATCGGGAATATCGATCTGGACTACGTCATGACGATGGCTCCGCCCAGTGAAGTCGAAGAGGTCGTGAAGAAGACGATTGACTCCGCGGCGCCAGGCGGCGGCTTCATCCTGAGCACCTGCAACGCGCTCATCGATTCCGTGCCGCCCGCCAACGCCCTGGCGATGTACGAAACCGCGCATCGCTACGGAGTGTACGGCATCTGAACGGGCCGGCTGTGCCGGGCCCGGTGGCGTGCTACACTCCTTCCATGACCTCACGCCCACACAGGTTCTTTGCCACCGCATTGTTCGTTTTTGCGATCGCCCAGGGACACCAGACCTTCGCGGATGCACTGAAGGTCGATCTGCTCACTGACGGCATCATTCTTGCCGGTGGCGTGGCAGCCGCCGGACTCAGTGAGCTGCTGCTCCCCTCTCTTCCTCCACCGTGGGGCAGCCTGGGCACTCCTGACATTGGCAGCGTGAACAGTCTTGATCGAGCGGTCATGTTTCCCTACTCGCACGGGTTCGACCTTGCAAGCACGATACTGGAGTACTCCAGCGTGGCGGCCCCCGCCCTCTTCGCCCTTGTCCTGGATCCGGGAGATTTCCTTACAATGGGAATCGTCTACGGGCAGGCGGTTTCTTACGCGTTCGCCGTCAAAAATCTCTTGAACTACCTCCTGCCTCGATACAGACCCTACGTGTACAACGGCGGCGCCGCCGGGGTGAGCTCTTCGGAAGATGACATGTCCTTCCCCTCGGGCCACGCGACAGTGGCTTTCGCCGCGGCAACGGCGGGGGTGACGATCTATGCGATGTCGTTTCCTGATTCCCCCTGGCTTGTTCCCTTCGCCGTTGCCAGCTACGGCATGGCGGTGCTGACGGCCTCNNGCCTCATTCCGGGTGGCAGCGGGGATGCATTTCGTGACGGACGTCGTGGCAGGGGCAGCCCTGGGCTCGGCCATCGGCTTTTTCGTTCCCTACCTCCACAGGCAGAAGGCAACTGACAGCAGAACCGGGGGACTCAGCCTTGAGACGACCGGACCGGACCTCGTGATACGCTACAGCTACTGAGAAGCCCGGCAGATCACTTTCGGGTCACCGCACGCTGGTTTTTCATCCACATGCTCAGATGGAACTCGTTGTATGCATTTTCGGTGCGATGCGAGCCGGCGGCATGACGGGAGAGCCTGCCGAGCGTGAGCCTCTGCCTCGTGGTCAGGGACGGCCAGGAAAGGCGCAGTGCTTTCTCGCCCGCGGCAGTCTCACCCTGCAGCACATGGATGGCCCCCGACAGGGCGATGGAGAAAGCTTCTCCCTTGCGCAGCTTCAGGCATCGGTCGATGTGCCCTCTCGCGCGGCCGTAGTCCCGAAGGGCTGCCCGGGCGAGCGCAGCGCGAAGGTGCAGGGAAAAGCTGTTCCCGTTGGATGCGAGGTGCAGGTCGATGCTCTGGACAGCCCTGGAGGCGTCAGACAGCCGGAATGGGCGAAACGGAGACTTTCGCTGCAGCCACAGGAGGAGGCTGAACGCTGCGACGAACTCGACGCCATCAACCAGGAGAGCCCATTCGTCGATCAGATAGAGCAGAACATTCGACAAGCCGTGGAGAACAGCCGCGGGGAATATGGAAAAAAGCAGGATGACGTAATCCCGAGGCCTCCGTCGCGGGTTGGCGTGGATCAATACGGCATAGGCGAAGCCCCAGATGCAGGAAAAGGTCAGGTGTGCCGGCGTAGCAATGAGAGAGCGCAAGGCAATGACATCGATGCCGTACTGCAGCCCGTACTTTACGTTCTCCGTGAGGGCAAAGGCCAGCGCCACCGCCGCGGCATGCAACATGCCGTCCAGGGGTTCCTGCACGGGCTTTCGGCTTATCATGATGAGAAAAAAAATGAAGAACTTTGCGAACTCTTCCGCGGGCCCGACGATCAGCAAATTGCGGACGATATATTGTCCCATGGCGTTTTGGATGTCCGAGCCAAGATCGGGAACGATCCCGTACATCAGGAATACCAGCGGGATACTGGCAAACCCGAAGAGCAGGGAGATGAAGAGACTCCCCGTGCTGCCCTTCTCACTGCGGTGCGGATCGATCAGCAGGATGGCGCCGAACCAGGCGGCGCCTGAGAGGGCGGCAATGCCAATGCAGATGACAAGCAGAAGCATTCGACCTTCTTTGCCGCGCATTCTACGGCTATACTCGGCGCATGTCGACGCCTGCCCAGCGGTTCCGCGCCGCACTTTCCAAGTGGTTCCTGCCGGGCGCGGTCTACACTTTCGTCGGGGCCGGCGGAAAGACGACCGCAATGAAGCGGGCCGCCGCGTTGCTGGCGGAGAGCGGCGTGAAAGTCAGGATGACGACGACGACAAGGGTCGGCATCGATGAGTTCGAGGGCTTCCCCATCTCCGTGGTTCACGGACGCGCTGACCTTGGGAGTGCGTTCATGGACGATGCACCGGTGCGGCTCCTCGTCGGTGGGACGCTGACGGACCAGGGAAAATACCTGGGACTTGACCCCGGTCTCCTGGGAGACCTTTCCATTCGAGCAGACATGGTGCTCCTCGTGGAGGGGGACGGTTCGAGAAAACGCCCGATGANNCCCGGCAACACCACAACCGTGTTCGCGCTCATGGGTGCGGGCGCCTTCGACGAGCCGATCGACGAGGCGCATTGCTACAACCACCAGGAGGCGCTGACAATCCTGGGAAAAACCGGCGCGTTCTTCGAGCCGCCGGAGATCGCCGCGCTTGCCGAGGATCCCGAGGGATGCCGCAAGGGAGTCCTTCCCGGGATGGCTTTCAGGCTTCTCATGAACCAGGGAGATCTCGAGCGGAAGAGGAGATCGGCTTCCGAGGCGCTGAGACTTGCCCGGGAGAGATACGGAATACGGGGAGCGCTTGTGTCCTTTCAGAAAGGGGAGCTGTACGACTCCGCCGATGACTGAGCGCAGGCCCCTGGTCGTGGTGAGAGGCGCGGGTGACCTTGCCACTGGCGCGGCCCTCTCCTTCCAGGCGGCGGGCTTCAACGTGATCATGACCGAGCTCCCCCAGCCAACCGCGATCAGGCTCACCGTGTCCTTCGCCGAAGCGGTCTATGCCGGCAGTCATGCCGTTGAGGGGGTGCGCGCCGAGCGTGCCACGCTGGAGAGCTGGCCGTCGGTGCTGGAAAAGGGGAACGTGGCAGTGCTGGTGGATCCTCAAGGCGCCGTGCTGGATCGCGCCGATGCGGCGGTCATCGTGGATGCAATCATGGCCAAAGCCGGCACGGGAACGACCAGGAAGAACGGCACTGTCGTCATCGCCCTTGGCCCGGGGTTCACGGCGGGACGGGATGCCGATGCGGTGATAGAGACGATGAGAGGCCACGAGCTGGGCCGGATCATTCTCTCGGGGTGCGCAAGTCCGGACACGGGGATGCCCGGGGAAATCGGAGGCAGGACATCCGACCGGGTGCTGAGGGCCCCGAGGGATGGACGGGTGAATCAGGCAAAGAGGATCGGGGACATCGTGGCGCGGGGCGATGTCGTCATGCGCGTGGAGGAGCGGCCGGTCATCGCCCCGTTCAGCGGATGCCTGCGTGGAAGAATCCATGACGAAGTTCCTGTGCACGCGGGAATGAAGATCGGGGACGTGGACCCGCGCGGGGATGCGCGGTTCGTGCACGTGGTCTCTGACAAGGCGCGGGCGGTGGGGAGGGCCGCGCTTGAAGCGGCGCTCCACATCGGTCGGGAGCGCGGCGTCCTTCGAGTCCTCAGGTAAGCGGGATCAGCAGAGCTCTATCAGACCCGTGCCCGGCACTGTCTCCCCGATGATCGCGGCGGGGACTCCGGCGTGCCTGAGCGCCGCCAGGGCGGTCTCAGCTTCCCCCGCCCGCACCGCCGCGAGCAAGCCTCCCGATGTCTGCGGGTCAAAGAGGATATTCATGAGGTCCTGGTCAGTTGTCTTTTCTCCCGTGATGAACTTCAGCCGGAAACTCATGTTCCGTTTCGTGCCGCCCGGGATAGTCTTCATGAGGGCGCAGTCGCGCACGGACGGCAGGAGAGGCACCGCGCTGGAATCAATCCGGATGTTGCAGAGTGAACCGGATGCCATCTCGCACGCATGCCCCAGCAGGCCGAATCCCGTGACATCGGTGCAGGCGCTGACGGGGAAATCCCTCAGAATCTCGCATGCTCCGCGGTTGAGCGTGCTCATGCCGTGACATGCCGCGGCCAGAGCTTCTTCAGATGCCTTGCCGGACTTGGCCGCCGTGGTGATGAGGCCCGTTCCTATCGGCTTGGTGAGTATGATCCGCTCCCCTCCCTTGATCGCGTTGTTCAGCCAGACCTTTGCCGGATGAACGATACCCGTGATTGCGTAACCCAGCTTGGGCTCCGTGTCATCGATGCTGTGCCCGCCGACCAGGGGGCAGTCGGCATCGTCCAGCGCGGAGAGGCCGCCTTCCATCATCTTGACCAGTATTTCCATGTCCAGGGTCTCCACGGGAAAGCCCACGAGGCAGACGGCCGTGCTCGGGCTGCCGCCCATGGCGTAGATGTCAGAAAGGGCGTTCGCCGCGGCAATCCGGCCAAAGGTGAAAGGGTCATCCACGATCGGCGGGAAGAAATCCACCGTGTGCACCAGAGCGCGCTCATCATCCAGGCGCAGCACCCCCGCATCCTCGCTGCGGCTGAAGTCGGCGAGCAGCCCGGGGAATTTGCGCTGGGAGAGGCCGCACAGCGCCTTGTCCAGCACGCCCGGCCCGAGCTTTGCGCCGCAACCGGCGAAACGGGAATATGAAGTCAGCCCCTTCATGTTGCTCCCTTGCCGGCGTTGCGCCTGACCGCCACGATCTCTCCAAGGATCGAGACGGCGATCTCCGCGGGAGTCTCCGCCGCGATGTCCAGCCCGACCGGCGCGTGCAGGGCATCGACGAGCCCCTTGTCGAAACCGTCGCTTGCGGCCTGGGCCTTGAGGAGCTTTGCCTTGCGCGCGCTGCCAATGAAGCCCGCGTAACGGTGGATCCTTCCCAGCACGCCACGGATGCACTCCAGGTCGAAAAGGTGTCCCCGGGTGACGATAACGGCATAGGTCGCCGAGTCGAAGGGAAATGCCTTGATCGCATCGGTGTAGCCGGCACAGACGGTCCTTACCGTGGGGGGAAACC
Organism: Spirochaetaceae bacterium; assembly: GCA_003170115.1. Classification (GTDB taxonomy): domain Bacteria; phylum Spirochaetota; class Spirochaetia; order SZUA-6; family Fen-1364; genus Fen-1364. The sequence goes on from PMZS01000367.1 coordinate 10,447, forward strand.
GACCCCGCGCGGTGTAGTCCCTCCGGTCGTCCACCACCGTCACCTCGAAGTCCAGCCACGCGGCCATTGCCGCGAGGGCCTGCCCGACGTGCCCGCCGCCGAGGATGAGGAGCTTCTCCCGGGGAAAGACAGGATCGTAGAAGAGGCCGTTCTCCTCCGAGAGCAGCGGCTTTCCGGTGGCCATGCAGACTTCAGCGGCCCGCGGATCGAGAGCGAAGCCGCTCGGCGGCGGGCCTGATTCCTCCACCACCGCAATGGACACGGTCCCGGCCGCGCCTCCCGTCATCCCCTCCAGCTTCTTCACAAACAGGATCCGGCGCCCGGCCTCCAGGGCGCGGCATGCCGTGCTGTAGGAGGAGCTGTCTGGGAGGTACTCCACGAGCATGGTCCCCGTTCCGCCGCACACCATGTTGAATCCCTCGACCTCCGCGCCCTGCATCTCCACGGTGATCGTCCGGGAGCACTTCTCCGCGATGCAGCGCAGCGCCGCTTCGACGGCCATGGACTCCCCCTTGCCGCCGCCCACCGTGCCGACGAGCTCTCCCGCCCGCTTCACGAGCATCTTGGAACCGGCGTGTCGCGGTACGGAGCCCTGCGTGCCGATCACCGTGACCAGGGCCACACCCCCGCCGCTGCCGGCCGCTGCCTTGATGACCTCAAAGCTCATGGTCTTCTCCCTCTATTCCGTTACCTCGCCGTCGCGAAGCTCGTAGATCCGTGTCCCCAGCAGCTCCGCTTCGGATCGATCGTGCGTCACCAGGATGACGCTCATGTCAATACTCGCGCGGAGCGCGAGGAACTCACTGTAGGTCTCGTCCCTGGTCCGCCGGTCCAGAGCGTTGAAAGGCTCGTCCAGCAGGAGAACCTTCGGACGGATCGCCAGGGCCCGGGCCAGCGCCAGCCGCTGCCGCTCACCACCGGAAAGCTCGGCCGGCCTTCGGTGCGAAAGCGGAGCAATCCTGAATCGCTCCAGGAAAGCCCTTGCCTCCCCCCGCTCCCCGCGCGGCATTGCAAAGGCCACGTTCTCTTCCGCGGTCATGTGGGGAAACAGGGCGAAATTCTGGAAAACGAACCCGACCTTCCTCTCCTGCGGGGGCAGCCTGATCCCCTTCTCAGGTGAGAACACTGTCTTGCCTTCGACGTGAATCTCACCCCGATCCGGATCCACGAGCCCCGCGATACAGTTCAGAATCGTGGTCTTGCCCGCGCCGGAGGGTCCCCAGAGGATTGCGGTCTCCCGGCCCTCGATCATCATCGCGGCCTTGAGGAGGAACGAGGGAAGCTGCTTCTCGAAGTTGACGAGAATCATCGGCTGTTCTTCCCGGGAAAGAATACGCGCCGCTCGCACCAGCCTACCACGGCCACGAGGCCGAAAGAAAGCACGACGGTCACCGCAAGCAGAATGTTCGCCTCGGTAGTCCGTCCTCCTTCCACGGCGCTGTACAGGGCCAGGGGAATCGTTTGCGTCCGGCCGGGGATGTTGCCCGCCACCATCAGCGTGGCCCCGAACTCCCCGAGCGCCCTGGCGAACGACAGCGCTGTCCCGCTGAGGATGCCCGGCGCCGCGATGGGAAGCGTGATCCGCCTGAAGATCCTGCCCTCCGGCACCCCGAGGGTCCGCGCCGCCTGCGCATACTGGGGTTCCACGCCCAGGAGCGCCGACTTGCAGTTCTGGTACATGAGCGGGAGGGACACCACGAATGAGGCGATGACGGCAGCAGCCCACGTGAACACGACGGAGAGCCCGACCTGGGCGAGGATTCCGCCGAGGAGCCCTCTTTTCCCGAACAGCACAAGGAGAAGGTAGCCGATGATCGTCGGCGGGAACACGAGCGGCAGAAGAAGCAGCGCCTCCCAGAGCCGACGAAGGGGAACCCGGCGCGTGGAGAAAAGCCGTGCCAGGCCGAGTCCGACGGCAAAGGTGACGGCCGTTGCGCAGGCGGCGACCTTCAATGACAGGAGGATGGGCGAAAGAACGCTCACGGCGCGAAGTCTACAGAAAACAATCCCGATTGTCTTTCCGCGATTGCGTCCCTATTATCGAACTGATGCCGTTCAATATTCCGCTGCCTGTCCCGGCACTCGCCCTTTTCACGCTCTGCCTCATGCTCCCGATGAATGCACGCGCGCAGACCGCCGGAGCCGCTTTCAACGACATCGGCATCGACCAGAAGCTGGGAGCCATGGTTCCCCTGGACACGACCTTCAGGGGCGAAGAGGGTGAGACTGTGACCCTCCGCCAGCTCGTCACCGCGCCGACGGTCCTCGCACTGGTCTACTACCAGTGCCCGAATGTGTGTGACCTGCTGCTGACCGGCCTGGCGGGCGTCCTGGGTCCTCTTTCGGCCGAGCCCGGCAGGAACTACAACGTGGTGACCATCAGCAATTGATCCGAAAGAGACCCCTGAAGATGCGCGGCAGTCCAAGAGAAGAAGCCTGCAGACAATCCAGAAGCCCTTTCCGCCCGCATCCTGGAGATTTCTCACGGGAGACCAGGAACAGATCCACGCGGTGGCGGAATCCGTCGGCTTCCACTACGTGCGCAATGGGAACGGGTTCGACCATCCCGTCGCACTCATCATTCTCTCTCCCGGCGGCAAGGTGGTGCGCTACATGCTTGGCGCGGACTTCCTGCCCTCCGACCTGAAGCTCTCGCTTATGGAAGCACAGGCGGGCAGGATCGAACAGACCATTGCAAGGCTCGCCCGGATCTGCTTCCGGGTGGATCCGAAAAGTCACACGCTCGTGTTCCAGATGACGCGGGTCGTGGCCACGATCACGCTGGTGCTCGCGGGACGCCTTGCGATTTCACTCGTCTTTCTAGGCCGAAGGAGAAAGCGGCGCCTCAGCGGCTCGTGATACTCTGATGCGGCCCGCCCGTGGTACACTTTCCTCATGCCCGTGACACCCGACGAGGATCTTCTGCAGACCCGCATCCAGAGCATTTATCGTGCCAGCCCTGCCGGGATGGGCATCGTCTCCAACAGGGTATTTCTCGAGGTCAATGAAAAGCTCTGCGAAATGACCGGCTACGCCGCCGCCGAGCTGGTGGGACGGAGCTCTCGGATGCTGTACAAGACGCAAGAAGAGTTCACCCGAGTCGGCGCCAGCGGCTTCCTCCAGATCCAGCAGACAGGAACAACGACAACAGAAACCCGGTGGGTAAGGAAGGACGGGAAGGTCATCGATGTGCTTCTGGGCTCATCGCCGATCCGTCCGGGCGTTGCCGACAGCGACATCACGTTCATCGCCCTGGACATCACGGAGCACAACCGCGCGGTGCATGCCCTGCGGCGGAGCGAAGAGCGCTACCGGCTCCTGTTCAGCAGCATCAGCGACGTGGTTCTCGTGCACCCCTTTCACGAGGATTCCAGCCCGGAAGTCTTCGTCGAGGTCAACGACGTGGCCTGCGAGCGCCTGGGCTACACCCGGGAGGAGCTGTTGACGAAGAGCGCTGTCGACATCGACGCGCCGGAAGGGCTGACGGCCGTTCCCGATGCAATGAGGAAGCTGAAGGCGGAGGGCCACGCGGAATGGGAAGGGATGCACGTTACCCGGGACGGCATGAAGATCCCGGTGGAGATCAACAATCGTCTCTTCGAGCTCGACGGAAAGCCCATGATCCTCGCGACGATCAGGGACATCAGCGAACGGAAGAACGCGGAGCGGGCTTCCCACGACCACGAGGAAACGCTCCATGCACTGCTGAATGCCACGACCGACATGGCGTTTCTCGTGGAGTCGGACGGCACGCTGAGGGCCTGCAACGAGGCCTTCGCAAAGGCCGCGGGCGCACGGAACGCGGGTGAGCTGACGGGACGCCCCATCTGGGAGATGAAAGGGCTGCCCCTGGATATTCGCGTGCACGAGCACACCGAGAAGGTGATTCGGTCCGCCATCGCGGTTCGAGTCGAGATGGCCCACGAATCCACGATCGTGGATCTCGGGATCTTCCCGATCGTCGATGAGTCCGGAAAAGTCGTCCGGCTCGCATTCTTCGTCAGGGACGTGACCGCTGCCCGGCAGACGGAGGAGCTGCTCCGGCAGGCCCAGAAGATGGAGGCGGTCGGCAGGCTTGCCGGAGGCATTGCCCACGATTTCAACAATCTGATCACCGTCATCAAGGGCTTCAGTGACCTCGTCCTCAGCGGCGTGCCGGTGGGCAGCCGGCTGGCGGAGGACATTGCGCAGGTGAAGGGGGCCGCTGATCGCGCCGCGGAACTTATTGCACGGCTCCTCGCCTTCAGCAGGAAGCAGGTCCTCGAGCCGCGCGTGGTGAATCCCGCCGCCCTGATCCGCGGGATAGAGAAGATGCTCAAGCGGGTCATCGGGGAGGACATCGAGGTGATCACCGACATGGCGGCGGACACCGGCAGGATCATGGCGGATCCCGGGCAGATCGAGCAGGTCCTCATGAATCTCGCGGTGAACGCGAGGGACGCCATGCCGCGGGGCGGGAAGCTCCGAATCTCCACAAGCAACCGGACGGCCCCCGGCGCGGCGGAAATGGAGCCCCCGGACCTGAAGCCGGGAGAGTACGTTCGCATTCTCGTCAGCGACACCGGTCATGGCATGGACAAGGACACCATGGCGCACATCTTCGAGCCGTTCTTCACGACCAAGGAACCGGGAAAAGGCACCGGCATGGGCCTGTCTACCGTCTACGGAATAGTGACCCAGAGCGGCGGGCATATCTCGGCCACGAGCTCCCCCGGCGCGGGAGCTGCATTCACGGTCTTTTTCCCACGGCTCCTCGAAGGGGATGCCGCGCCGGCCGTGGCCGCGCCGTCTCTCAATGCGCCGGGAGGAAACGAGCGGATCCTGCTGGTGGAAGACGAAGCGGCCGTGCGCTCGTACACGAAGCGGGTGCTGGAAGGCCGCGGATACACCGTGATGGAAGCGCCGGGCGGCGAGAAAGCCCTGGAGCTCATCGCCCAGGAGAGACGGAAGATCCATCTCCTGATCGCCGACGTGGTGATGCCGGGAATGGGAGGCCCAGAGCTTTCCTCACGTGTTGACGGTCTTCTCCCGTCCACCCGCACGCTCTTCATTTCCGGGTATTCCCAGGCGGCACTCGAATCCAGCGGCACGCTGCCGCGCGGAGCGCGACTGCTGCAGAAGCCCTACGACAAGGGCAGCCTGCTCGCAATGGTCCGTTCCGTGCTGGACTCCTGATCGGTTTTCATTGCCCGCGTCAGCTCTCCGCGGTGTCAGCCCCGTCCACCCGCAGAAGCCTCAGCCGAGCCTCGCTCGGGAAGGCGCGCACGCATTCCGTGCGGTGCAGCGCCGCCTCATCATGACGATCCAGACGCTCGAGTATCATGGCAAGGTTGCAGTGCGCATCAGGATAATCAGGCTCCAGGGCAAGGGCCCGGCGATACGCCATGACGGCGTCATCCGACTTTCCGATTGCCACCAGGGCGTTGCCGAGATTGTTCCAGGCCTCGGCGAAATCGGGGTCGAGCTCGAGAGCTTTCACGTATTGCTCCGCGGCCTCTCCCTCACGCGCAAGCTGGTAGAGAATGTTGCCGAAGTTGAAGAAGGCCTCCGCGTCGGGCTGGCTCTCTATGACACGGGCGTATCCCGCCGCCGCGGCGGAGAGGTCTCCGCGATCTTCCGCGTCTTCCGCTTCTGACAGAGGGTCCGAAACAGCCGGCAAGTCGAGAGAAAACGCCGATACCCTGGCGCCGGGCCAGGCGGGGTCCGGAGCGAAGGAGATGAGGCGCTGGCCGGTCGGATCGGCCCATCCGCCGTCGGGGAGCCTCACCCGCAGCCGGCGTGCAAAGGCGTCCAGTCTCCCCGCCATCTGCCCGCCCTCCGGCAGCCAGCGGGCAATCTGCTCGAGGCTGGACCGGATCCGGGAGGCCGGCACCCCGGAAGCGGTGAGCCTGCTCAGGTTGCGGGCCTGAAGAATATCCTTGATCTCGAACCATGCCAGTCGATTCCCCACGCGGGCAGGCCGTATCAAGCCCTTGCGGAGCCACGACCGCACCACTGAAAGAGGAGTCTCGATGATCCGGCTGACCTGCCCGGCCGTGTAGAGGCGGGAGAAATCACTCAGCTCATCCCCGGCGCCGAGGAGCTTCAGGAACTCCCCCTCCTCGATGAGCCGTATCGGCGCACCGTTCTGCTTCAGCTCCCTGAAGAGGAGCATAATGCGGGTCACTCCTCCCGCCGCGGTCAAGCGGCCTTCGTGGCCCGCGACCAGCAGGGACGTGGAAACTCCGGGCATGTCGACATGGCGGCCTCCGGCTTCCATGATCCGCCGGACCGCTTCCAGGCGTTTCATGGACACCAACCGCCCCGTCAGGGCGACTTCCTTTCCGCGCAGCGATTTCAAGGGCATGTGGTTACTCTTGCGCCGCGCGGATCATTCCTGCCTCGGTCCAATCCGCAAAGCTCACCGTGCAATAGTACTCCGTTTCGAGCCAGCGTGCACACGCATCACAGGGCACCAATCTTTGGTGATCGGGATTGCCCAAGTCACCTGCCCAGGTGCGCTTCAATGCGATGATCCTGGACAGGAAATGAGGCTTGACAATTGCATGCTTTCTGACTATCTCCTCACCTCCATGGCCACGGAGAAAAGTGCCTCGATATTTGCCCACGGGAAACCCGGATCGACCTCGATGAAGAGCCATGACCCGCCGTGGGCGGTGTCGAACGTGTCGAGAAGCCGCAGCACGTAGTCGCGAACCTGGCCGGGCGATCCCCGCTGCATCAGCTCCCCCCGATCAGGATGAAGCTGCACCGCAATCCCCAGGTCGCGGCATCGCCTCGCAAGCTCCCGCAGGTTGTAGAGGGGCAGTTGAGGCCACAGCGCCGTGACCCCGACTTTCCGAAGATCCTCCAACACCTCAGTGACCTGACCGCATGAATGGAAAAATACCTTCTGCCCCGCGCGTTGGATGGGCTCGAAAAGTTCCTTGTACCGGGGCTTGAAGAAGCGACGGAAAGCTCCGGGGGAAACCATCAGCGCGTTTTGCGTGCCAAGATCATCGCCAAAGGCCACCGCATCGCAGCCCAGGAGCAGGGCATATCGGGCAAGTGCCATGTTGTACTCGTTGATGATCTCCGCGATCCTGTTGATTTCAGGCGTGTCATCTTCGATGTCCATCAGGATCATCTCGAACCTGCGCACCCAGCGGAGTGCCTCGAAGAGGGAGCCGCCCTCCCCGATGAGGTACCACTTCTGCTGATGACGCGCTGCCGCTGCACGCGCTTCCTCGAACCCGGGGCCGGCAGTCAGCGGGCGCTCGGGGGCCTTCCAGCCGTCCAGGGCGGAGAGATCGTTGAGGGGCCAGCCAATGGGATGGCCCCAGATGCCGAAGATGCGGTATTCCCAGGTCGTTCCCCAGGCGTCGGTCCGGATGGCGTGGTAGCGGCCGTCGGGGTCGAAATCCGCCGCCGGCGGGGGATCGGGCAGTTTCATCTGCTGCACGTCGCCGAAATCGTGGCCGCACGCACGCGCCAGGTCGAGAAGCTTCTGGCCGTGCTCGTAGAGCCCCGCCGGAGACGGGGCGATCTGCAGTGGAATGCGGTCCGGGGTCCTGAAGGCAAGGGCGCTTTCAACCCTCTCTCGTGGCAGCATCGGCGCATAATAGCATGATCAGATCCGCGTTGTGTGGAGATTGACCTCCAGTTCGAAAAGACCAGCAGGCTGTGCCCGAAATCCCTGGTGAGGCGCTCGATCCGTGATGCGCCGTTGATGCAGTCTCCAATGATTTGGAAGCGGCTATTGACTTGTGACCGGGCGGGCATAGACTGGATCCAAGTTGTGCTGACACGATGAAGCACCTGGCCGCGGACATGCATATCCACACGGTGCTCTCCCCCTGTGCCTCGCGCGAAATGACACCACCGGCCATCGTGCGGGAAGCGGCGGGAAAGGGGATCGCGGTGATCGCCGTGTGTGATCACAACACCGCCGGCAACGTACGGGCAGTCGCAGCTGCCGGTGCCGCGATTGACGACGGGCCGGTGGTGATTGCCGGCATGGAGATCACCACCGTGGAAGAGGCGCACGTTCTCGGCTGGTTCGGCACGTCGGAGGATGCCTGTGCCGCTGCGGAAGAAGTCGCACCAGGCCTTCCTCTCTGGCGGCCGCGTGCATTGCGGACCGCCAAGGACCCAGAGCAGCAGCTCATGGATGCGGCGGGAAAC
>PMZS01000179.1 GCA_003170115.1 Spirochaetaceae bacterium
ACGTAGTCTGTGCTGCACTTCGGGCAGCTCAGGGGGTCCGCCTCGTAGACCTTCTTGATCAGGCGGGCCCATGCGGCGCGGCTCTGCCTGGCCGACACCGACAGCTCTGGCTGCGGCTCGTCGGGCGGACCGCCCTCCCTCTCAACTGACCAGGCGCACGGCGGCACCTGCGGCCGCCCCCAGGGCGACAACCATCCAGGGCCGCGCGCCCATGCGGCTGAGCAGCACAAAAGCCCCCAGGGCCATACAGAAATCGGGGACAGTGAACACCGCGCTGGTCCAGACCGGCTGGTAGAGGGCCGCGGCGAGGAGGCCGACCACCGCCGCATTGATGCCGGACAACGCGGACTGGAAACCCGGCTTCTCGCGGAGGATGTTCCAGAACGGAAGCACTCCGATCAGCAGGAGGAATGACGGCAGAAAGATCGCCACGAGCGCGATCAGCGCCCCCATCCTCCCCTGGGCGCGGAGGTCATCACCGCGCCCAGAAAAGTGAATAGCGGTCCTGGGACGGCCTGTGCCGCCGCGTACCCGGCCATGAACCTGGAATCGCTGACCCAGCCGGGAAGAACAACTTCCCGGTGCAGGAGCGGCAACACCACGTGTCCGCCTCCGAACACGAGGGATCCCGTTCGATAGAAGCTCTCGAAAAGGGAGAGCCACTGGGCCTGGAAGACGGCCCGAAGAAGAGGAAGCCCAGCCAGGAGCGCGAAGAAAACGGCGAGCGCCGCGATTGACACAGGCCTGCTCACATTCAGTGGAAGTCTCTCCCCCTTGCGCGCTCCCTGTGCCGGCAGAAGGAGCCTCCCTGCAAGGCCGCCCGCCGCGATGAGCACGACCTGCGTGAGACCTGACGGCAGCAGGAGGCTCGCCATGGCGGCAACTGCGGTCATCGCCGCACGTTTCGCATCACAAGAATAGCGTCCCGCCATTGCCCCGACGGCCTGGGCGACAACGCCCACCGCGGCACACATGATGCCGTGAAGCCAACCGGAGTCGAGCACTCCGTTCACACCGAGGAGAAACGCGAATCCCGTCAATGCTGCCGCGGAAGGAAGGGTGAAACCCAGCCACGCGGCAAGCGCTCCGGGGATGCCGGCCCGCGACATGCCGATCGACATGTTCACCTGGCTGCTTGCGGGGCCCGGGAGAAACTGGCAGAGCGCGACAAGGTCGGCAAACGCATCTTCGCGGAGCCACTTGCGGCGGATCACGTATTCCGCGCGAAAATATCCGAGGTGGGCCACCGGTCCCCCGAATGAAGTCAGCCCGAGCTTGAACGATGCACCCAGGACTTCCAGGATCGCGCCGGCTCTCCATGGTGGACGCGGCGGCGGCATTGCCCTCATCGCCCCAAGATGCTACGGGATCTGCCGGGAGGAGTGCAGCCCTCTGGCGATCACCGCGCTTGAAGCGTTTGTTCAGCTCTACGATTTCAGCGACTGCCCGAGCGGAGTATCTCGACGAAGGGCTGGATGGGAAGGAGCGGCGAATCGCCGACGAGCAATTCAAAGCCTGTCGATGAATCCTGTCTTCAAGAAAACCTCGGTAGCGATCTTTCTCCTCTCCTCGGGATGGAGCATCATTCGCACGAGCATATCGATTGCGGTGAATCCAATCTCGGAGGTCGGCTGGGTGATCACCGAGATTGGGAATTTGAGGTAGTCGAGCCACTTGTTGTCGTCGTATGTCACAATCTTAATCTGCTCTGGGATGCCGATCCCTATCTCTCCGAGGCTTCCTATCAATTGGTAGCACACATCCGACGTCGCGCAGAGCACGCCGTCGGGACGGACGTCTTCCACGAATTCCCTTATGAGCTTGTTCGAGTCCTCTTGCCGGTAGTTCAATTTGAGTACCCGGGGCGGGCAATCAGGCAAGTGTTCCTGAAGGAAATGGCGATACCCGATGGCACGCTGATGCACCGTGTATACGGTCTCGGGATAGCCGATGAAACCGATCGTCCTGCAGCCCTTGGAGGCGAGATACTCTGTCCCAATGTATCCGGACTCGAAATTATTGATGCCCACGAAAACCTTGTCGTGCTTGTCGTACTTTCGATCGACGAAAACGACTGGAATCTGCGCATCCTTTATTTCTTTGGGATATCTCTCTGAATTGACGGGGGAGATTATGAGTCCTCCAACGCCCTTGTCGAGGATATTCTTGATATTGCGCTTCTCTTTCTCTGCGTCGTCCTCCGAGTCGTAGAGCAGTATCGAGTAGGACTGCTCCGACGCATAGGTCTCGATGGCCTTGACGACAGAGATGTAGTAGTCCTCGGTGATATCGGCAACGATAACGCCAATCAACTTCAAGACATTCGGTTTTGACTTTGGCTTCCTGATATCATAATTCATCTCATCAAGGATTTTAAGCACGAGCTCGCGGGTCTCTCGCTTGACGTATCTCGTCTTATTGATTACGTGGGATACTGTCGTAATTGAAACGCCGGCTTTTTGGGCTACGTCCTCTAGTCGAACTAGTTTGTTCTGCATTGTGCTTCCAGGAATATACGAATGGCTATGCCATCTCTGGCATCAGACGGCAGCCTATTTTACTGGCCGATGATCGCGGCGTCAAGCGAAGCGCTCCGTCCGGGCACAAGGCTCGGCCGGAGCGTCGATCCTTGTTCGAGCACGCGGGGACCTATTTGGCGGCCATACCCCTGACGAGACTCCTCGTCCGTCTGTTCTTGGTCCAGATGTCATATATGACCGCCAGCGCGATGATCGCGCCGCGGACAATTTGCTGCAGATATGAATTGACGTTCGCGAGATTCAGGATGTTGTTGAGGAAGCCCACGATGAAGGAACCGACGACGGTCCCGCCCGCGGTTCCAACTCCGCCCGTGAAGCTCGTGCCTCCGATTATCGATGAGGTGAGTCCCTGGAACTCATAGTTGATCGCGCCATTGGGCAGTCCCGCGTTGACCCTCGACATGAAGAGGACGCCGGCGATGCCGACGAAGAGGCCGTTGACCATGAATGCCGTGACTTTGGTCCCTCTCACATTGATCCCGGAAGCCTTGGCCGCTTCCTGGTTCCCGCCGACGGCATAGAGGGCTCGACCGAATCGAGTATTGTTGAGTATGTACCAGGTCGCCAGGAAGAGCCCTACAAGGAAAAGGAGGGGAATCGGTATGAAGCCGATCGAGCCCTGTCCGACTTTCGTATAGTTGCCGATCTGATAGACATCCTGGCCCTTTGTTAAAAGGAGGGCGCAGCCTCTTGCCATCGTCTGCATTGCGAGTGTCGCGATGAATGCGGGGGCGTTGAGCAGCGCGACCATCATCGCGTTGAGGTAATTGCAGAACAACGCGACGCCGATTGCCACGGCGAACGCAACCGCCATGGAGCCGGTCGCCTTGTAGCTGATGACCGACAGGAGTCCCGCGAGCGCCAGCACCGATCCACACGACAGATCGAGTAGTCCGCAGATGATTAGGATCGTCTCTCCGAAGGCGAGGATCGTGGTCACCGAAATCTGCCTCGTGACATTGGAAATGTTCTCTGCCGAGAAGAAGTTCGGGTTGATGACCGAGCTGAGGATGATCATTGCGAAGAGGGCGATATAGATGCCGTAGCTCCTGCTGATGGAGGACCAGGTGATGCGCGCCTTGCCGATCCCGCTCACGATGCCTCCCTCGTCAGTTTTTCGAATCCCATCGCCAAACGCATGATCGCCTCCTGCGTGAACTCGTCACGGGCCAATTCGCCCGATATCTCGCCTTTGCACATCACGTATATCCTGTCGCACATCCCGATCAGCTCCGGAAGTTCGGACGACACCATAATCAAGGCCCTCTTCTCGGCCGCGAGGTCACCCATCAGTTTGTAGATTTCGTATTTTGCGCCGACGTCGATGCCGCGCGTCGGTTCGTCCATGATGAGTACGTCAGGCTCGCTCAACATCCATTTCCCCAGCACGACCTTCTGCTGATTCCCGCCGCTCAGGGCCTCGACGGCCGTACTCAGCGAGGGTGTCTTTACGTTCAATCTCGCGCAGATATCCGAGACGAACTTCATTTCCTTTGACCCATGCAGACGTCCGCGATAGATGAACTGCCGCAGGTTGGAAAGCGAAACGTTCTCACGTACGCTGCGCACCGATATGAGTCCGTATCTTCGCCGGTCTTCTGACAGCATCGCAATCTTTGCTGCTTTGCTATCCTTGACCGAACTGATCCGGACATGCTTTCCGCGAACACTGATATCCCCCGAAACGAACCTATCGAGGCCAAAGATGGCGCGCATGACCTCGGTCCGGCCTGCGCCCATGAGACCGGCGAAGCCCACAATCTCGCCTGCCCTCACAGAGAAGCTGATTTCCTTGAAGACACCCGGCGCGGTCAGTTTCTCCACACGCAGCGCCTCTTCCCCCAGCTCGACCTTCCGCTTGGGGAAATTGCTCTCCAGTTTCCTCCCGACCATCAGCGAAATGACCTTGTCGATGTCCAATTCATTGCGAGGCCGCGATTCGACCACCTTCCCGTCGCGGAGGATCGCTATGTCGTCGGCGATCCGGAATATCTCGTCCATTTTATGAGAGATATAGATGATGCAGGTGCCGCGCGCCTTGAGTTCCGCAATCTTGCTGAAAAGCCGATCGACCTCGCGCTGTGCGATAGCGGAAGTCGGTTCGTCCATGATGATGATGCTCGCGTCAATGGAGATCGCCTTCAGTATCTCGAGCATTTGTATGTCCGATACCGACAGGTCCTTCATCCGCATCGTCGGCGAGTAGGGAAGGTTTTCCCTTTCGAGGAGCTCGACAGTTCGCCTGCGGACAGTCTTCCAGTCGACCCTCCCAGCCTTAGTGGGAAGGCGTCCGCAGAAGAGGCTCTCCTCGACGGTCATCTCGGGGACGTCATTCAATTCTTGGAAGATCATCGAGATGCCGAATTTTCGCGCGTGGACGGGGCTTCGGACGTGGACCTTTTTCCCATCGATCAGTATCTCGCCCTTGTCGGGCTGGTAGACGCCATTAATGATTTTCATCAGCGTCGATTTGCCGGCCCCGTTCTCACCACAGAGCACGAGGACGGAACCTTTTTGCGCATTGAGGCTGATGTCGTCCAAGGCCAGGACGCCAGGGAATGACTTGCTGATGTGAAGGACCTGGAGTTTGTAGGAATCCATGGCGACCTCGAATTAGGGGAACTCAATAAAAGGCATGGCCTGGGCTTAGCGCGCTGTCGAACGAAACCGCTCTCGCGCGGTTTCGCATCGGCCCGTCCGCCAAACAGGCCCAGGCATGCCTTCAGAGTCCGGTTGCGGGCCTTACTTTATAGCGCCCGCTTTCTTGTGCATAGCGATGTACTGATCGACATTGGCCTTTGTGACGAGGGGGCAATCGATGTCCACGTTGATCTGCCCAGACTGACCGGTGACGAGTTTGTGAGTGGTGTCCAGAATCTTCGTGGCCAGGTCATAAGCGTTCTGGAGGCAGGTAGCCGTCATAGTGCCCGCTTTGATGAGGAGGCAGGCCTCGGCAGTGCCGTCAACGCCGTAGGAGAGGATACCCTTGTACGAAGGTTTGTCCTTCACAACCTCAAGGGCGCCCGTGGCCATGTTGTCATTCATGGAGATGATCGCGTCGATCTTGGGATTGGCCTGCACCCAGTCCTCCATGTAGTTCATCGCCTCGTCCTTGTTCCAGTGCCCGATCTGCTCGCCGGCGATCTTCACATCGGGGCGCTTGTCGAAGAATTCCTTCTGCCAGCTCACCCGGCGGGAATCGGCGTGGAAGTTTCCGGGAGGGCCATCGAGAACGACGACGATTGCGTTCTTCGGGACCTGCTTGAGCGCGAGTCGGGCCCCGACCGCTGCCTGCATGTATGGGTCGGCATCGACCGAAGAGGCTCCGGCTATGCCGGCGATGCGAGCGTTCGTCGTGATGCAGGCGATCCCCGCCTGGACGACTTTCACGGCGTAGGGCCGCTGGGATTCGCCGTTGTTGGGCTGGATGACGATCGCGTCGAACTTGTTGGTGATGGCATTCTCGATGAGCGAGTTTTCGACGTCGTCACTGGCCTGACCGTCGAAAACCGTCACGCTGATGTCTTTGTACTTCTTGGCCTCTTGCACAATCGAATTGGTCAACCAAGCCGCGAAGGAATCCGCCTGCGCGCGCGCGACGAAAGCTACCTTGTAGACCTTCCCTTGGGCGGAGACAGTTCCCACCAAAGCCAGCGCGATCAGCGCCGCAAGGAACAGTTTTTTGAGCACCTTGGACCTCCTGTTTCACCACGTCCTGTGGTCAAAAGAATGTAACGCCGTTGAGAATCGCGCTAGATTGCGGCAATTTGCCGCAAATATCGCTTTCTCTTGCGTTCTGGTTTCAGCATTATAGGCGTAGTATTCGAGTTTGTCAAACTAATATTTGCGAAATTTTGCATCATTTCCAGTCCGCTTAATTTCATGATGTCTAATTTCTCAGGCATTAATGCCTATAATATACGCGGGACTTTCGGGATCAATACGCTGTCTCATTCAACCCTAGTCCTCGTCACCAGGATTGTCTTGCCGCAAATAAATACTAATTTGCCAATTTTTTGCTATTGACAGGTTTGCCGTTTAGTGCAGGAATTCGAAAAGGTTTTCCTTTGCTGTGGCAAAGGCAATTGTACAAGGATCGGAGTCCACCATGAAAGCGCTGGTTTTAAAAGGGAAGAATAAGCTCGCGATCGAGGATTTCTCGATGGATGAACCACTCACGCCGGACGACGTGAAGATCCAGATCAAGGACGTGGGGATCTGTGGCAGCGACGTTCACTATTATCTCCATGGCCGGATCGGCGACTTCGTCGTCGAAAAGCCGATGGTTCTCGGCCACGAGGCCAGTGGCGTGGTGCTCGAAGTCGGCAGCAATGTCAGGCATTTGAGAGTCGACGATCGGGTCTGCATGGAACCAGGCATTCCGTCTCCGGGAAGTCCCGCCACATTCGCCGGCTGCTACAATCTCGACCCGGCCGTCAGGTTTTGGGCTACGCCGCCGATTCACGGTTGCATGCGCGAGACCGTCGTGCATCCCGGCAATTTCACCTTCAAGCTTCCTGACAACGTATCGCTCGAAGAAGGCGCTCTTGTCGAGCCTACCGCGATAGGCGTCTATTCGGCGAATACAGCCGGCATCCAGCCCGGAGACATCGCTCTCGTATTCGGCGCGGGGACCATAGGGATCGGTACGGCTCTGGCGGCCCTCGCCTCGGGCTGCTCCAAGGTCGTTCTCGCCGACGTGAAGGAGAAGAAGCTCGAAATTGTCCGCAAGAGCTTTTCGCAGAACATCATCTGCGTCAAATCGGCAAAGCAGGCCCTCGATGACGCGCTCTTCTCGCTCGCCCCGGAGGGTGTGGACATCGTCTTCGAGGCCAGCGGGAGCCCCGCGGTCATCGGAAGCTTCGTTCGGTATCTGCGCCCCAACGGTCGAGCCGTGATGATCGGCATGCCTCCGGCTCCTGCGCCCTTCGACGTAGTAGCCGCCCAAGCGAAAGAGATACGTGTCATGCATATATTCCGGTACCGGAATATATACCCGCGCACTATCAAGATGATTGCCTCGGGCACACTGATTGTCAGGCCGCTCATCACCCACTTCTACGACTTCAAGGATGCGATCAAGGCATTCGACTTCGCGGCTACGATGCCGGATGAGGCGATAAAAACGATGGTGAGAATGTAGCACTCTGATGGGTGCTCGGGCACCACGGGATGCCGGGCAACGCCGGCGGGAGTATATTCACCGAAGGGATTTCCCAAAGGATGAAATACCACATCCTGCACCTCGGGTGCCAGATGAACCAGTCCGACGCGGAACGGGTCCGCACGGTCGTCAAGCGGATGGGATACCAGCCGGCGGAGTCGGAGGAAGACGCTGACCTACTCGGGATCGTGGCCTGCTCGGTGCGCCAGAAGGCCATTGACAAGGCGTATTCCCGCATCAGCGGAATCGGCTACTACCTTTTCATAGCGTCCGGGTTCTACTTCAACGTCTGCGAGGTCGGAACCATCAGCTGACTCATCCTCCTTCATAGCGATCATTCAGGAAATCGACACTACCCGGCTGAAGCGGACGCAGCGCGTTCAGCGATAGGGAGCGTCAAATGATAGCAACTACTATAG
>PMZS01000051.1:0-31577 GCA_003170115.1 Spirochaetaceae bacterium
GGATACCTGGATAGACATCTTCAGGGTACGGGCTTCGGCGGGCGGGTTGTCGCAATGAAGCGGCCCGTCGCCTCCGCCACGATCGACCCTTCCGCATCGTAGAGCCAGCCGCGCGTTGCCACGACGCGTCCTCGGGCCTCTTCCACCTTCCCTCGTGCCCGCAGCACGGCTCCCGTTTCCACCGCTTTCTGATACCGCACCGTGATCTCCGCGGTGACGGCCATCTGGGCCGTCCCGACGCAGGCGTGCGCCATGATCTCATCCAGCAGAGTGGCGAGCAGCCCGCCGTGCGTCATGCTCTTCCAGCCCGAGAACCAGGAGGGCACCTCGAGGCTCGTTTCCGCGGCTCCCTTTTCGGGATAGGAGATAGCCAGGTGCAGGCCGCGTTCGTTGTCAGAGCCGCAGCAGAAACACATGGAGTCGCGATCAACAGGGAGATCCATGGGAACAGGATAGCGGAAAGGAGACTTCGCGTCAGGGGAGAATCTGCTATGATGCGTTCATGAGCACGACGCACAAGACGAACGCACTGCGCATGCTGGAGACTCTGGGTATCGCGCACGAGGTTGCCACACACCCTGTCGGGGAAGAGCATTTCGACGCGGCGGAAGTGGCGCGGCTTCTTGGAATCAGCCCCGAGATGCTTTTCAAGACCCTCGTGGCTCGCGGCGGGCCGGAGGAGGTGTTTGTATTCTGCATTCCCGGCAATGCGGAGCTGGATCTGAAAAAGGCTGCGCGCGTCACCGGGGCCCGAAAGGTCGAGCTCCTCCCCCTGAAGGATCTCACGCCGCTCACGGGGTACGTACGAGGTGGCTGTTCTCCCATCGGCATGAAGAAGAAGTTCCCCACCTGGATCGACAAAATTGCAACGGCCCAGGAAAAGATCTATGTGAACGCCGGTGGCCGGGGGATGCAGATGATCCTCGCGCCTTCGGATCTCCTTCGCGCCGCCGACGCACGGTACGCGGACCTGGTGTAGAGGGGTCGACAGCGATCGTTGACCGCCCCCGCGCGTTGTGCATACTATGTCGCAATCGGAATGCGCACACAGTCCTCCCGCACACTGCCCGGCGCGGCCGCGGCCCTCATCACCGTTGTTTTCTGGGGCTCGGCGTTTGCCGCAATCCGCGCGGGCCTTCATTCGTACTCACCCACGCACCTCGCGCTGCTGCGGTTTCTCGCCGCCTCGGTGGCCCTTGCCCTCATAGTAGCGCGCCCGGGAATGAGCCGGCCGGCGCTTCGGGATATTCCCCGCGTAGTGCTCCTCGGCCTCCTGGGTTTCGCGTTCTACAACATTGCGCTGAATATCGGCGAGCAGAGCATTCCCTCCGGGCCCGCCGCGCTTCTCATCCAGACGCTTCCGATCTGGACCGCGCTTGCTGCGATCCTCTTCCTGGGTGAGCGGCTGCGGACCTGGGGATGGATTGGAATTGCGGTCAGCTTCGCCGGAGCCCTCGTGATAGCTCTTGGCAAAGGCTCGGGAATCACGCTGAGCTGGGGCGCGGGCCTCATTCTCCTGGCCTCCATCTCGGCCAGTGCCTACAACATCATTCAGAAGACCATGCTGGACCGCTATCGGCCGCTGGAGATCACCACCTGGGCGATCTGGGCCGGAACGCTCCTCCTGCTTCCCTTCGCTGGCGGCCTCTTCGGACAGATCCGCGCCGCGCCGATTGCCGACACCCTTGCGGCGGTCTACCTCGGCATCGGGCCGGCCGCGCTCGCCTACGTCACCTGGGCTGTTGTCCTTTCGCGCCTGCCGGCATCGCGCGCTTCGAGCATCCTCTTCGTCGTCCCGGTGATCGCGTTCCTTGTCGGGTGGGGCTGGCTGGGCGAGGCTCCCACGCTGATCGACCTTGCCGGCGGCATCCTCGCAATGGGAGGTGTCGCCCTGGTGAACACGCTGGGACAGGAAAAGAAACAAAGCTGACCGCGTGCCGATGGGAGACGGCATCGGCTGCAGGCGGCGTCGCGGGGCCCAAAAAAGCCCCTGGATCTGCCAGGGGCCTGCTTTCGAATTGCGTTCCCTTACCAGACCTTGAGGAGCGTCCCTGCACGCGAAACATACCACACGAGGATGATTCCCGTGACAATCGCAATGCCGAAGAACCAGATGTACAGCGAGCCGCCCTCTTCACGCGCCGAAAGGCCGATGATGATCGAGATGACCAACGCTGCAAGGAAGCCGACCAGAGCACAGATGCCCGCGATCAGGACCTCGCTGTAGATTGACACGTAGCAGAAGGCGAAACTGAACACCAGAAGAAGGAAAAGTCCGAAGATGAATACGAGGAAATTCCTAGTCATGTGCTGCTCCTTTATCGCTGGATCTCTCTGTGAAGGTTCCCGCTCCTATCCTACTCACTTTTCGGCGAAAATCAAGTATTGGTACAGCCGCTAATTCACACGGAGAGGCGATCTGCCAGTGTTTCCGCCTGTCCCACCATCTCCTCCAGCAGGGCACACCCCTGCGCCCAGAACCCCGGATCGTTGAGATCGACGCCAAGCTTTCCGACGATTGCCGCCGGCCAGTCCGATCCGCCGGCTGCGAGCATTGCCATGTAGCGCTCCGGGAAGTCGGGGCCTTCGGCCAATGTGGGGCCTTCGGCCAACGGGGGGCCTTCGGCCAACGAGGGGCCTTCGGCCAACGAGGGGCTGCCGGATGAGTACTCCTTATATAAGGCGCGCACGAGCAGATCGCCAAAGGCGTATGCGTACACGTACCCGGGGGCGTGGATGAAGTGCGTGATGTAGCTCCACCAGATCCCGTAGTCTTCCGTGAGGGTGACGCTGCCCCCGAACATGAGGCGCTGCGTGTCCAGCCAGATGCCTGAAAGGGTCTCGGTCGTGAGCTCGCCCTGCGTCCTGCGGGCCGTGTGAGCGGCCTCCTCGAATCTGTTCATCGCCACCTGGCGGAAGACCGTGGCGAACGAGGATTCGATCTCCCGCACGAGCATTGACAGCATGAACTTCGAATCCTGCTCGCGTGAGAGCAGGTCGTGAAACACGAGTGTCTCGCCGAAGATCGACGCGGTCTCGGCGGTCGTAAGAGGGGTGTTCTGCTGCAGCACCCCCTTGCCCCTCGCCAGATACTGATGCACGCCGTGGCCGAGCTCATGGGCGAGGGTCATCACGTCCTGCGCCGTGCCCTGGAAGCTCAGGAGGATATAGGGGTGGACGGAGGGGACGGTGGAGCTGCTGAACGCGCCTCCCCGCTTGCCGGGGCGAACCGCGGCATCGATCCATCCCTTTTCGAAGAACAGGCCGGCAATCTCCGCCATCTTCGGATGGAATCCCTCATACGCGGCGAGTACCCTGTCCCGTGCCTCGCTCCACGTGAATCGGCGCTCCACGACGGGAAGGGCGGCGTAACGGTCATAGTCGAACAACTCGTCCAGACCGAGAAGGCGCCGCTTCAGCGTGTAGTACCGGGCAACGATGTCGTATCGTGACGTCACGGCACCGACGAGCGCATTCACCGTGGCATCATCCACCTGGTTGTCCATGTTCCGAGCGGAAATCCACGTGGGGTAATTTCTCAGGCGGTCCTCGGAAGCCTTCTCCGCCAACAGGGTGTTGAACGCAAATGTCGTCGATCGTTGAATCCCGCGCAGGCCGCGGGTGAGCACCGCCGCGGCACGCTTTCTGGTCTCTCTCTCCGGGGAGTAGAGCTGACGAAGAACGACCTCTGCCGGCACCCTCCCGGTGTCCCAGTCGAAGAGAGTGGCAGCCATTGTCTCGTCGAAGTACCGTGTCCATGCCTGCCGGCCCGTGACGGACTTTTCGGAGAGGATCTTCTCCTCCGGCTCTGACAGGAGGTGCGGCTTGTAACGGCGCGCGATCACCAGCCAATGCCTCCAGCGGGAAAGCAGGGGGTCGTCGATGAGCCTCCGCGCCGACTCTTCAGGAGCATTCGCCCACTCGATGTCCAGGAAGACAGCCTTCTGTGCAAGAAGCGACTGGCGCTCCGATACCTTCTGCAGGAGCGCTCCCCGTGCCGGGTCGTTGCTCCGCGTGGACCAGGAAAGCGATGCGTAGCTCTCGGCGCGGCCGACCGACTCGAGGACCTCCTCGTATTCGGAGAGCAGGTCGCGCATCTCGACGACCGAAAGGGAGGCGATCCTGCCCCTGTAATTGGCGGCGAACACGTCCACCCGTCGTTCGGCCTCCGCGAGAATTTCTTCTATTCCCCGATCTGCGGGCGGGGGGACCAGGTCGTCGAGATTCCAGGTGACATCGTTGGCTCCAACGTCGGATGCGGTGGACCTGGCTGCCTCTTTCATGCCAGCGATGCCTCCGCGCGGTCCAGGGCCGCGATTCTTTCCGCCAGCGTGGGATGTGAATAATGGAAGAAACTGTACAGGGGGTGGGGCGAAAGGTTTGACAGATTGTCCTTACACAGCCGGAGGAGCGCCGATTTCAGTCCCGCGGCGGATCCGACTCCCTGCACGGCAAATCGATCCGCCTCGTATTCCTGTTTCCTCGAACGGGCGGTGAACAACGGCTGCAGAAAGAATGTGAAGGGACCCGAGCAGAATGCCAGGAGTACCAGCAGCGAATGGTACCCGGGCTGTGCAAACCCGAAAGCCTGGTACAGGGGTGGCCAATGCACGAGGAGGCTGAGGATCCAGAATCCCACGAGCGAGATGGCCACCGAGATGGCGAGGCCTTTCTTGATGTGGTTGCGCTTCTCGTGCCCGATCTCGTGCGCGAGCACGGACACGATCTCCTCCTCCGTATGAGAGCTTACCAGCGTGTCGAAAAGTACGATCCGCTTCGCGCGTCCGAGGCCCGTGAAGTACGCATTCGAGTGACGGGAGCGCTTGCTGGAATCCACAACGAAAATGCCCCGTGTCCTGAAATCCAGCCGGGATGCCAGTGTGGTGATCCGGTTCTTCAGCGGCCCGTCGGGGAGCGGCGTGAACTTGTTGAACATCGGGGCAATGACCAGCGGCGCGAGAATGCTCAGAACGAGCTGGAACGCCGTCATTGCGGCAAAAGCCCAGATCCACCAGAAGGTTCCGGTCCTGTCCATGAACCAGAAGAGGGCGAGCAGGACCGGAATGCCGATGACGGCGGAGATCGCCAGGCCCTTGAGCATATCGATGACGAAGAGCTTCGGCGTGGTCTTGTTGAAGCCGAACCTGGCCTCGATGGCGAAGGTCGAGTACAGGGTGAAGGGAAGCTGGATCACCCCGAAAACGAGCGACACGGCGGCCATGAAGAGGATCCCCTGGAGGTAGGGATGCAGGGGCAGGGATCGAGCAATGGAGTCGAGAAGCCCGAGGGATCCCGTCAGCACGATCGCGAGGAGCGCGGCGGACAACACCGCCCCCGAGACCAGCCCGAACCTGCCGTGGACCAGCGTGTAGCTCACCGACCGCGCGTGCGTTTCGGTATCCACGACGCCGGCGAACGCCGCCGGGACCACGGCGGCATTCTTCCTCACGTGCCCCAGGTTGAGGAGGGTAAGAGTGAGATCCCATCCGAAGTCGAGAAAGAAGAACACGAGGAAAATCAGGAGAATAGCCTGTGCGCCCACTGCCTGTCCTTTCGTGGATAAGCTAATGGGCGCACAGGGGAAAAGCAATTCGGCGGGGCCGAGCGGATGGATCTGCCTGGATTCGGCTCGCCGCCCAATTTTCAATGGCCGACGCAGGGATCTCCCGATGGCCACTCGGAAACGAGCAGCTTCGCAGGTTCGCCCTTGTAGAACTCCACGACAAAGCCCGCGCTCTTGAGCTTGGCCAGGACGGCCGCTTTCTCTTCATCGCTCGCATTCGCGTCCCAGACGACCCAATTCTTCTCTGTGCCTTTGCCGAGAAGCAGCCCAATGCGAGTGATCTGCGTCGTCACGCCTGCAGGATTGCCGAGGAGGATGATCATCGGCGGATCAAACGAGACTATCTCCGTGTTTGAGTCCCTCGGCACTTTGGCAATGGCGTTCGCATACTGCGTGTCCGTCCCGTTGTGCATGACGATTTTGTTCAGCCGGGATTGGTCGAATATCTGGATGTTTGCCACTGCCGTGAACCCTTCGGGAAGGTTCAGGGCTTTCGTATCCGCTGCCTCGATCTGGTCGATGTATATTTTCACGCCCTGTGCGACTGTTCGGACATTCACCCAGAGGTGCTGCGTTGAAGTGAGCAGCTCCGCTGCCGTCGTGACAGGTTGGGCCTGCCCCATCGACACCGCTGCGCTCGCAAGCAAGAAGAGCAGTGCCCATACGAGTTTCATCCGACTTGCTCTTGACCCGTTCATTCCCTCATCCTCCTCTCGATTCACTCTACTGGCCTCGCCTTCTCACGCCAACGGCGTTCGCGGCGCGGCTACCTCGACGCCTTCATTTGTTCAACCGCTTTTGCGAATCCCTTGTCGGCGATCTCCAGGTCTTCGATGTCCTTCGCCAGGCCAAGGAGCTCCCGGCTTCGCTTGAAGAGTACTACTGATTCTTGATACCGCCCGGCCCTTCGGTGAATTTCCGCCTTGATGCGACAGACGATCCCCTTCTCCATTTCCCATCCGGCTGCACCTACGGATTTCTCGGCACGCGAAGAGTATCCAGCAGCACCATCGTTGTCACCTTCGAGAAGACACGCGTCTGCAATTCCTGAACAGGCCAGGCTCTGCCATCGCAGGTTCCCCGCCCTGGTGCCGGCCGAAAGCAACCGTTCGTAACATCGTCGGGCTTCCGCGCTGTTCCCGATCTGGAGGTTCAGAAACCCGAGATTGTTGTAGGTCGTCAGAATGCCGCTGAGATCGCCGATGCTCTCCCAAAGGGCCAGAGCTTCGTGGCTGTAGGACAACGCGAGCGGGTAGTCCTTTCGTCGACTGTAAAGAGTCGCGAGGTCGTCGAGAACCCTGGCATGCTCGACCATGTCGCCGTTCGACCGAAAGAAATCCCTGCTCCGCTCGAGCAATGCGCGCGAATCGTCAAATTTGTCCAGCATGTACGCGACCGATCCCAGTCCCTTTTCCGCTGAGGCAAGAAGGGAGGGATCCGCGCTCAGTTTCCCCGCCCGAACGGCCGAAAAAAACCGCTCGGCCAACGCGAAATCGTTCAGCTTGTACGCATCCCACCCGAGGCGAACGTAGCAGAAAGCGATCGATGTTTTCTTCCTCAGGGGCCTGAAGATCTCCAGAGCGGACCGGAGGCTGCCGGCTGACTTCTCGTACTCCCCCTTTTCGAATTGCAGGGCGCCAAGTATCATCAGGAGTTCGCCTCGCATTTCGGCGACCGCAGAATCGTCCTCTGCAAGCGCATTCTTGCAAACCCCGATCCCTTCGCTGAGGTATCCCCGCACCTGCCAATACGTGCCCAGGGAGATGCACAATTTCCGCTCGTCCACGGTGGCCTTTTGGCGATGCAGCCAATCGATCGCACCATGAAGATTATCGTGATCCTCCTCGAGAGTGTCGAGACCGTTCTTCTGGCCATTTCCCTGCAGCCCGGTTGCAACCCGCTCCGCGAGCGCGGCGTAGTAGCGGGCATGCGCCGTCCGCACATGTTTTTCTTCGTTGTGCGTCGCGAGCAACTCGCCACCGTATTCCTTCAGCGACTCGAACATCTGAAATCGATCTTCCCTGGATTTTCTCTCTTCTTTCACGAGCAGGCTCTTGGAGAGAAGAGACGAAAGCGTTTCGAACACATCCAGACAGGAGTTTGCGTCAGAGCCACAGACCGACTCGGCCGCGTTGAGCGTGCACCCCCCCGAGAACACAGACATTTCCCGGAACAGCACCTGCTCATCGGACGAGAGAAGCCTGTAGCTCCAGTCGATTGTTGCCCGGAGCGTGCGCTGACGGTGCGGCAGGTCGGTGGCGCCGCCGCTGAGGAGCTTCAGCCTGTTGCCCAGGCGTTCGAGGATGGCCTGCGGCATGAGCATGTTCACCCGGGCCGCGGCGAGCTCGATCGCAAGGGGGAGCCCGTCGAGGCGCGCGCAGATTTCGGCAACCGCCGGAGCATTCTCATTGGTGACGGTGAAATCGGGAACAACGGCGGTCGCACGCTCGATGAAAAGCGTGACGGCCTCGTACTGCGAAAGGCGGGACGGAACCATCTCCCGGGCCTCGCGCAACTTCGGCACGGAAAGAGGCGGCACGCGGAAAACCCGCTCTGCCCTGATGTGAAGGGCCTCGCGGCTCGTGACCAGCAGCTTCAGCAGGGAGCAACCGGAGAGCAGGTCGACAATGTGCGGGACTCCTGCCATGACCTGCTCGAAGTTGTCGAGAATCAGGAGCATTCGCTTGTCGCGAAGCGCGTCCTGCAGCACGGACTTCAGCGGGCGCGCGCCCGTCTCCCTCACCTCGAGGGTTCGCGCAATCATCGGAATGACGTGCGCGGCGGAATCGATTGCAGACAGATCCACGAAGAAGACCCCGTCCGGAAAGTTGTCGATGAGGTTGGCCGATGCCTGGAGGCTGAGCCGTGTCTTTCCCGTGCCTCCGGTGCCCGTCAACGTGAGGACCCGGACCTGCTCGTTGGAGACAAGCGCCTGGACTGCCTCAAGTTCTTTTTCGCGGCCGACGAACGGGTTCGGCTGCATGGGGAGGTTGTTCGGATGATTGTCCAGGGACTTCAGCGCGGGGAAATCGGACCTCAATCCCGTCTTGACGACCTGGAAGACACTCTCGGGCCGGAGGAGGTCTTTCAGCCGGTGAGCGCCAAGGTCCTGCAGAGACACGTCGTCGGGAAGGAGGTCGCGGAGCAGCTCCGCGGTGACCAGGGAGACCAGGGTCTGGCCGCCATACCCGGTGGAGAAAAGGCGCGCCACACGGTTCAGGGTCTGGCCGAAGTAGTCGCCATCCCGCTCCTCCGCGGTGCCGGTGTGCAGCCCCATCCTCACCCTGATCCCTCCCGGAACCTCCCACGAGGCGGCGAGCAGCGCGACCTGGGCGTCCAGCGCAGCGTTCATTCCGTCCACGGCTGTCTCGAACGCCGCACAGAACGCATCCCCGACAGTCTTGAAGACATAACCCTGGTGGGATTCGATGCACGCTCTCAGAATCTTGTCGTGCCGCGCCAGGGCGGACTTCATCTGGAGGGTATGGTTCTCCCACAGCTTCGTGCTGCCCTCGATGTCGGTGAAGAGGAAGGTGATCGTTCCACTCGGCGGGCTGGCCAGTCCGGGCCTCCTGCAGGCCATGGGTATTCCCTGCGTTCTCTATTGTATGTTTCAGTGGGGGTGGACGCAAGGGAAGACGCTGCGCCGCCTCCCGGCAGGCGCGAAGGACCAGGAATGTCTGAAAAAACTCTTTGCATTCCCGCCGAACACCCTATACTATACACTACAATAGGAGGCGAACATGAAGCTGTCGATCACCCATCAGGACAAGTACTCTCGCGGCGAGTTGATTCTCCGAACCCTTTTCGGTGCCATCTACATTGGCGTGCCGCACTTTTTTCTCCTCGGTATTGTAGGAATCTGGTCGGCGATTCTTTCCTTCATCACTTTCTGGATCGTTCTTTTCACGGGAAAGTTTCCCGAGAACATTTTCAATTTCCAGATCGGATTCCACAACTGGGCTCTGAGGGCTCAGGCGGTCCTCGCGAACCTCGTGGACGGCTACCCCGCCTTTTTCCCCAAAGGGACAAGTGACGTGGTGAAGCTCGAAGTGCCGCGGCCTGACAAGGTCAGCCGGGGCCTCGTGATCCTCCGTCTCCTCTTCGGCGCCATCTACGTCGGCATCCCGCACGGATTCTGCCTGTTCTTCCGATTGATCGCCACGGGCGTTCTCGGGTTCCTTGCCTGGTTTGCCATCCTTTTTGCGGGGACCTATCCCGCCCGCTGGCACGCCTTTAACGTGGGAACCTACCGCTGGAGCACCAGGATCAACCTGTACCTGGGATACTTCACGGACGAGTACCCGAAGTTCTCGGGCAAGGAATAACCAGCCCGGTGGCGCCCGTACGCGCGAGTGCGTCGCGAGTGCGCCTCATCTCTTGAGCCGATGACCTTCCGGGGCCTCGAAAGAGGCCCCATCCTCACACCGAGGAGCCACTCTCATGAAACCAGATGTTGTTTCCCCCTCCGTTCGTCTCCCCCAGCCTGAGGAGATTCCCGATCGCGAAAAAGAGGACGCGATGGGGGCGTACCTCATGATGTTCGCTTCCCTGGCCATCGGGATTCCCATCCCGCTGGCGAATCTCATCGCTTCTGTCATCTATTTCTTCGTCAACAGGAAGAATGGGACGTTCGTCGCGTTCCATGCCCTCCAGGCTCTCCTGACACACGTGCCGGTGGTCCTGCTGAACGCGGGTGTCGTCGGCTGGCTGGTTGGCATCCTCGTCGTCCCGCCGCACAACAACTTCGGTCCCGCATTTTTCTGGTACCTTTTTTTCGTCGTCCTTGTGAACATCGCCTACATCGTCTGGTCCATCGTGGCGCTTGTCCACGCGCGCAAGGGACGCTTCTTCTACATGCCCCTGGTCGGCAGGATGTGTTTTGCCCGGTACTACGGGCCGAAGGCACAATCCAGCCGCGAGCTTCGCTCATGGGAGAATCGGCCCCCGGAGGGCTTTTGAAAGACCGCCGCTCGGTCGTCCGCGAGATTGCCATCCTCCTCGCCGTTGCCGTCGTTCTGGCGGCTGCTGCATTCGCCGGGCAGCGACTCCTGGTCCCGCGTGCGGCGATTTCACCGGATATCGCGAAAGGCCTCGACGAGCGCCTCGGTTCCCTCATGCGGAACCAGATTCGCGCCACGCAGAAAGTGATCGACCTTCCCCTGGTGAACAAGGGCTTTGCCGTCATCGCCGGCAGGCTCCACGCTGCGCTGCCCGAGTCCCCCGGCGCCGAAGGCGCATTTCAGGGCATCCGTTTCGAAGTGATCGTCCTTCAGTCACCCGAGATCAACGCCTTTACCCTTCCCGGGGGCACGGTCTGTGTGGACACGGGTCTCATCCGCGAGCTGCACTCCGCGGAGGAGATGGCCGGCGTGCTCGGCCACGAGCTGTCACACGCGGTCAACAGGGACCCGCTCACGCTTCTCGCGCGCCGCGTCGGGATCGCCGCCTTGATCAACGCGATGTCGGGCGGGCAGGGGGGCACGATCCTTGCCAGCACGGCGCAGACCCTGGTGGATATGCACTATGGCCGGGAAGCCGAGGACCGGGCAGATGCCTTTTCCGTGAGCCTGCTCGCCCGGGCGGGGATCCCGCCGGACTCCTTTGGCGATGCCCTGGCGCGGATCAGGGACTCCGACCCGAAGGAACCAGGGCTGTTGAAGTATCTCGACCCCCATTCTCCCATCGACCAGAGGATCTCGCGGGCCCGTGAAATGGCGCGCCGCCAGACATTCTCCCCGCGGCCGCTTGGGGTCGACTGGGCTGCGCTTGTGAAGGAATTGCCGGGGCGATGACCACAGGGGCCACCGGTGAGAGCGCGCTTCTGCCGTTCCACCCTCTGATCCGCGCGTGGTTCCTCACCTCCGTCGGCAGGCCGACCGAAGTGCAGGCGCGTGCCTGGCCGGTGATCGCCCGTGGCGCGCACGCGCTGGTCTCGGCACCAACGGGAACCGGAAAGACTTTTGCCGCGTTCCTCTGGGGGATCAACCAGCTTGCCACCGGTTCCCTGCGGACCGGCAAGGTTCGCATCCTCTACGTCTCCCCCCTGAAGGCGCTCAACAACGACATCCAGCGGAACCTGCTCGCCCCCCTGTCCGCGCTGGAGGCGGTGTTCCGCCAGGCGGGGGAGGCGCTTCCCCGCATCCGGGTCCTGACGCGCAGCGGCGACACGCCGCCCGGTGAACGCCGCCGCATGCTCCGCAACCCTCCCGAGATTCTCATCACGACGCCGGAGAGCCTGAACCTGATCCTTTCCTCGCCGAACGGCAGGCTCATGCTCGACGGAGTCGCCACGGTGATTCTCGATGAGATCCACGCGGTGGCCGGTTCGAAGCGGGGCACTCATCTCGTGACAGCCGTGGACAGGCTGGTGCGCCTGTCGGGCGAGTTCCAGAGGATCGCTCTTTCGGCCACGGTGAAGCCTCTTTCCGCGATCGCCGACCTGGTGGGCGGGTACACGATCGAATACGCGGGCGAGCCCGTATATCGGAAGCGGCAGGTGCAGATCGTGCACTGCCCCATGAGCAAGACCTACGAGCTGCGCATTGAGTTTCCCGCGGGAGACGCGGCGCCGGGCCCCGGAGAAGAACCGGTCTTCGACGCTCTTGCCCGTGAGTGCCGGCGCATCATCGCCGAAAACCGATCCACGCTCTTTTTCGTGAACTCCCGCCGGCACGCCGAGAAGCTTGCGCGTTTCATCAACGAGGGGCTGCCCCAGCCCCTCGCCTGGTCCCACCACGGCTCGCTCTCCCGCGAGCTTCGCCTGGTCGTCGAGCAGCGCCTCAAGCAGGGGGAGCTGAAGGCGATCGTGGCAACAAGCTCGCTGGAACTGGGCATCGACATCGGCTCGCTGGACAGGGTCATCCTCGTGCAGACCCCGTTCACCGTCGCCTCCGCGGTGCAGCGCCTCGGCCGCGCCGGGCATCGCGTGGGCGAAACAAGCAGGGGCGTGCTCTTCCCCCTGCACGGCAAGGACATAGTGGACGCGGCCGTCACGGCAAAGTGCGTGCGGGAGCAGGACATCGACGAGATTGTTCCCGTGGTCTGCCCGCTGGACGTTCTGGCGCAGGTGATCGTCTCCATGACCTCCGTGGAAACATGGAAGGCCGGGGAGCTCTACGATTTCATCCGGGCGGGTTACCCCTTCCAGACGCTCCCGCGCCGGCACTTCGACCTCGTCCTGGACATGCTGACAGGACGCTACGAGGAAACACGTCTCCGCGACCTGGCTGCCATGGTGTCCTACGACCGAATCGAGTCCACCCTTCGGGCAAAGGAGGGCGCGCGGCTGCGCCTGTCCATCAGCGGGGGTACGATTCCCGACCGCGGCTATTTCAGCATGCGGGCCGCGGATTCCAAGGCATTGATCGGCGAGCTGGACGAGGAGTTCGTCTGGGAGCGCTCCCTGGGCGACACGTTCGTGTTCGGGGCGCAGGGATGGCGCATCCAGAAGATCGATCACCAGAACGTGGAGGTCGTCCCCGTGGCGGCCAGGATGGGAATGTCTCCTTTCTGGAAGGCCGAAGAAAGGAACCGGGATTTTCACATTTCCGAGAGGATCGCCCTGGCCCTGAAAGAATGGAATCCGAGGGTGAACGATGAAGGGCTCGTCGCGGAGCTGGAGGAGTCGCATGGGCTTGCACCGGCGGCGGCCCGGGCGATGATCGGATTCCTCGCCCGGCAGCGTGACGCAACGGGAACCGATCTCCCCCATCGCCATCACCTGCTCGTGGAGCACACGCGGGATCCCGACGGCAAAGGCGAAGGGGCGAGCGTGGTCCTGCACACCCTCTGGGGCGGCCGAGTCAACCGGCCCTTCGGCCTGGCGCTCTCCGCCGCGTGGGAGGAACGGTTCGGGTTCAGACCCGAGATGATCCAGACCAACGATGCCATCCTCCTGCTCCTGCCGCGGCGCGTAGGGGCGGAGGAGATCCTGTCTCTCGTCGATCCCGGCAGCGTGGAGCGCCTCCTGCGTTCGCGCCTGGAAGGCAGCGGGTTTTTCGGGGCGCGGTTCCGGGAAAGCGCGGGAAGAGCGCTGCTTCTGCCCCGCGCCACCGCGCGGAGGCGCACGCCGCTCTGGCTCACGCGGCAACGGGTGAAATCCCTGTTCGCGGCCGTCTCGCGCTACGATGACTTCCCTCTCCTGCTCGAGACGTGGCGCACCTGCCTGCGGGACGAGTTCGACCTCGCTCATTTGACAAAGGTCCTCGAAGAGCTCGAGGCGGGAATCATCCGTGTCAGCGAAGTCTCCACGCCGGCCCCTTCTCCGTTCTGCGGTGAGCTGGTCTGGAGGCAGACCAACACGCTGATGTATGCCGACGACGCGCCTCAAGGCCACGCCTCCACGAACCTTCGAGGCGACCTGGTGCGCGAGCTGGCCGTGTCGTCGGACCTGCGGCCGCGGATCGACCGCGGCGTGATGGCCGTATTCCAGGCGAAGCGTCAGCGGACCGCGGAAGGTTACGCGCCCCGGGATTCACGGGAGCTGCTGGATTGGGTGAAGGAAAGAGTGGTGCTGCCCCGCGAAGAGTGGGAGGACCTGCTGGAAGCCTGCGTGCGTGAGAACGGAGTTTCACGCGAGGAGCTGCTCGCGCCCATCGAAGCCAAGATCGTCCGGTACACGTTCGGCACGAGCGAGTCTCCATGCATCGCCGCGGCGGAATCCCTGCCGCGGCTGCGCCGGGGGATCGAGGGAACGGACGAGGAGGCTCTTGGAGGCATCATCTCAGAGTGGCTGCGCTTCTACGGTCCGATCGAGCCGTCGTTCATGGCGGCAATATTCGGTCTTTCGGGGGACCGGCTGCAACTATTGATCGCCGACCTCGCGGAAGAAGAACAGGTCGTCCTCGACCGGCTGGCCGCGGACTCCGAGCTTCTCCTTCTTTGTGACCGGGAAAACCTGGAAACTCTCCTGCGGATCTCCCGGGCCCGGGCTCGACCCGAGGTCCGCACGCTCCCCGCCGACCTGCTGCCGCTTTTCGTCGCCCGGCAGCAGGGGCTTGTGCATCGGGGAACCTCCCCCGACGACATGAAGGCCTGCTGGGAGAAGCTCTTCGGTTTTCCCCTGGCGGCGCACCTGTGGGAGGAGGAAGTGCTTCCGGCGCGCTTGGACGGCTACACGACCCGCTGGCTGGACAGCCTTCTGGCGGAGGCGGGCCTGCTGTGGCTGGGGTGCGGCAGGCGGAAGCTCACCTTCTGCTTCGAGCAGGATGCGGAACTGTATCTNNCGACAGGGCGGACGCGGTGAACGCGGCGGATGCCGCGGCGATATTTCCCGGCCCCGCCGGCAGGTTTTCGTTCTGGGACATCGTCGACCATGCCCGGGGCGGTCCGTCGGGGCTCCGGGAGTCTTCCGCGGTCGCGGCCCGGCTGTGGGAGCTCGCGTGGAAGGGCGCCATCACCAGCGATTCCTTCGCGACGGTGCGGCGGGGAATCGCCGGCGGGTTCAGCGCTGAAGAGCCTTCCCGGGAGGGAGCGCGGAGAGGCCGGAGCTTCGACCGGTGGTCGGCGGCGCGGCCCGGCTCCGGCTACTGGTTCCAGGTTCAGCCCTGGGGACGCGAGGAGGGGGACGCGCTGGACAAGGAAGAGCTGACGCGTGACCGCATCCGCCAGGCACTGAAGCGTTACGGCGTGGTATTCCGCGAAATCCTTGAGTACGAGCTTCCGCCCCTGCGGTGGTCGCGGATGTTTCGCAGTCTCCGCCTCATGGAGTTTTCGGGGGAAGTGGTGACCGGCAGATTCTTCGAAGGCATCCGCGGCCTTCAATTCGCGCTTCCGGCGGCGCTGGAAGCGCTCGCCGCGGAGCCAGCGTCAGAGGATGCGGTGTGGTGGCTGAACGCCGCGGATCCTGCAAGCCTCTGCGGCGTGGACCTGCCCTCGCTGAAAGGACTGCTCCCGTCCCGGCTCTCCTCGACGCATGTCGTGTTCCACGGCGGCTCGGTCGTGCTGGTCTCCCGGCGAAAGGGACGGGAGCTGGAATTGCGCGTGCCTCCGGATGCCCCGCGCTTCGCGGAGTACCTGTCCTTTTTGAAGATCCTGACGGGAAGGGATGCGCGCCCCATGAGCGCCGTCCACGTGGAGACGATCAACGGCGAGCCGGCCCCCTCCAGCCCCTACAAGAACCGGCTGATCGAGGCAGGCTTTGTCGAGGACTACCGCCGCCTTACTTTCGCGGCGCGTCCGTAGGGGACTTCGTGATGATCAGCGGGAAGGAGATCACCTTTTCCCCGTCAAGGAAAACGACCGCGGTATAAGTACCCGGGGACGGGAAGGCGACGGAATCGAAGGCGTCCGTCGCCACGCTCATCTCTCCATAGGACGCTGAGAGCGCCGAATGGGGAGACTCGGCGAGATGTTTCCCCTCAGGGTCGAGGATCTGCACGAAGTGATCGAACTCACCATCGCCCGAGAACCAGAGCGTCACGACGGAGAAGGTGTCCGCGGCGGGAAAGCTTTCGAAGGTGAAGTACTCGAAGATGCCCGAAACATTCGCATCACCCGTATCGTCGACGGTTCCGCTTTCGGCGGGCACCGAGAGGACAAACGCGGGATTCTCAGGCAGCTCGTCGTCCACGTTCACGTAGAAGCCGTAGCTCGCCGCCGGCTCTCCGTCCAGGGTCACCTCGATGGCGTATGCGCCGTTTGATGCAAAGCTCGTGCCGCTGAAGTCATGAGTGCAGAAAGTGACGGGATCCCCGCCGAAATCCAGCTCTTCCGAAGTGTCGGCGATTCTGTCGCCCGTGGCTTTCTCCACGATCGTCACGCCGATCGTGTGTGTGCCCATGCCGCTCCATCGGGTGTACAGCTGCAGGTCTTCGGTCACCGGCATCGTGTCCGACCAGACGGCGTTGTGCACGCCTTCGAGGACCGTGAGGCCGTCCGAGTCCTCGCTGATGCCCGTCGCGACGGCCATGCCCAGGAACGCGGCGCCGGGAGCCGCCTGTGCCCAGAGCCCCCTGGAGGCCAGGAGAAGGAGGGTTGAAACGATCGCGGCGAGACCGTGGGTTCGGGGAGAAGTCATATTCCCTGCGGGATCTCCAAGGTGAAGATGCTTCCGGTCCCGGGAGTGCTCTGGACGCTCACGTTCCCTCCATGGGCGTTGGCAACGCTGCGCGCAATTGCCAGCCCGAGCCCGGCGCCATCGCCTGCGCCTTTGCCCCTGTAGAATCGGTCGAATATCAGCGTCAACTCCTCCGGCCTGATCCCGGGGCCGTTGTCCCGGACGGCGAACCTCACACGGCCGTCACCGGTGGAAAGCTCCACGGACACGGCCCCTCCGGTCCGGACGAACTTGACGGCGTTCGCGACGAGATTTGCGAGGGCGATCTGGACCCTCTGGCCGTCGCACACGACGACGACCGAGCGATCCGCGTTTCCCGGATCGAGGCTGACGTTCTTCTGCCGGGCCGCGGCCCGGGCACCCGCCACGGCGGCTTCGACGATGTCCGCGGCCGCGTGGTGCCCCAGGGTCAAGCCCGCGATTCCCGCGTCAAGCCGCGAGAGGTCCAGGAGGTTCGACGTGATCCACTGCAGCCGCGCAAGCTGCCCCTGGCTCTCCCGAAGGAACTCCTGCCGGGCGGCCGGATCGTCCGCGGCGCTTCCCTGCAGGAGCTCGTTGAAAGTCGCCAGCGCCGTGATGGGCGTGCGCAGCTCATGGGAAGCGTCGGCGACAAACCTCTTGAGGGAGTCACGCTCGGCGCGCAGGTCGCGGAATGATGTCTCGAGGCTCTCCGCCATGCCGTTGAACTGCCGGGCGAGATCCCCGATCTCGTCCTTTCGGGCGGTGCCCGCCCGGGCGGAAAGGTCGCCGTCCGCCATGCGCCGCGCGGTCCCCGCAAGGCTGCGCAGCGGGTCCGTGATCGTCCGGCCAATGAGGAACCCCGCGATCACGGCCACCAGGAGGGCGCCGATGCCTGAGAAGAAGATCGCGTTTCTCATCGGACCGAGAGCCTGCTTGCTGAGGCTGAGGGGGCTGGACATTTCCACCCATCCGAGGGGTGCGTCAGGGGGGCCGACGGGCAGCGTCGTTGAGAGGACCTGCCGGGCGGGGGGTGCCTCCGTCCCCGGTCCGGGAGCGCCGGGGACATTTTCAAAAACGAATCGCCGGCCCCACGGTGTGGGAACCCGGCGCGCAAACACGAACGATGTACCCAGGGGGAGATCACGCAGCAGCGGCATCAGTTCTCGAGGCCGCAGCATCCGCGTTCCGCGCGGCCTGCTGGGCATCGGGATGATGATCGGCAGGGACTCTCCCCGATCCGGCGCTATCTCGCCTCGGAACTCCGAGAGGCCCGAGGGGATGAGCCACAGGAAATCGTCCGGAAGGCCCGGGTCTCCCGAGTCCGCAATGACCCCTCGATCGGGGTCCAGGATCCGAACGCGTGCGTCACCGAGAAACGCGGAGGTCGAGGCAAGCTCCTCGAGGGCGATCCGGCGGACCTGCGGCTCCAGGAAACGCTGCGCGAGATCCGCGATCTCGCGCGCGTTCGCCCTCAGGTACGCGCTCTCCTGCCCCCCGACGTAGCTCTGCACGATGGACAGCGCGAGGGCTCCCATCAGCGTGACGGACAACAGGATGAGCAATGCGTAGCTGGCCGCAAGTCTCCACCGGATCGATCGGAACATCCCGCCGGTTCCTCCCCTCAGAGTGTCGGCGCGTTGGCGCCGGCGTCTGAGGGCGGCGTGCGGGGCTGACCGCGCATCCCCGGAGGTCCGAACCCGCCGCTCATCGAAACGCCGAGCCATGCCTTGCCCGCGTCATTGGGATTCTGGCCGAGGGTGACGGTGATATCGGTCTGTTTCCCGTCCGCCCTTCGGAACACGGTGACGGCGAGTGAGTCACCGGGCTTGTGCTTTCCTACCACCTCGACTACCTGCTGGGGATTTGTGACCGGCGCGCCGTCGACACTCGTGACCACGTCACGCGGCTCGATGCCGGCCTTCGCGGCCGGGCCGCCCGCCGTCACGTCCACGACGAACGCACCCCTCATCATCCCGGGCCCCCGCGCCCCTGCCGGAACGTACTGCACACCGAGGAAGGCTCCGTCCTTGTCCGGCTTCTTTTCCAGGGTCACCTGCACGTCATGCGGCTTCTGCTGACCCCGGGATGTCACCGAGAGAGTGATCGTGTCCCCGGCCTTCTTCGCCGAGACCAGGTCAGCCAGGGGGTTCCGCATGTCCACGGTGGTTCCGTCCATGGAAAGGATGAGGTCACCCTTTTTCAGGCCGGCTTTCTCCGCCGGGCTGCCTGCCGCAACGCTCTCCACGAGCACGCCTTCCGCGGGGAACTGCGGGCCGTCGCCGTCGTCACCCCGCATGCCCGGACCAAAACGTCCGTCGTCGCGCATGCGGAGCGGAAGGACGCCGATCCACGGCCGTCCCTCCTGTGTACCGACCGTCACGGTCAGGGTCTTTTCCGCGTCTCCGTGGCGGACCTTCAGGGAAAGCGTATCTCCCGCTGCACGGCTCGCGAGAACCTGCCTGAGCTCCGCCGTGTCGTTCACCGCCGCGCCGTTGGCTTGCAGGATGATATCCCCGCGCGAGATGCCCGCCTTCTGGGCAGGGCTTCCCGGCTGCACGGCAACGACCAGCACTCCCGCATCGGCCGCGGGAGAGGGGGCGGTGGCCGCGGCGCTGGTTTCCGCTTTCGGCTGCGCAAACCCCAGGGCGGCCGTCAGGGCCGCGAAGAGGAGTCCCGCAAGCAGGGTGCGGGAAGAGAAATGTTTGCGATGCATCATGTCTGATGTACCTCCGGAAAGAAGCTACGTCACCGGGGTTATCGCTGCTTTACGGTCTGGTTAATCTTCATTAACACAATGGGATATCACTCGGGCTTCTGAGTGAATACGTACCCCGTGCCGCGCACGGTGAGCAGCCACCGCGGAGCGGCCGGGTCCTGCTCCAGCTTCTCCCGCAGGTGCCGGACGTGGACGTCCACCGTGCGCTGGGAGTCCACGCTGCTGTCGTAGCCCCACACGATTTCCAGGAGGCTGTCCCTGCTGAAGACCTGCTCGGCGTGCGTCACGAAGTGACGGAGCAGGCGGTACTCGGTGGGCGTGAGCATCACGGGATGGCCGCCCCGTTCCACCCGCATGCGCTGGAGGTCGACTGCCACATCTCCGAAGCTCAGCCGCTCCGCGCCGGACGTGGAAGCAAGATCCCCGTATGCGCGTCGCAGCGCCGCGTGCACGCGGGAGAGAAGCTCGCGGAAGGAAAAAGGCTTGACGATGTAGTCGTCGGCGCCCAGCTCGAGACCGAGGACCTTGTCCACCTCCTCGTCCCGCGCGGTCACCATGAGGATGGGAAGCGCCCGGCCCTCTTCCCTCAGCACCCTGCAGACGTCGAACCCGCTCATGTCGGGAAGCCGGATGTCGAGGAGCATGAGGTGGGGCGCGGCCTTGCGTGGGCCGCCCCGCGCGAGGTCGATGGCCTGGGCGCCGCTTCCCGCGACCAGCACGATGAATCCTTCCGCCTTCAGGCCGTACTCCAGGCCACGCGCGACCGACGGCTCGTCCTCGACAACGAGAATGGTTTCACCCGGCATTGAACGGAGTGTAGCACGAGGCGCCCTGTCTTTGAATCGCCGGGGTCTCGCGTGCAGGGTCGGCCGCGGAGGCCGGGCCGCCGAAGCTGTCGAACCCCGCAAAGACATACAGCCTCAGGTCGCGTCCCGGAGAGAATCCTGACGGAGCAGACGTGCTCACTTCCGCCTCGATTCCCATCCCCACGGGGAAGGCATAGCTCCCGTACACGAACCTGAGGTTGAGCTCGACACCGGCAAACACGGCAGGCAGCACGTGGAGTGATGCAGGGGCAGGGCTGAAGTTCGCAATGCCCTCGGCGTGCAGGCCGAATGCCGCGCCGGTAAGGGCGAATCCGAGGAGCAATGGCTGGTCCAGCAGCGCGATGGGCACCAGGTAGTCGATGCTTGCGAGCAGCCCGCCCGGGAGTGAACGGGTGCGGGTCGTGGATCCCCTCGGCACGGTGAAGCTGTCCTGGTACGAGTTGTACGGGCTCCCGATGTACTGGGCTGCCTTCACCCCGAGCTTGACGACCTGGTGGGCAAGGGGCGACGGAAGATTGAGCGCGGTGAACAGGTCGATCTCGCCCTGCGGCGCGGCCAGTGAGAGAACGGGGAGAAAGGTCGTGGCTCTCAGCCACGCATCCACGGCCCTCGTCGGGGTGAACTCGATCTGGCTTTCCCCCGCGCTCCACTGCCAACGCACGGTTGCGGGCACGGCGAGGTAGGTGAACCACGCGCTGCCGGGTGCCTGGAGCGAATCCTGGAAGGTGAAGGGCCCGAGCTCGGCGAGCTCCGCGTGATGCCGCACGCCAATGCCGACTGAAAACGCGCGGGATTCGTCCCGCACCGTCTCGTTGATCAGGGCGGATGTGAAGGTCAGGCTGCTCTCCACGGATTCGGTCCACGTGGTGGAGTACTGGTAGGAGAGCCTGCTCGCCGCGGCGATTTCAAGCGCGCCGATCTCCACCGACGCGGAGAAACCCACGGAGGGCTGGCCGGCGCGCGGCAGCCATGCGGCGTCGGCCAGCCACGTCGACTCGCCCAGGAGAGAACCTCCTTCCGCGACCGCGCCCACGCCGACCGAGAGGTCGGTGAAGGACGGGCCAGTCTGGACAAGGACCGAACTCGGAAGCCACACCGTGGGAAAGGGGAAGTCGAAGTACGGCATTGCCTTCACGGATGCCCCTGTCCAGTCAGCGGGCCGCGGATACGGAAGCGTGGGCATTTCCTCCGGGGAAAGCGGAGCCAGCGCGTGCGGGGAGAGCGGTGCACTCTTCAGGCAGTATCCGCTTCCCGCGTAGCTGGTATAAGTAACAGTGCTGCCGTCGGAGATTCCGGCGATTGCGGCCACCGGATCCTGCTGGGCCAGGGAGACCACGCCGGTGGCCAGGTCCGCGACGTACAGGCACAGGGCACCGGACCTGTCAGAGGTGAACAGGAGACGGTCGTTGCCGATGAACGAAGGAAAATATTCGCCATAGGGATCCGGTCCGAGCACGGGCCGGGCCCTGTCCGCATTGACGTCGGCGACCGCTGAATCCACATCGGCGAGCGGCACGGACAAGCGCGCCAGGTCGCCCAGGTCGGCGATATACACGTCCTGCATTCCTCGGAGATTGAAGATGAAGGACACGCGCGTCCCGTCCCGCGAGATCGCGGGCGAGTACACGTTCCCCCCGGCCCGTGAGAAGAGCACGCGCAGCGACCCCGTGCGAAGGTCAACGGAGACCAGCCTGCTGTACGGGCCCGCGCCCTGGACGGCGACGAGCTCTTTCCCGTCGGAGGAAACCGCCGGGTGCCAGAGGTGAGCGTCATTGGTGATCCTCCGCACGACCGCACTGCCCACGTCCAGGACGAACAGGTCGGACACGGTGCGGACATCCGCGAGGCGGCGGGAGTCGACGACCAAGCTGGAGAACCAGACCGTGATCCCATCCTCGGTCGCGCTGAACGAGGAATCGTCAGTGAGGGCCGCCCGAACCAGCACTCGTTCGCTTCCCGTGGTCGGGTCGATGCGGACGATGGAGGGGTATATGTCCGGACCCGTGTGGTAGGCGTACAGTCCTTGCGCCGTGGCCTGCGGCCGTGTCCAGCTTCCAATGATCCCGCGCGTGATCCGCGCACCTCCGCGCACCTCCTTCGCTTCGGCATATCTCTTCTGGAGCGCAGTGCGCATTTCCGCAAAGACAGCCTCCGCGTCCTGGCCCGTGACCGTGGCGATGGCATGCCAGGGACCGAAGAAGGGAAAATCGAGATAGGTAGTCATGATTTTCCGCAACGTGTCGGGACCGTAGGTCGCCTGCATCCAGTCGATCAGGAGGTAGCCGGCGACGTAGATCCTCTCGGGCGGCGGAAACGCGGACGGGTAGCCTGCCTGGGAAAGGCTGAAGAAGCGCCCTTCTTCAGCCGCGGCCTTCGAGTACACCTCGAACAGCGGGTTGCGGCCGCGGCCGCCCTGCGTGAAGATCGTTTCATCGTAGACCGCGGGCCCCTCGATGGCCCACCCCGGGAGGAGCGCGAGCCCGACGGTGGAGAGGTCGGGGCCGAAGAGGATGGAGAGGCTGTGCATCAGGCCCGTGGGCATGGACTGGTGGACGAAGTGGGTGAGCTCATGCGTGAGGAGCACCCGCAGCCAGTTCTCGGTGCGGGCGCCGATGGCATGATCGGTGGGGGCCTTCACGTACAGCTCGATGCGGGACGGGAAGGAGCTCGTCAGGCCATTCGCGTCGTCCCGCCGTCCCCTGATGATGCAGGGAACCTTGTCGGGGAACGATCCGAAAAAGCCGGTCACCCGCGCATACACCTCCTCGCTGAAAGTGAGGAGCTCGTCGACGTACGGCCGGTCCCGCGGCTCGAAGATGAACCTGAAGTGCCGGGTCTCCACCTGCTCCCAGCCGGCTGCCTGCAGGAGCGGCGCGGAAACCACGAACGCCAGCGCACAGAGCACGATCACGAGAAAGCCCCCGCGCCCTGCGCTCACACCGACACTCTCTCGTAGTCCACGAAACGATGCGGGAACGGCACGCCGGGGCCCGAGGGTCCGGCGGTCTCCCGAGTCACGTGCCATTCGCGCCAGTCGACAACGGGAAACAGGGTGTCTCCCGGGACATCGACGTCGATCCAGGTGAGATGGAGACGGTGCGCATCCGGCAGGAACAGCTCGTAGACGGCTGCTCCCCCGATGACGAATGCTTCCCCGTTTCCGGCCGCGGCTTTCCGGGCTTCCCGCGGGGAGTGCGCCACGAGGCATCCTTCGATTCGAAGCCCGACATTCCGGGAGAGCACGATGTTGCGCCGGCCCTGCAGGGGTTTTCCCAGGGACTCAAAGGTGGAGCGTCCCATGATCACCACATGGCCCATCGTGAGCTGCCGGAAGCGCGCCATGTCGTCCGGCAGCCTCCAGGGGAGCGCTCCACGGTTTCCGATCATGCCATTTGCGGCGACCGCCGCGATCAGGGAGATGGTCATGCGTCCGTCCCTCAGACGGATATCTCCGCGCGGATGCGGGGATGCGGGTCGTAGCCCCGGAAGGTCACGTCCTCGAACCGGAACCCGAAGATGTCCTTCACGTCCGGGTTGAGGCCCAGCACCGGAAGGGGACGGGGTTCCCGCTCGACCTGGAGGCGCACCTGCGTCAGGTGGTTGGAGTACAGATGCGCATCCCCGAGGGTGTGCACGAACTCGTGGGGCCGCAGACCGCAGGCCTGCGCCACCATGTGGGTGAGCAGGCTGTAGGAGGCGATGTTGAATGGCACGCCGAGAAAGACATCCGCACTGCGCTGGTACAGCTGGCAGGAGAGCAGGTCATCGGCGACGTAGAACTGGAACAGGCAGTGGCACGGCGCGAGCGCCATGCGGTCGATGTCCGCCACGTTCCAGGCGCAGACGACATGCCGCCGGGACCACGGCTCCGAGCGGAGCTTCTGGACGACCTCCGCGATCTGGTCGATCGTGCCGCCGTCCCGGCCGGGCCAGGAGCGCCACTGCCGGCCGTACACGGGGCCCAGCTCGCCGCTCTCGTCGGCCCACTCGTCCCAGATATGGACGCCCACGGCTTGCAGCGGCCGCACGTTCGTTTCTCCGCGCAGGAACCAGAGCAGCTCGTGCACGATCGCGCGGGTGCTCAGTTTCTTGGTCGTGAGCAGGGGGAATCCCTCCCGCAGATCGAAGCGCATCTGCCATCCAAAGATGCTGCGGGTCCCGGTCCCGGTGCGGTCCGGCCTGTCCGTGCCGTGCGACAGGATGTGACGACAGAGATCGAGGTACTGCTTCATGCGTGACTCCTCAGGGCCCGGTCTCCCGCCCTGGCGGCACATTTCGCCAGCTCGTCGACGACGGCCGGAAGGAAAAGCAGAGGCGCGAGCCGCGCCCAATGAGCGGGAGAGAGCGGGATGGCGTTGAACACCGTGTTGAGGCCCGGCACGTACACCACGGCAAGCAGCAGCGCGGTGGATGACAGGGCGGCATACTGCATCCACCTGTTGCTGAACACGCCGAGGGAGAACACCGAGGCGCGCTCCGACCTGTTCGTGTAGGCGCGCAGAACCTGGCACCCGGAGAGGGTGACGAAGGCCATCGTCCGAGCGGCCTCGACGGAGCCGAAGACGCTGAAGCCCATCCGAAACGCCAGGAGCGTCACCCCCGTGATCGCGATCCCCTGCAGCACAAGCCCGAAGAACATGGATCGGTCGATGATGGGCTGCGACGCCGGCC
Organism: Spirochaetaceae bacterium; assembly: GCA_003170115.1. Taxonomy (GTDB): domain Bacteria; phylum Spirochaetota; class Spirochaetia; order SZUA-6; family Fen-1364; genus Fen-1364. The sequence goes on from PMZS01000051.1 coordinate 24,798, forward strand.
GCGGCGGCCGGTCCATGATGCCGGGCTCCTGATTCTCCATTCCGAGGGCGAGCGCCGGAGCGCCGTCCGTGAGCAGGTTCATCCAGAGAAGCTGGATGGCCGTGAGCGGCATGGGCCAGCCGAAGAGGGTGCCGAAGAAGATCGTGCCGATTTCCCCGACGTTGCACGAGGTGAGGAATGAGACGAACTTGCGGATGTTGGAATAAATGATCCGTCCCTGTTCAACCGCCGAGACGATGGATGCGAAGTTGTCGTCGGTGAGCACCATGTCCGCGGTCTCCCGGGTCACGTCGGTGCCGCTGATTCCCATCGCAATGCCGATGTCGGCGTGCTTCAGGGCCGGCGCGTCGTTCACGCCGTCACCCGTCATCGCGACGACGTTCCCCTTGCGGCGCAAGACATCGACGATCCGCACCTTGTGCGGGGGCGAGACGCGGGCGAAGACAGTGGCCGTATCGAGGGCCTTCGAGAGCCCGTCATCGTCCATTGCGTCGATCTGAGCCCCCGTGACGACGCTGTCTTCCGCGCCGAGGATGCCGACGGTTCTTCCTATGGCCGCGGCGGTCTCCGCATGGTCCCCCGTGGCCATGATGATCCTGATGCCGGCCCTCCGGGCCACGTTGACCGCCGGGCCGGCCTCGGGCCGGGCCGGATCGCGCATCCCGATGAGTCCCACGAAGGTGAGATCCGCCTCCAGCTCGGCGGCCGAAAGCTTTGAGGGGACCGCCTGCAGGGGGCGATACGCGACCCCGATGACGCGGAGGGCCTGGGAGGCGAAATCGATCCCCACGCTGAGGGCCGTGCTCCGGAGCCCGCCGGTGAGAGACACCGAAGCGCCGGGGGTCCGCAGCCTCGTGCAACGCGAAAGGAGAAGGTCCGGCGCGCCTTTCACGAACATGACGAAGGGCGCATCGTGCTCTTGCTCGTCGGGGACACGGTGAATGGTGCTCATGCGTTTGCGGTCCGAGTCGAACGGAATCTCGGCCACCCGGGGGAAGAGGGCATCCATTCTTTGCCGTTGAAGGCCGGCCTTCGCCGCGGCGACAACGAGCGCTCCCTCGGTCGGGTCGCCGACCATGCGGTACCGGGAGGGAGACTCCGGTTCCAGCCGCGCGTCGCTTGCCAGCATCGCCGCCTGAAGGAGGAGGAGCGCGGAACCGCCGCCGCGCCAGGGCCGTCCTTCCTTCTGCACCTCCCCGCGCGGCTGCCAGCCTTCCCCGGTAATGGACAGGGTTTCACCGTCCGCCCACAGGAGTGCCGCGGTCATCTCGTTCTGCGTGAGGGTGCCCGTCTTGTCCGTGCAGATCACCGTCGCGCTGCCGAGGGTCTCTACCGCCGTGAGCCTGCGGATCAGCGCGTGGCGCCTGATCATCTCCCGCATCCCCAGAGCGAGGCAGATGGTGACGATCGCCGGCAGTCCCTCTGGCACCGCGGCAATCGCGAGGCTCACCGATATGAGGAACATCATGAGAAGGTCGCGGCCCTCCAGTATCCCCACGATGAAGACAACGGCGCAGACTGCAAGCGCGGCAAATCCCAGCCACCGGCCCACCTCGGTGAGCTTCCTTTGCAGGGGAGTGGTCTCGTCGACGTCTTCCTCCAGCAGGGCGGCGATGAGGCCGATCTGCGTCGCTTTTCCGGTGCCCGCGACGATTCCCCGGCCCCTGCCGAAAGTGACGGTCGTCCCCATCCAGGCCATCGTGCACTGGTCTGCAATGGGCGTTCCCTCGTCCAGGGCCGACTCGGCATCCTTTTCCACCGGTGTGGATTCCCCGGTGAGCGACGCCTCCTGGAGCTGGAGGTTGACGGCCTCCGTCAGCCGCACGTCCGCGGGAACGAGGCTGCCGGACTCCAGGAGCACCAGGTCGCCCGGGACCAGCTCGCGCGCCGGCACATGTTCGCTGCGGCCGGACCGGATCACGCGCGCCTCGGGAGCGGCCATTTTCCTCAAGGACGCCAGCGCACGGTCGGCCTTGGACTCCTGCGCGACGCCGATCCCGGCATTGAGGATCACCAGGAGGAGAATCACGACCGCGTCCAGCCATTCGCCCAGCAGAAGGGAGACGAGGGCCGCACCCAAGAGGAGCAGGACGAGAAAGTCCTTGAACTGGTCCGCGAACAGGGAGAGGAGCGTGGCAGGCGGCTTTGCAGGAAGCTCGTTGGGTCCCTGCGCGGCGAGCCGGCGCGCCGCCTCTTCCGCGCGCAAGCCGGCGCCGATATCGGTCCCGAGCATTTCTTCGACCACGTGCGGGCCGAGGGAGTGAAACGGGGGAGCCGCGACAATGCCCGGGGAAGCGCCCGCGCTACCGGCGCGCAGGCCGGCGTGTTTCATCGCGGAGCGGCTCCCTCCCGGCATCACAACCTGTCGCTCCTGTTCACGACCTTGTTCAGCGGGTACTCGATGATCCCGTCGGCGCCTTTCTCGATGAGCTGCGGCACCAGCTCGCGCACCACGGATTCGCGGACGATGATCTCAACGGAAAACCACGCGGTGTCGTGCAGGCGCGCGACGGTGGGGGAGGTGAGGCTGGGCAGGAGCCCCACCACCTCGTCGAAGCTCGCCGCGGGAACGTTCATCTTCAGCCCGACCATGTTCTCCGCGGCAAGCGCGCCGCGCAGGAGAAGCGCAATGTGCTCGATCTTGCGCCTCTTCGCGGGGACCTTCATTGCGGCCTTGTTGGCGATGAGCTTCGTGTTGGTTTCAAGCAGCGTATGCACGATCTTCAGGCCGTTGGCGCGCAGCGTGGTGCCCGTTTCCGTGACCTCCACGATCGCGTCCACCAGGCCGTCCACCGCCTTGGCCTCGGTGGCCCCCCAGGAGAACTCTACTTTCACGGGGATGTTCCGCTCGGCGAAATACCTCTTCGTGAATCCCACCAGCTCGGTGGAGATTGTCTTGCCGGCGCAGTCTTCGAGGCTGTTGATGGGCGATGAGGCGGGGCAGGCGAGAACCCACCGGGCCTTGGTCGTGCTCGCCTTGGAGTAGATAAGGTCGGTCACGATCTCCACGTCCGCGTCGTTTTCCAGTATCCAGTCCAGGCCGGTGAGCCCCGCGTCCAGCACCCCGTTTTCCACGTAGCGGGCCATCTCCTGGGCACGCACGAGGTTGCAGCTCACCTCTGGGTCGTCTATGGAAGGAAAGTAGGAGCGCTCTGAGACGGAAATCTTCCATCCCGCCTTCTGGAAAAGCTCGATGGTCGCCCGCTCCAGGCTCCCCTTGGGCACGCCCAGCTTGATCACCCGCTCCTTCATTTCTTTTCTCCGTAGACCTTCTCGGGATCGAACACCAGCACTCCGTCCACGCGCTCCGCCCCGCCTTCGACCACCCGGTGGAAGCAGCTGCGGTAGCCGGTGTGGCAGGCCGCATCGCCGATCTGTCGGACCCGGGCCAGCACGCAGTCGGCATCGCAGTCGATGCGAAGCTCCTTCACCTCCTGGACGTTTCCCGAGCTCTCGCCCTTTTTCCAGAGTTTCCCGCGTGACCGACTCCAGTAGTGCATGATCCCCGTCTTCTGTGTGAGCTCCCAGGACTCCGCGTTCATGAATGCAACCATCAGGATCTCCCCGGTCTGCCAGTCCTGCGCGACCGCCGTCACCAGGCCGTCGAGCTTCGAGAAGTCGAGCTTTACCATTGAAGGAACCCCCTCAGAGCGTGACGTCAGAACTACGGCGCCTGTACGCGGCATCGGCGCCGAAAACAAGGTCGTAGCTGTCGATGGCGATCTGCAGCTCCTCGTTGGTCTGCACCACGAGGATCGCGATGGGCGAGAACGGGGACGAGACGATACCTTCCCCGGAGCCCAGTGACGCGTTCAACCCGTAGTCCATGAAGATACCGAGGTTCTCCAGTCGGTGGCAAATCCGTTCCCGCATCTTCACGCCGTTCTGGCCGATACCGCCGGTGAAGACCAGGGCGTCCACCTTCACGAGGTTTGCCACGTAGGCGCCCACGTACTTTCTCACCCGGTACGCGTAGACCTCCAGCGCCTCGATCGCGCGCTGGTTGCCTTTCGCCGCCTCCACTTCGAGGTCGCGGAGGTCATTTGAGATCCCCGAGAGCCCCAGGAGCCCGCTCTTCTTGTTGAGGAGCGCGTTCACCTCGGGCGAGCTGTACCCCCGCCTCTCCAGGAAATCTATGATGGCAGGATCGATGTCGCCGCTGCGGGTGCCCATCATCAGCCCTTCCAGCGGCGTGAATCCCATGGACGTGTCAATTGACCTGCCGTGCTCGATCGCCGTGGCCGAAGCGCCGTTGCCGAGATGGAGGGTGATGACGTTCGTGTTCTCGGGCTCGCGCTTCAGCATCTCCATGGCGCGGCCGGCCACGTAGCGATGGCTGGTCCCGTGGAAGCCGTAGCGGCGGATCTTGTACTTCTCGTACAGCTCGTAGGGCAGCCCGTAGAGGTATGCCGCGGGAGGCATTGTCTGGTGGAATGAGGTGTCGAAAACCGCCACCTGCTTGACGCCCGGCAGAATCGCCTGCGCCTCCTTGATGCCGATGAGGTTCGGGGGGTTGTGCAGGGGCGCCAGCTCCACGTTTTTCTCGATGGCCTTCAGCACGTCGTCGTCGATGACGACGGAAGAGGAGTACTGCTCGCCGCCGTGCACCACGCGGTGCCCCACGCTGGAAATCTCCGCCAGGCTGCCGAGGACACCCTTCTCCGGGTCGGTGAGGGCCTCCCGGACAAGCTCCATGGCCGCCTTGTGGTGAGGAACCTGGACCTCGCGCACAAGCTCGCACCGGGGAGTCTTCTGCGTGATGCGCCCCTTGAGCTCGCCGATGCGCTCCACCAGGCCGCGCCCCAGGCTGATGCGCTTGGGCATCCCCCATACCTCGTACTTCAACGACGAGCTTCCGCAGTTGATGACCAGTATTTTCCTGTCCGTCGTTGCGCGCATGCTTGCACTTTTAGCAGAAACCATCGATCTATGCTACCATCTATGCTACCATGCCCACCCGGGCAGGGCCATGGCAAGTCTCATCTATCACTCCGGTGCTCTCGGGGATTTCATCACCACGCTGCCGGCAATCGCCCGCTGGCGGGAAGACCGCCCCGGGGAGAGGCTGATCCTGCTGGGCCGGCCCGCGCACGCCTCCATTGCGACGCCCCCGTTCGACGAGACCTGGGATGCCGAGGCCCCGGTGTTCTCCCCCCTCTTTTCCGGGAGCGTGACGACCGATTCTCCGCTCGCGGGGAGGCTCGGCAAGGTTACCTCGGCACTGCTTTTCGCGGCCTCCTCCTCCTCGCTCGCTGAGAGCCTGGCGCGTGTGGGTGTGAGGGAGATCGTCCGACAGGATCCATTTCCCACGTCGGCCATCCACGTGATCGATTACCATCTTTCGCTTTTCCCCCTGCGGGACCGCGGGGAGGACCGCATTCCCCGGATCCGGATCCCCGAGCTCGAATCCCAGGATGTCGTGGCGATACACACGGGGAGCGGCAGCGCAGGCAAGAACTGGCCGCGCGAGCGATACATCCAGCTCGCGGCACGCCTCATCGAACGGGGCGAAAGGATCGCATGGATCGTTGGCCCCGCGGAAACAGGCCTCGAGCCTTTTCCCGGAGGCGATGTGTGGCGGTCACTCACCCTGCCATGGCTTGCAGCGCGCCTTGCACGGTGCCGCCTGTACGTCGGCAATGATTCGGGCGTCACTCACCTGGCCGCGGCGGCGGGCTGTCCCACGGTGGCGTTGTTTGGCCAGAGTGATCCCGGCGTGTGGGCGCCGCGCGGCGTACGAGTACGCATACTGGGCGCGGGCTCTCACGGAATGAGGTCGATTGAACTTGAAGACGTTCTCCGTGCGTGTGAGGTTTTTCTGAAAGTGAAGTGACGGGCAGGAGAGCGTACCATCCCCGGCCTGTCAGGCGGTGCGCCGTCAGGCCACGCGGGGTTGCCGCTGCGGAGGAAAGAGACGCGGGGAAGGAGAGTGCTTTCTCCCTCCCCGCGTGGGAAGCGTTCTTCCCTACCTTTTCTTCGCCGACTTCTTGGCGACCTTCTTGGCCTTTTTCGCCGGCTTCTTGGCGACCTTCTTACTGGTCTTCTTTGCACTCTTCTTTACAGCCACGGTTGCCCCTCTCGTTTCATTAGGATGAAAACCGTCTCACATCATAGTGCTTCGCAGGCGACTTGTCAACACTTTCGCGCTTGTCTGAGAAATTTTGTGGAGCGGCTCCGCGAGGCTCGACAAGGCGTTCCGAGGGCTCGGAAGGCCCCGTGCTTTATCGTCGAACAGTTGTTTGTTGGTCTCCGCCGGCTCCGGAGACCAGCAGGCGCACGCGGTTGTCCCGCACCTCGACGACGCCCCCGCCGACGCTCACCGACCGCGTCTGTCCGCCGCTCGTGACGCGCAGCTCACCCGGCACGACGCTTGCGACCAATGCGGCATGGTCCGCGAGGACTCCCAGCTCGCCCCCCGAGGTGGGTACCACGAGGAACTGGCATTCACCCGACGCCGCGGTTCCCTCGGGCGTGGCCACGGACCACGAGAAGGTCGCGCTCATGCGTTTTTCATCTTCTCGGCCTTCTCGCGTGCCTCGGCGACATTGCCGACGTACAGGAAAGCCTGCTCGGGAAGGGTGTCGCACTTCCCGTCGATGATCTCGCGGAAGCTCGCCACCGTCTCGTCGCGCTTCACGTACCTGCCCGGGAAGCCGGTGAACTGTTCGGCGACGAAGAAGGGCTGGCTGAGGAACCGCTCTATCCGCCGCGCACGCGACACCGTGGCCTTGTCCTCTTCCGAGAGCTCGTCGTAGCCGAGGATGGCGATGATGTCCTGCA